>NZ_BJBV01000006.1:0-219958 GCF_036245925.1 Shewanella sp. M-Br
TCATGCTGCAAACTGACGACAAAATTATCTTGCTTTGGGGCAAATATCTTTTTAGCTAAACGAACAGCTGAAGGGTTAATGAGGATTGTCATTGTTGCACCTGTAACCTTCTAAAACAGGGATATTTTATTAGAGCCCTCAGGGAGGCTTCTTGTTAAATAAAGAGGTGACGAGTCACTGGGGAAACAATGACAATTGATGCGTCACAACTGACAACAACTTTATTTTGCTTTTGGGCAAAAAGAAAAGCCCGCGGCTGCGAGCTTGGCGTCACTTAAAATCAACGGAATAAAAAGACTGGCTTAACGATAAGTCAGCGTCGTAGTATCCGTTAACTTGTCGTTATCTTTAACGGTCAGTTCAACTGTGTGTTGTCCACGGCGGGCAAGGCGTAATACCACTTGACCGTTAGCGCGGGTGCCATTGTCGAACGTCCATTTATGTTGCTTGATCACGCCATCGGTATCATAGCTAGTCGAGATAAACATATCGACGAACAGTAAATTGATACGCTGAATTTGCGCAACGGGTGGTTGTTTCACGTTGTCAGCAACCACTGTCACCATTTGCGACGTGCTATGGGTTAGGCCATCATTATCAGTCACAGTTAGCGTAACCAGATACTCGCCGCTTTGGTTGTAACTGTGGGTCACAACCTCACCCACTGCGGCAGTGTTATCACCAAAGCTCCACTCAGCTGACACGATTTGTCCGTCGCTGTCGGTTGAAGTGGATGTCAGTTGCACTGCAGCGCCATTCACCACTTGAGTGAAACTGGCCACTGGCGCGACTTTTTCCGCTTCAAGTAAGAGTGAAATCACCACAGGATCGTGATCCGATGAGCGGTAAGCATCACTTGCGAATAAGTCTTGGATTTGAGCGGGCGTCTTAAACTCTTCGTTGTAATCCAAAACGCGTGGTTCGTCGGTATTGATATGCCACTGCGTCACATCCACCACTTTATCCACCAGGGCAGCGTTTGCTAAAGCATGGTCCAACTGACCCGATTCAGCCGAGAACACATAGGAATAAGGATTTGGCTTTTCAAGTTTGGCAAACAGCTCACTAAAGCCTGCATTACCTAAAGCAGTTAATGGATCTTCCTTCGCATAGGCGTTCAAATCACCAATCAGCAATACGCCTTGATCTGGATATTGCTCGCTAATCCATTGACCTGCAGCCGTCGCCGCACGGGTACGAGTGATATTACAGTTGCCTTGACCGTCGTTAAGATCAGGTTCGCCCGCACATTCACTGCCCTTAGATTTAAGGTGATTAACCGCAACAACTACGCCTTCTTCACTGCCGTTCACGCTAAAGGCTTGCGTCAGCATTGGACGGTTTTTGCTATCGTCAAACAGGGGCTGTTGATCGCTATCTAATGGCGAATTTGCACTGGATAAAATACGTGCAGCGCCCTGCGGCGTGACTTTATCACTGCGATAAATCAAGCCGACTGTGATGGCATCGGTGCCAATCGCATTCATGCCTGTTGGCACGATATAAGCGTAACGTGCTTCACCCACAGCGGCATTCAAACCTGCGACTAAATCGGCAATGGCTGAATTAGCGCCAAAGCCATCGTTTTCAATTTCCATCAAACCAAATACATCGGCACTAATGCCCACCATGGCGCTGACAATCTTCGCCTTTTGACGCTCAAACTCGCTTAAGGTATTGGCACCACGCGCGGTTGGGAAACCTGCACCTTGGCCATCACCATTGAAGTAGTTAAGCACGTTAAAGCTAGCGACTTTTAGATTACCACCATCAACCAATGTGGGCGCAACTGGGCGTGGGTTTTCCGCCACAAAGTTCACCGTTTCGATTGGCATAATGCGATACAGATTAAAGCCATAGTGCATTACACCTGTGAGCGATGTGGCTTTATCGCCTACACGCACAGTGTTTGATGCGCTCAAACCAGGAGCGGGGAATTGCACAGGATCAGGATTCTGCGCCGTTAAACCGTCATCCAATAAAATACTGTCACGTTGGTTGGCTGCACTCACAGCTAGCGCATCCGCGCCCGGCGCAGCCACCTGCGTACCAATAAAGTGCCGCTGACTGCCTAATGAAATCTCGCCATAACGGCCTAGGTTATAGACTTCATTCACCACTAAATCTTGGCTAAAACGAACACGCATGCCCTCAAAGGGCTCAAAATCATCACTGCTGTTAACTGGTAAGGTCACTAGCGCGGCCTTTGGTAACGTTTGTCCTGTAGCACACAACTTGTGTTCTGATAAAGTCGTTAGTTCAGTTAAGCCTTGATATTCAGTGACTTTGGCTTTTAAACGAATACGATCGCCTGCCACATAAGTTGTAGGCGCATTGCCGGTATACACAAACACACCTTCCGAGGTTTTGGGATCACTATCGGCTTCGTTATCGGCCATTTGTACAAAAATGCCCTTAAGACCAGCTTCTTGATTACTGACGACAACCGCCTCAACCACTAAAGTTTGACCATTAACAGGGCTGGCAGCGCCCGCGCCTTGAAGCGCATGAATTGCTGTGGCTTCTTCGCCGCACACTAAAGAGCTTGGTGGAGGGTCGACGGGATCGGTTGGCGTACCCGCACTGAATTTACCAAGATCAGAAACATCATCCTTCGCAAAACCTAGCCAAGTGCTAAAGCTTACTGCATCGGTACTGATAGGATCGGCAATCAGCAGATCAGGATTACGGCGCAGGGTATTATCTTGAGTGGAGAGATCACCACTGCCCCACTCGGCGCCGGGATCAACACCGACTTGGCCTAAACTATCAATGACTTGATTTTGATAGGTCAGTTCAATCGCATCGTCGCCGTTAAAGAAGCTGGCGCTACTCTGTTGATTTGTAACCGCAAGGATATCGGCAGAAGAGTCATTATCGGCAACCACATAAGTCGCCCCTGCCGCTAATGAGCCAGTGAGCGCAATGGTCGTGCCGACGTTTGTGCTGCCATTAAAATAGAAGCGCAATTGGTATTGGCTTAAATCAATAGCGCCCGCGGTTGGGTTATACAGTTCGATAGCTTTATTATTACTGCTGCCTTCGACATATTCAGAAATGATCAAATTATCCGCGCCATGGGCAAGCCCACAAACGCTGCTGATGGCTAACGCCAGCACAGTTTTAGTGTTAAACATTGAGACCCCTAAATGTATTGTTTTAATATTTGGTATTTAATTGATGCGCTTAGATGCTTCAAGGTGATATCACCTCGAAGACTGACGATACTATAGGCGGTCAAGGTTACAAATTGGTTGCATCAAAGTTGCAACTTAAGGTGGATATTATTCGTGCGATTTAGCGATCAGAACTAGGAAGAAAGCAGTACGGGAGATGCTGGCCGCACTACACAGTGCGGCCAGAGATAAATCGAGGTTAATCAAGTAAGCAGAACAAATGGATGGCAATCCTGACACAGGGTTATAAGGGCTGAAGCTTTTCATCGAGTAAACTGACGAGCAGTAACTCACCTTGCAAATTCACTCTAAACTCACCGTATTTAGCTGCACTAAAATGATCGGCTTGTCCTTCTTCAAAGAAAAAGCTGTTCGATGCGAGCTTAATTTGATTACCACGGACACGAAACTGCACTCGTAGTTGATCTTTACCAAGTGCTTGGTCGGTATAAAAGTCCACAAAACGCGCCACTTTTTGCCCATCGACAGCCAGCAATAACTGCCCCTGCATTTGTTGCGGCGCTAAGGCGCTACGCACATCGCGCGCAATTGCATATTCAAGCGCCATGTAATCACCCTGCATTAATGAGCGCGGATCGACCGGTGCTAATGCAAAACGCACCACTTGGCCGTGATTAAGCAGCTGTTCGAATTTGAAAATGCGCCAATTCACGCCAGCGAGAATCGCCACTGTTGTGAATAATACGAGCCCAAGCGCCCATTTATGTGAAGCCGACAGTTTTCCCATCACATTGCCCATCACACAGTCTCCTTGGCATTTTCATTGGCAGGAAATAACCACCACATCACTAACCTTGCCACCAACAGCAAGGCGCCTAAGCCCATCAAATAACCAGATTTAAGTAACAGAGTTGTCTCTAGGGAATAATAATACCCGCTGACAAATAACAGCGCCGACACCATTCCCATACCTTTCAACCAAGACTCGTTGCAATAATAACCAAGCAAGATCAATAGAATAGCCGTTGATAAACCCTGCATAGGTAAAGATAAACCGCTAACGATGACTAAACCGATAACACACCCCAGCGCCGCTGGTGAGCTTAGTGATTGCTGGCGCTCGCGCAAGATTGTCACCAATAAAAATCCGCAAATAGCGAAAATAATCAACAGATGAGTCAGTGTCAGCCACAGGCTTTGCTGCCAAGGGCTAAATAAGGCTTCAAAAATACTGTCCATACTAAAAGCGTGCATCAACTGCAACGAAAGCAACGCGAGTGCGAAACCATAGATGAGCATCCGAGCCCTGCGATAATGACGCCCGAACTGATTGATATTTAATAACACTAGACTAATGACTACGGCAAAAAGGCTCGGGCTAAAATTGAGCAGTTCAAATTTTGCCATCAGGCCAATCACGCACCAACTTAAGCAAAAAGCGAATACAAACTGGGCTAGCCCATGGGCAATCAAGCCCCACAATAACAATGTAATACCCGCCATACAGAGATACCATGTGAGGCTAAAATCATTGTTAATTAAATCAAATAATCCCCATGCCACACTGATCAAACCACTCAAACAGGCGGCAAAAGCAAATTGTTCAATAAAAATCTGTTGCCGCGGTAAAAAATACAGCCCAATCCCCAAGGCTAAATAGGTTAAGCCGATAAATAAAATGACATCTTCTTCAACATGCTCAAAAATGGCACCAAACACTGCCATCATGAAGCTCAATAAAAACAACGCCGCTATCCAAGCAGCAAACGCCTGCATAGTGGCAATATACCAAGGGATATCATGGTCTTCTGGCATTTGAGCAGCACTAACATTGCCTTCGGCATACAAAGCTTGCCAGAGTTTGATTAGACTTAATTCACTCGAAGCGTCGATTGACGTAACACTATCAGTGCAGGGTCGAGTGATCATTTCGCTATCCTGTAAACCATTATTGTTGCTCATGAACATCTCCCACGCCCACGCTCCCTTGGGTGGCGATTCCTACAAACTGAGGTTTAAGTTTCCGGCTTAGCTCCCTCAACCAAATACTCAAACCTGTGCTTGCCAAAATGATATAAAGCCCAATAAACAAAAATCCACCTATGGGGTCATTATCCTCAAACATCAGCTTTATCAGTAACGCGGCACCTACGGCAATCAGGCTAAAACCGCCCAAGGCCAAGGGATATATGCGTGGTAATCTATAACGAAAAATAACGAATCCGAATATCAGATGGGCAAAATAACCACAGAAGATCCCAGTGCTGAAGCTATCAAGTTCAAGGAAATCGTCGAAAATAAGCCAAGTGATTAACCAAGTAAAACAGCCCATCGCAAACAATGAACAGGCATATTCAAGGATTGGCGCATGCCAGCGCCCCGCGACTTTGTGGTCTAAAAGTACAAAAGCATAATAGGTAAATAAATTCAAACAGATAAAGATCAGCAATTGTCCTTGAGCGCCCCAAAATAATCCCCAGAAATGGGAAAAGGAATCCAGAAATATCCCTATGCTAAGGTTTAGCAGTCCCACCAGCAACAGCCATAAACCATCAAATCCCGCCACCCAAGCAAAGGGTAAGATAACGAATGCCCATAGCGCGAATAACTGCCAAGGATCGGCGCCCGTTTGATAGGTTTGCCCAACTAACGCTAATAAGCCACCAACTAACACACTTGCGGCCAGTAGCACGCCATTGGCTGTCGTCGCACCAAAAGTGCTATCTTTACGATAAGAACTAACAGGGGAATAAATGTTGGCACGATAATAGAGCCAAGCAAATGCGCTGATAGCGAGTATTATCGCCACTTCAATCAGTCCAAATTTGGCAAATCGCCCCAAAGATTGCCAATTATAGGCAAAGAAAAAAATCACCCCACAGGCAAAACTTAACGCACCGAACCAGAGTAATAAATGAGCGATTAAGCGACGCCAACTCGACCCATCCGGCAAGACTGTCACCTGTCGATAAAGCTTATTCGCCTGCTCTTGCGTGATATGTCCCTGTTCAACCCAACCACACACTTGAGATTTTATCTTGCTCAATGTGAAATCTCCCTCATCCTGTTTGCGCTAGCTTACTATGACAGATTTAAAATTCGCACTTTATCGACAGCATTGAACAAATTAAATTGTGTATACTTGTAAAAAATCATTCATGCTAAAAATAACAAGGGGTGACTATGATATTGAGCCAGTTGTGTCGTCTACTCTTTTGTTTAGCCTTAAGCATTAGCGCATTTACCACGGCTATCGCCCAAGATAAAGTTCAGTCGCCAGCGATTCCCAAGTCAATTCCGACAATTCATGTCGGTGGTTATCAATTTGCTCCCTATGTCCATCAACAACAAGACGGGCGTTACACAGGTCTCACACTCGATATCATTAATGCACTAAATCAAGTACAACAAGAAGTGGTCTTTAAATTTGCCGTCACCAGTATTGAGCACAGATATAAAGCCTATTCCTTAGGTCGCTTCGACATGATGCTCTTTGAGAATCCCGCTTGGGGATGGCAAAAAATAGCGACTCAGTTTATTCCGCTACATATGATAGATGGTGAAGTCTTTATTGCACTTAAAACTAAAGCTCATAACCAAAGCTATTTCAAAAACTTAACCAACAAGTCAATTGCGTTTATCAAAGGATATCACTACTAGTTTGCCCACTTTGAAACCGATGCGAACACGCTGGCAAAGCAATTTCGTCCCTTGTTCGTCAGTCACAATAACGCCTCTATCGAAAGCATTCTGCGTGAACGCGCCGACATAGCACCCGTGACTAACTCTTACTTACAGTATTATTTAAAGGTTCATCCAGAAGAGAGGAAATTACTTTTAATATCAGATAAATGGGACCAAAAATACACTAATGGCATTTTACTCAACCCCAGTTCACAGCTCGATAGCAAAAGGCTCTCACACTGGATTGAACTGCTCATCAATAATGGCAAACTCGCTGAACTCGCCGCCCAATACGGTATTCAATTAACCCCATAATTCGCTGTTTGTTTTTCAAACTCTGATGCTTCAATCGCGATGATTTACAAACTATCATGAGCAATTTATGCGGCAGACAAGAGTGGCCCTAGCATAGCCAAAATACCAATGAGTAAGAAAATCAGCGCTTGCACTATGATCATCTGGCCACTATTTGGTGGACTCAGAGTGGCAATGTAAAACTGCCAAATCGCAAAGATCCCATAGTTCATCCCGAGGAATAACAACAGGCTAAAGGCATACATCCCAGGGATTACCTTTAGTGCACAGGCTAAAAGTGCAGCCGTTGAAACCACAAAAAATACCGATTGGCAGTGAAATAAGCACAGTAGCATTTGCTTGCTTTGCTGTGACACATTTGCCTTCAAGAGCGGCGCCAATAAAACCCGCTTACCATAGATTAAATGGTAGCCACAGACTCCAGCACTCAAAACAGTCGCTGCCATTATTGTTAATACCATAGTGCTCCTATTTAGTACTCATATTTGATTATCTTTGAATATCGTAAACTGAACTAAGAATTTAAAACTGAGGAAAATTTAAACCCAAGGCTTAAATACTTGACCATGTAACTAAGACCCTAAAAACTGCGGTTGAGTTTCAGCCGAGCTGAAAATAAGCAACTTAGTTCTAAGCCCCTAAACCAAACGGGGCTAAAATCTAGGGGAAACCGACTCAATATGAATGCCCCATCTGCTCCTTAGTGCTTGTACTTTAACGCAAAAAAGGAGCCATCAGGCTCCTTTTCTTCACAATCCGTAAACGATTACCCTGATTAAAACCTACGATTACATCGTCGCCATAGTCCAATAATTTAAACGCTTTTGTGGATCGGCTAACAGGTTTTTACATTCTTCTTTATATTTACCCATTAACGCACCTAAGTTGCTTGACCCCCCTAAGCTTTCGATTTGACGGGCTTTAGCATCGGCAACCGCTTGAGTGACCTCAGCTTCAGAGCTGTATTTCTTAGCTAAATTCTCAGACTCAATTTTAGAACTTTTTAAACGCTCACCCACAGCCTGCATTTGCGGTGCATTCATCGCCCCAATGGCTTCTGAGCTAATTTGATAGTAAGCGGCACATTCAATGGCTTCTTTACTAAACGCTTTTTCTGCTTCATCAGCCCAAACTGCAGTACTGGCACTTAAGACTAAACCACCTAATACTAACGTTTTTACCTGAGTTAACATGTTACTTTTCCTTTTAATCGCCATAAATAAACCTACTCAAGCCCTCGGTGGAGCTCAAGTTCGTAGATATAAAAATCTTGGTTACGCACAAACCCTAAACCTTCATACAAGCCCTGCGCGCGCTGGTTTTTTTGCTGTGTTTCTAACATCAAATAACTCATATTATGCGCTTTGGCATAACTGGCGGCCTGTAGCACTAACGCCCGCCCAATACCGACACATCGGGCATGTTGAGTCACATACACATCATTGAGGATCAACATAGGGGCCAAGCGTAACGATGAAAAACTGGGATACATTTGAACAAAACCTAATCCAAGCCCTTGATTATCTTTGGCTATAAATATCACTGATGAGCCATCTGACACTCTTGAATGAATAAACTGCTCCGCAGCCGCGAGATCATCCCTACGCCCATAAAACTGTCGGTACTCATTGAATAACACTGCAACCTCATGGACATGAGTCACATCTACTCGAGTTATAATGCTTGCCATGGGCCTTTCCTATTTATCATTAGAGTGTTGGCGGTCGTTGTCGCAATCGAAATTGCAGACTGTTTTTCACCGTTGGCCACTCGGTATCAATAATGGAATACACCACGGTATCGCGGATAGTGCCGTCCTTAAGAATCTTATGATTTCGCAATACACCATCTTGCTTAGCGCCCAGTCTTGCAATGGCTTGTCTCGAAGCTTGATTATGCCAGTGAGTACGGAACTCAACGGCAATGGCGTCTAAGGTTTCAAAAGCAAAGGTCAATAACAGCAGTTTAGCTTCAGTATTAATCCCAGTGCGCTGGGCACGTTTAGCATACCAAGTGTATCCAATCTCAAGACGACGATTATCAGACTCCCAGTTGCAAATTCGCGTGCATCCGACGATTTCCCCTGACACTCTATCCCGCACCGCAAAGGGAAAACTCAGGCCCCGCGCTTTTTCTTCGAGTGCTTTAGCCACATAGAGCTTCATCTCAGTTGGCTCAGGGACACTGGTAAACCATAAACGCCAAAGTTGACCATCTGTAACGGCGAGACTCAATGCCGCCACATGGGACAAAGATAAGGGCTCAAGTACAATATGCTCACCACTTAAACAACCTAAGTTATCTTCACAGCCCACAGTATCGCCTCCGTTAGATGATAGAAAAGTGTGTTGTAGCGCACGTTTTTATCTAGCCTAACATTAAACGAGAATAAAAAAATACCCTATTTTCAGCATGATTGGACAAATTCATTCCATTGTCGGCGGCTTAGATTACCTAAAGCTTAAGAATGTAAAAAAAATTGAAAAAATGAGTAGAAGGCAGTTAAAACAGGTTGGAATAAATACTGCTGCGGAAGAACACGCCGTGATGGCCAATCAATGTCCGAGAAATAGCCAATGACATTGCGCAGTCGCGATAAGTGATTGGTGATTGGTGATTGATGATTGATGATTGATGATGACGATGACCAAAAGCGGCAATCGAGAGCAAAAACACCTAAACCTGTGGGCAGCATTTAGGCGTTTGTTATCAGGTGAAGTTAAAAGCTAAAGTTAAAAACCATGCACGCTGTTACTGACCCTAAACCAGCCCGCAATGCTATTACGCTGGGCCAAGGTTTTAGTCACTTCATGGGGAAAACGCTCACTGAGGAAAATCACAAAATGGCCCATTTTAGGCGCGATGCGCTCAATCTCAATATCGGCTTCATCATAGATAATCAACTCACCACAATCTGCCGCTTTCCAGTCAGGATTTAAGAAAAACACTGTGGTTAAAATACGATTTTGGCTGCCTTTTAGCGCATCAACATGTTTTTTATAAAAGGCCCCAGGCTGATATACCGCATAGTGGCTTTCATAATCGAATAAGCCCATAAACAAGCGACGATTCAAGCCATTTTTGAGTTGTGTCATCAACTCAAGATACTGGGCATCGGGCTCATTTTGCTCTTCTAGCCACTGTATTCTGTCACGGCGAATGTCTGGATTTAAGTGCTGTTCAGAACCTCGACCGATAGAGGCAGCTTTTAATTCATATATTTCAGTTGATTGAATTTTTTCCAATAGTACTTGGCTAATACAGGAAGGAACTAAGTCAGATAAAAAGATATAGCCTTTGTCTACCAAGGCATCAGCGATCACGTCCAGCATTGCTTCACTTAATTGCGAAACCATTATGCTACATCCAAAAAAGGGCTACGCTTTTGCTGTACTCAAGGGCTCAAGGAGGGATTAAGTGAGCCTGATTTTCGAGGGGCGTCGATAAGAGATATGATTGCCATATCTCAACGATAAATTTTGCGAAATTCTAGATTAAAGAAGACGGAATTACAATAAAATAAAAGCCAATATAAACAATAGGTTAAGATTAACCAAACAGTTCAACAGGCTCATCATCTGGGCTGAGCTGCAAACAACTCTCAAAGTGTAATCCAAGTTTGTTCAGCAAAGCTTTTGAAGCACTATTATGGGCACTCACAATCGCGACAATACGCTCAATACCTAAACTTTTACCTAAGTCAAAAGCGGCTTTAGCCGCTTCGAATGCATAGCCCTTGCCCCAATATTGCGGCAAAAAAGCATAGCCTATATCGACATTGTCCAGTGTCGGCCGTTTGATTAAACCGCAGATGCCAATAGTGAATCCATTCTCGGCGAGCACTACAGCATAAAAACCAAAACCGCACTCGGCATAACTTTTCATCGGTCCATTGACGATATAATCCTTAGCCTGCACAAGTGTGCGTACTCCTCTATCCCCGATATTCTCTATAAAGCCTTGGCTATTGAGCAAGACTAACATAAAAGAAGCGTCGGCTGGGGTTAACTGCCGCAGGATGAGTCTAGGAGTACGCGCAACTTGCATAGAATTTCTCCACTAAAAAAGAGGGGCGGATTTATAAATAACGGACGTACTGACTGCCGTCCTTTTGCGGTTTCTTAGGAGCAGTAACGGCTGGCGTACCCACATACAAAAAGCCGACAATTTGATCGTGTGGCTCAAGACCTAAAGCAACATTCACATTCGCATCAAAGGCAAAATCCCCTGTACGCCACACTGCCCCTAAACCTAAG
The DNA here is from genome assembly GCF_036245925.1 of Shewanella sp. M-Br. Lineage (NCBI taxonomy): Bacteria > Pseudomonadati > Pseudomonadota > Gammaproteobacteria > Alteromonadales > Shewanellaceae > Shewanella > Shewanella sp. M-Br. The sequence goes on from NZ_BJBV01000006.1 coordinate 11,393, forward strand.
GCAAAGGCAGCCTGCTGCATCGCCATGGTCGCACAACCCGCTGCAATAAGCTGTTCAAGTACGGGGACTTTGGGATGTTGCTGCGTTTTCGCCACGACAGTAATCACCATAGGCGCACGCATTGGCATGCCCTTAGCTTTATTGACAAAATCCTCGTCGGCGCCGCTCGCTTTCGCTGCCTCAACAAAGATATCTGCCAAGGTCTCTAACCCTTGTCCTGCGGCAATAATAAATTCCCATGGCGCTAAGGCGCCATGATCTGGCACACGAATGGCAGCATCTAAGATGATTTTTAATTGACTCGCATCTGGAGCAGGAGCAGTTAATCGTGGAGTTGATTGGCGAGTGAGTAAAAGTTCAATAGCGTCCAAGTTCTTATCCTAGTTCGATATAAATTGCGCTCAAGCATAGCAAATTGCTGACAAAGAGGCATAAAAAAATCCCACCGCTTGAGTGGGATTTAACTTGTTGAGTGCACTTACCATCGAGTGTACTTAAAAATTAAATGCGCTTGAAAATCCGATGCAGTTAACAATTGAGCCCGCTTGAGAAAGACTTACTTAATCCTACAGCGCTTAGCGATGAAATAATCTAGGCTAGTGTAACGACCACCGCCTAAGGTAAAAAGTGTCAACAACATAATAAAATAGGTGATCGCAAACTCAATACCATTATTAAGCACAGCAAAATTACCTGAACTGGTCAGCCAGTCATAGTTACCGTGCTCCTGCAATAACTCTTTGGCTTTTATCAGTTTATCCCCTGCCTCAAGCACTCTGTCATTCGCAAGCCAAGAACTACCATCGGCAATCGCTAACCAACCATTTGGCCAATGCACAGTGAATGCGGCGACCAACATAGTGACCATCAAAGGGATAGAAATCAGTCGCGTCGCGAGCCCAAGCAGTAACAAGATAGCGCCAAAGAACTCGGTTCCCGCCGCCAATCCTGCCATTACCGCCGGCATTGGCAGACCTAAGCCCCAATCGGGATTGGCAAACCAAGCAACCGTATCTTCAAAGTGAGCGAGCTTGTTATAGCCTGCTTGCATCAACACGGGCACAAGGTAAATCCTGAGGGCTAATGGCGCTACGCCATCGAAATAGCGACTCATATTGAGCAATTTTTGGTAAAGGGATGCAAGTGGCATAGTGTCTCTCTTTGACTAATTTATTGGCTTGCAGGAATAGACCCTAGCAAGGCAATAAATCTTTCATGGCCTAGGCTTCTTTTTCAATCGCTTCCTGATTCAGTTCCTTGAGATCTTGAATGAGCCCACCTAACTTTTTATAAAAATGCTTAGACTGCTGCTCCGATAAGCTCGCATTCATCGCCAACAACAAAGTCCCAAATGCCTCAGTATTTTTACGTAAAAACACTTTATGTTGTTCTGACTTAAGCTCATCGGGCTGCGTCATCAGCAAGGTTAAACGCTCGGTTAATAATGCTTTATCGGCACGCTGACCCAGTGCAACCTCAAACTGGCGTAACCATTCGTGCCTGTACTCAAGCCACATATCTAAGGTGGATAAACGCTGTTGATTATATTGGTGAATAAGCACTTTTTGCTCCGCAGTTACACTTCCAAGCCAATCATCAAATTGGGTTTGAAGGTTTTCATCGGCATCTTTTTGTAACTGTTCAGGGGTTTTACCCGCAAATTCTTTAACGAGCTCCTGCTCTTCCTCCCGTAATTTTGTGAGGATCTGCTTCACCTGTTCATCGGACAAAGACATTATGATAGGTAGAAGCTCGGGCAAGGCGAACTCAAACAATCGAAACCAATGCCGCTTAGCAATATTCACATGATCTGCCCATAGCACTGGCGTTAACGTATTGGTTTTTATGAGGCCTTCGACTTCGGTCAATTGCACCACATAATGAGCTAACTCTTTGGATTGATGCCAAATGACAAATTTTTCAATGAGGGCATCAAATGCCTTTTGCTGAGATTTATCTAAGGTAACATAATCCTCTTGCTCCCAGCCGATGGCCCAGTCGAGGAAATGGTAACTGAATTTAGTGGAGCAGGCGCTTAAGCCTAAGAGACACACAAGTAGCATCACGCCTTTTTTCATACTGAATAATCCATCCTAGAATTGTTGCTAATAAGACGCTTGAGACTATATAAAGTTGCTTTTTATATCAAACAAGTTTGTCTAATAAAGGTTTTCAGTATGTTCTACCCGCATGTCCTACCAATCGAGCGGTCAATGCCATAAGGGAATGAGCCATTATCATCAGATGGAAACTAAGCACACGCAATAATGGCTATTTGGGGGTGATCAGCGGCCAGAAGCAATCAAACCAAGCAAGGTAGTCGGCGCTACGACTGGGTTCTGTTTGCGCTGCCATCAATAATGCCCAGTAGCAAGCAAATACCCAATACATGTCAATAGCGGCAGGCACTGCCGTTACGGCTTGTGCAGTAACATAAGGATGTCCACTCAGATACTGTTTCACCAACACACTTTGCTGATAGGGCGTTAACCCATGGGTCGCTAACACTACAGCTAACTCACACAGTGGATGCGATGCCGTCGCATACTCAAAATCGATACAACACAAGCGGTTATTTTTGAGTAACAAATTATGGGGATTAAGATCGCGATGGCAAAACTGCGGCTTTATTATGCAGGCTGCTAACTCATCACACCAATGTTTGATTTCGATTTGAATTGCAAGCAGCTTAGCCACCCGCTCATTCCAATCGTGAGTATTGCTATCACCAATATCACTACCCTGCTTCAATGGCACAGCACGCCTTAATACTGGCTCACAAAATGTTGCAGAAGCCTGATAGGCAAGCATTTGTTGGTGATATTCCTGCCACTGCTCAGTGATACTAATAGCGTAAGGCCCTGTAGGCAGATCGCGTAATTGCAGCAATAACGCCAATAGCAAACAATGGGCTTGGTTAGGATTCGTTTCTTGTTCTGCTGCCGGATACTGTAAATAATTAAACGTCGATTGCCCCAGCACAAAATCAGCAGCACTCGTTTGGCGCTCTAACGCTGGCCAGTGGATTAAGACCTCGTTTTCAATATCGTCACTTTCAATATAATCACTTTCAATAAAATCACTGAGGTAATAACGCTCATCTTCGCTCACCCACAACAGTTCAGGAGCAAGTTTAGCTTGAGCCAATTGCTGCCAGTAAAAACGCTCCTGCTGGCGGTTGCAAAAACTGTCCGCCGCATCCGCATTCACCCGCAGCACATAACTGCCTGTGGGCGTAGTGATTTTATAGTTGTGATTACTTAAGCCGCCCGCAAGCTCATGAATACTTAACACGTTAACTAACCCTGCACTTTTGAGTAAGGGGTAAAGTGCTTTGAATGGCTCGCCTGCTGAGCGTTGCATCGAGGCGTTTATATCGAGCATTAACTGAGTAACTTCAAGGTATTAGCTTCACGGGCGTCGGCTAACGCGGTTCGCCACAGGAAATACCCCACGACCGCCAGCCCCACATAAAGCACGAATAACAAGGATGTCAGCATCAAGCCTTTGCTGAGGTAAAGGTAAATCGACACTATGTCGATAACCACCCAATAAAGCCAATTCTCAAGTACCTTTTTTGCCACTAAATAAGTCGTCATCACGGCGAAACAGGTTGTCGCCGCATCTAGATACGGGAATGCGGCTTGGGTATACGTCGCCATACCGTGACCAACCAAAAGCGAAATCACGCCCGTCGCTGCGATCAACTTTAAATGGGTTTTCAATGGCCAAGTGGTCACTTTTACGCCTTGATGCTTATCACCACCTTGGGTCCAGAGCCAATATCCATAGAGCGCCATCGCCATGTAATAGACGTTAAGCACAGACTCCATCAGTAGCGACACCTTCCAAAACAACACAGTGTAAATGGCTGTACTGGCAAAGGCCGCCGCCCAGCACCACACACTGGCCTTCATCGCCAGCAGTAAATATGCCATCGCCAGCAATACCGCGAGTGCTTCCCATACGGTCATCACATGGACTTCACCAAAGGCCGTATTAACGCTCTCGACCAAGGTTAACCATAAATCTGTCATAGTGTTGTTCTCATTGCCTATTTGTCGCTTACATGGCGGTCAATCATTATTCGCTGTGGGCTAAATTCAGCTCACCACCGATAAACTTACACACAAATACCGCCTTGCCCCACTTCTCATTGGCCGCTTGCATCTCGGTCGCCAGCATAGTCATCACATCTAAATAATCACCGCACACTTGAGTGGCCATCGCATTAGTCACGCGCTCGATATTGGGATAGCTATCCACGCGGCCAATAAACCACTTGATAGGGTCGAGGTAATTTTCATTAAAGGGATACATGCTAATTTCTGCGGTCAGTTTCATTTTAATTCCTTGATATTCAGAAGTAAGGCTGTAGCCCAAATACTGGGCTACAGTTCAGTTAACACTTAAATGATTATGCTCACTTTAAAATGAGCTATTACATAAACTTAACGTTAAAGGTTACGCCAATCTGACGCGGATCGCCGTAACGAATATATTGCTTTTCCGCCCAACCGTTATCTGGCTCATTGCCAAAATAGAAGCCACGCACACCGTATTCTTCATTAAACAGATTGCGTCCCCACAAATATGCCGACCATGCGCTCGCCTCATAACCTACGCGGGCATTGACGATAGTGTAGGGTTCAGAGCGGGATTCATTGCTGTCTGAATAATAGAATTCACTCTTACCGCTAAGATTCAGGTTAGCAAACCAACCCGAATTAGCACGATAAGTCCCGCCAAGGCTGTAGGTAAGATGTGGAGAATGGGCCAGATCGCGGCCAGTTAAATCCACCTCAGTACCATATTTATCCTGATACTGGTAGTCACCGTAGGCCGTTTCTAACCAACCTAAGCTTGAGTAAACTTGCAGATTATCCGTGGCATACCAGGTTGCATCTAACTCAGCGCCATAGTTATTCGAACTGCCTGCATTTTCAGTGAACAAGATAAAACGCTGTGGTTTATCGGGATCTTGCTGTGATGCAGCCACCTGTTGATCTTGTCTGTCCATATAGAACAGCGCCAAATTAGTATCGATAAGTCCCGCTAACCAATGGGATTTAAGGCCGATTTCATAGTTATAGAGCGTCTCAGTACTAAACTCTTTTTTATCGTTCAATTCGACGGGCAAAGTCATGTTGAAACCGCCCGCCTTGTAACCGCGTGCGACTCGGATATAAGCATTGTGTGAGTCGTTCAGCACTTTACTCACAGCAATATGACCGCCCCACATGGTTTCGCTCGGGTCGAAATTATCGTTATTCGTATCAGAGTAATGGCTGTTGCGGCGCTCTAAACGTAGCCCCACAGATAAAGCATAATTTGAGCCCAAATCCGTATCAAGCTGGCCAAACAGTGCATAGTTTGTCGCCTCATACTCTGAGTCTAAGACTTCATCTAGCGAAGCATTGTATTCAGAATACAATTGGTTATCTTCTTTCAGATTCATGGCATACACACCAAGCAACCAATCAGTACTCTCTGCAAAAATACGGCCCTGCTCGGTAGAACTTAGGCGAAACTCTTGCGACGCGGTTTTACGCTGACCTGTTTTATCCCAAAAATAATCGTATTGACACAGCGCCAGATTACCATTGTCATCATTGCATTGCTTAGAGGCCCAATATTCTGAGTTAGCCCAATCGCCATCGTAACTGTAATGGTGATCGGTATTGGCAAAAGAGGTTAACGAGGTTAGCTCAAAGGTTTCTGCGCCAGAATAGGTCGCTTTAAAACCCGCGCCTGTGGTGCGCTGACTATCAACACCCGGTTGATCCGATGTTGTCTGAGTTGGTGAATTAGTTAAACTCCACACATCATAGCCATTATCAAAATCGGCATGCAGCACAGTTAAATCAAACTGCAAATCATCTGTCGCATACCAGCGCAGCTTAGCGCGGCCGCTGAATTCATCGCGACCATTGGTATCATCACGACCTAAATACAGGTTATCGTGGTAACCATTTTGCTGATGTTGCTGCATTGACACACGAAAAAGCAGCTTGCCAGAATCCGTTAATGGGCCAGAACTGAAACCGCTAAAAGTGCGCAAATCATCATCGCCTAACGACACTTCGCCGCCATGCTCAAAAACATCAGTTGGATCGTTACTTTTCAGATAAATCAGTCCCGCTAAAGCATTCGCGCCATAACGTGTGCCCTGTGGTCCACGTAACACTTCGACCTGTTGTAGATCGTACATGCTCGACACCATACCAATACCGGATAAATCGATATCATCTATGATGTAACCCACGGAAGAATTAGGTGCGCCTTGGTATTGTTCCTGCTCCCCTACACCGCGAATTTGAAAATATTTCGGCCGAGAGCTTCCACCTGACCAGTTAAAATTGGCGATAGAATTAAGCAGATCTTCAAAGTGTTGCGCACTTTCATCTTGAATTTTTTGACTGTCGATAACGGTAATGCTGGAGGGCATTTTTTCTAAGCTTGAACTGCGAAAATCCGCCGTCACCACCATGACTTCCATCTCAGTGCTGGGATCGGGTTTATCGATAGCGTCGGTTTGTGCAAAAACAGGGGGGCTCAGCGCTGCGGCGATGGCTAACGCCAGCGGCGCTCGGGTTAAAAATAAGCTTGGCGATACGGTTGAGAATGGAGATTGATGGTTTGACGTTTTACGGTTTGACATAGGACCTCAAATATAATGTTTGAGATCCGGCAACGAATAAGCGATTCAGAAGTGTGCTGTTGATTGGCCCATTCCTACGCCGGTATTAGCCGGATCAGGTTCTAAGGGTTCGTCAGATGACATCTCAGTTTGCAGCCGTTAACGTTAAAATCAGAGTAACATTAATGCACAACAAACACCCCTTGGCGGCGCCTAGTATACATGACGGAAATAAAAAGTGGGCACTCTTATCTCTGCGATTCAATTAAATGTCGCGAAAACCACTGCCCTTCAGTTCGTATGATGAAAATATCTTTAGTAGCCGCCTAAATCCTTTCGTCCATTTGACCGCCTATCATGATAATGCTATAGAAGGTCGCAATTTCGAACACAGTAAGAGGATCATAGTCGATGCAGCTAAAACCTTTATCGAAAGGACGTTATAGCCAGCGATGGGAGCAAGACTATCCACTTATTGAAGCGGTTGTACTTAGCTGTATCAGCGATATAAAAATGCTCAAAAAAGGCGCTCACCTCATGATGCAGGGGGAAGCGATGGCATCACTTGTATTGGTGAAGCAAGGTCGCGTATCACTCGGCCATACCGCGAGAAATGGTCGGTGTTTTCAATTAGGTACTATTGATTGTGATTCACAGCTGTTTGGCGAAATGGAGTTCTTCACCCAGTACCATTGTCAACTAGACATTATTGCCAGTGAACCCTTAGAAATCATGTTGATTAGCGCTGAAAAACTACAACATTGCCTCGGTCAACACCCTCAACTCGCGCTATTTTTTGCTAGTGCAATTGCGATTGACTACCAAGACACAGTGGATATTTTTACTCGGCGACTGCTCTATCCCATCAGTTATAACGTGGCATTTGATATTTATCATGAATACTTAAATGACTTGCCCGTAGATGGCTTTAGTAAACGCTATTTAGAGGCTGAACGATTTGGTACTACCGACCGAGTCTACCGTCGGGCACTACAAAATCTTGAGGAACGAGGCTTAATTGAGCGGAAAAAAGATGGCATTCGGATTTGTGATCTCAACGCACTCAAGAAATTTGTTGAAGCAGGTATATAACCGCTTTCAACATAACCCACACTCGACTTAATTTAACAACCGAGTGTGGGATGGATGCACAGGTAAATTAACTTACCGATGGCGAGTGTTGTTCCATAGCCGATTTCATCCGACTTGAAACGATCAATAGCATAAATATCGCTGCGTAAAGCAGAGGTATCACATACATCACTGTTTGTAATCCGATAATACGTTCAAAGAAAGAACTGATGGCTGGGCTAAACATCGCCCCTGCACTTCCGCTAATAAGAATATATGACACATTTTTGCTGCTAGCTTTTTTTACAAAAGACACGCCATAAGCAATAAATGCATTATAAAGAGCAGCACACACAAAACCATAACCATAGGTTAAATAAGCTATCCAATTAAGATTATTGGTACTGACAATGGCAGCGGTGATCACCATAGCTAAAGCAATAATACCGACTAAGAAATGGTGAATTTTTACACGAGTCACAATCACAGTCGAAATTAACGCCCCAATTAGCGCAGCGGACCAATACTGGGTAATAATATTACCGGCATCTTCAAACGGAATATCAAATTTTTGTTTTACAAATAAAGGTGCCCAAGTTAAAAAAGTATATAAAGCCAGCATTCCTAAAAATAAACCAATACCTCCACTAATAATGCCGAGATTCCATTCAGACTGTTGTTTCTCTTGTGTTGTAGAAGATTGCTCGCAAATAGAGAAATGAGTGAACAAGGTAATAATGACTGTACCGAACGCCACTAAACCTACGGCTAAATAGCTATAACTCCATGATAATGAACTTGTTAATGCATAAGTCGTTATCAATGGAAAAATAACGCCTGCAATATTAAATGTCGCATCTTGCACCACTAACATTGTGCTTTGTAATTTCTCCTGCCACACAGACACCACAATCGTACCAGCAATACATAAACCGATACCGCCACAAAAACCAATTAAGGTCATTGCTACCATCACAACTTGTAGGGAACTGGTTAGATGTAAAGCCAGAGCAGAAAGAGCAACCAGACTGTAACTTATCAAGGTCATTCTTTTGATACCCATTTTTTCAATAAAGAAAAATGCTGCAATCGTCCCCGCGAGTGCACCACCATTGAGCAATGAAAAAATTGATGCAACTTCGTTAACATTAGCGGCAAATTTTTCAGCTATGGGTTCAATCAACATCCCAAATTGGGTCGCAAAGCCCGCCATAATAAAATTGGCGAGAAAACTGATGGCTGTTAAAGTAATTTTATTATTCATTATGTCATTCCATAAGTGAAATGCTAAGGGTTCAAAGGATGGCTTTAAACCTAATTGAGGGCGGTTTCTAACGCGAGCTCGATCATATTATTAAAAGAGAGTTGACGTTCTTCGGCCGTTGTTTCTTCACCGGTTAAACAATGATCCGATACCGTTAAAATGGCTAATGATTCGATACCTTGTTGGTGTGACAATCCATAAAGCCCCGCCACTTCCATATCAATACCTAATACCCCAAAACGTTCAAGTGCGGGGATCATATCTTCATCGGGATCGTAATAAAGATCGCCACTAAAGATATTGCCAACTTTTACACTAATGCCTTTCTCATTCGCTGTTGTATAGGCTTTATGCAATAAAGAAAAGGTCGCAGAAGTTGCCATTTGGTAGCCGCTACTACGCTTAGCGTTAGTAGGTGAATCCGTGCCTGCGGCTTGGGCTAAAATGACATCTCGCATTTGTACATGTTTTTGTGTTGCACCTAAGCTGCCAATACGAATAATGCGTTTCACGCCAAAATAATTAATCAGCTCATGGCCATAGAGCACCATAGATGAAATACCCATACCATGACCCATAACGGAAATACGCTGTCCTTGGTAAAAGCCCGTGTAACCAAGCATATTGCGAACATTCGTGACTTCTACGGCATCGGTGAGATAGGTTTCAGCGATATATTTAGCACGGAGTGGATCACCCGGCATAATAACAGTTTCAGCAAAATCAGTAGGTTGAGCATTAATATGAGCAGTCATCTTTCTATCCTCATGTGGTAATATGCTGATAGTAGTGCTCAATCACTGAATGTATTTAGGACTAAAGTCCGGATTTCACCTTGTCGTAAACCTTTTTACTTAAAAATGGGTAATTTATCGCAACTTTCAATGTCAAAAAGACGAAAGCTAATAACATTTGAGTGACTTTAAGGTCATTGAACGTTGATGTAAAAAGAATAAAAAGGCTTGCTCCTTAAAAGAAGTAAGCCTTTTTAGAACGGGTTTAATATCAAAAAATCAATTAAACACGGAATAAACTAAACAGAAGTAAACTCAAGCTTAGTTTGAAAAGGTTTCACGCACGTATACATCAAATTTAACCACTAGGGCATTAGGTGCAACAGCGCCGACTTGCAATTGCTGTTTACCATGTAATTTCACAGATTTCCAGCTGGTCGCTTCATCTTCGATAGTAAAGCCGCTGGCATCGTACCAAGTGAATTTATATTGCACACGCATATCGGAAGAGGATTTGCTAACAATCAACGCTGAGCCCTGCACTAAATCACCGACTCGGCGTGCATCCACACTCTGTACCGCAATATCTCTGGCAAAGCTGGAGTTATCGACGCGGGTTTCACCCAGTGAGCTCACTGAAATCCCTGCGGTATGTGAGGCACAAGCACCTAAGGTAAGCGCTGCGGCCAGTAATAACCCTGTATAAACTTGTTTCATATATTTCTCCTAGTCACGCCACAAAATACGCAGCTAGCGCATCATTTCCCATTAAACGACAAACTAATCGAACAGTGCTGAACTCATGCTTAATAACATAGGTTAAATAAAGCATTCTCAATCTAAAATAGTGAATCAGTCATGCTTCATCAATCTAAACTTAATCAGATTAATCAATCAAAAAATGTGCCCGTGCCGTAGCAATAAGCTGCTTACGATTGGTTTGCCAACAATCAATATTCACGTTGGCGACTCGTCGACCCTGACGGGTAATACGACACTCAGCAAAACTATCCTTGTGCAGACCTGCACGTAAATAGTCGATTGAAAAATCAACGACTTTAGGCACCTTTGCCGTTTGCATAAATACCATTAACTGCACTATCGCTGACATTTCCATAAAGCCCGCAATCACGCCGCCATGAATAGCGGGCAATACAGGATTACCGATATTGTCGTCTTTAGCGGGCAATTTAAAAATCAGTTCATCACCAAAACGCTCCACCTTCATGCCAATAAATTTGGCATAGGGAACGTGTTCAAGTAAATGGCCAAAATCATTAAGTTCAGTGGCGCGTTTAACTATACCTTGCACATCAATAGGCGCTTTAACCTGTGCGTTTTGAGTTGTACTGGCTGCATCTAGTATCGAATTATTTGCGCTCATCACTCTCTCCTATCGCAGGCACGGCTTCACCCATTAACGCTTGCCTAAAGGCATCACCAACCATTTCAGGGCTTATCCGCATAAAAGAGCCGACGGCATGGGCGATGGGATCGTCGATACTGTCTTGGTAAGCAATTGCACGGGTAAAGGCAATATTAGAAGACAACTTGTAACATTCAGCAAATCCAAACACTGGCTTATGGGGCTGAGCGGGCTTCATGTAATCCACCCGCAAATCGAGCGTGGGTGATATTTCTAATAATTTGAATTTATGGAAAATAGCGCTCACGACTGCACTGCCACACGCGGTATCCATTAAAGTAGTGATCACCCCGCCATGGATAACACCGGTATCGGGATACCCAATTAATTCAGTGCTGTAGGGCAACTCAATCAACACATGGTGCTCACTCGCCTCCAATACGGTTAAACCGAGGCGACGACACTGAGCTAATTGATCCACAAACCGCTGCGCCATTTGGGTCAACGGGAAAAAATCCGAATTGACCTTCATTTGCCTTGGCTCAACATGGGCCCCAGAGGCTCCCCGCCCACAAGGTGGAAATGAATGTGATAGACTTCTTGTCCACCGTGTTGATTGCAGTTCATGATCAGTCGGTAGCCATCTTTAGCGATACCCGCTTCAGCCGCCAATTTAGCCGCAACCGTCATCATACGGCCAAGTACCGGCTCATCAGAGGCTTTCATGTCGTTCGCCGTTGGGATCAAATGATTCGGCACAATCAAAATATGCGTTGGCGCCTTAGGGGAAATGTCTCTAAAGGCAGTCACAAGTTCATCTTGATACAGAATATCCGCGGGAATTTCGCGACGAATAATTTTGCTGAAAATCGTTTCTTCGGCCATGGGGCGTCCTCCTTGGGTTAGTTGGCATAGTATACTAGCAATTCAATACTTTGTGTCTGCAGATATTTTGCTTTTCATTTGCCAGTTGCAGGCATTTTTGGCAGCATGGCCACCATTAAAACACTCAGGTTTTGCAGGATAAATATGATCCATTACCAGATAATCCCCATCGATCCGAAAGCCCATTTATTCGCTATCACTATGACATTATCACAACCCAAGCCAGTGCAGGTATTTAGCCTACCCGCTTGGCTGCCCGGCAGTTATATGGTGCGCGACTTTGCCAAAAATATCATTGAACTCAAGGCACAAGATGCACAAGATGCACAAGGCCAAACGCTTAAGCTCACCCAACTAGATAAACAAACTTGGTCGGTTGACAATAATAGCAGCGAAATTATTCTGACTTATCAAGTGTATGCTTGGGATCTGTCGGTGCGCACCGCGCATTTGGACATGACCCACGGCTTCTTTAACGGCAGTAGCGTGTTTTTATCTGCCCATGATTTTGAAGACACTTTACACACCGTCTCTATAGATCCACCCACAGAGTCAACATTAAGTGACTGGCGCCTTGCTACCAGCATGACTCGCACCAGTGGTGACGATTTTGCCTTCGGCCAATTTTCAGCTAAAAGCTATGACGAGCTCATAGATCATCCGGTGGAAATGGGTTTATTCACCTTAGGAAGTTTTGATGCCTGTGGCGTGAGGCATGATATCGTACTCAATGGTCGCCACCGTGCTTGCATGCCAAGGCTCTGCCAAGATTTAAAGACCATTTGTGAGTATCAGATTAACTTCTTTGGTACGCCTGCACCGTTTAAGCGTTATTTGTTTATGACCACAATATTAGACAATGGCTTTGGCGGTTTAGAGCACAGAGCTTCTACTGCATTAATGTGTTCACGCAAAGACTTACCGCTGTCGCTAGATATGCCAATCAATAATGACTATCGCACTTATTTATCCCTGTGCAGCCACGAGTATTTCCACAGCTGGAACGTTAAGCGCATTAAGCCTGAATGCTTTTTACCCTATAAACTTGATGCAGAAACCTATACGCCACAATTATGGGCCTATGAAGGCATCACCTCCTATTACGATGACTTTCTTACCTATCGTGCAGGTCTGGTAGATGAAAAAAGCTATTTAGATATGCTGAGTGAAACCTTCACCCGTGTCTATCGCAGCCAGGGACGCTTTAAACAAAGTGTTAAGGACTCAAGCTTTAATGCTTGGACTAAGTTCTACAAGCAGGATGAAAACGCACAAAATGCCATCATCAGTTATTACACTAAAGGGGCTCTGTTTGCGCTGTATTTAGATTTAACCCTGCGCAGCGAAACCCAGGGCAAATACAATCTCGACCATGTTATGCAGATTTTATGGCAGGAATATGCTCTGCAAGATAAAGGCACCACAGATACTTGCCATCAAGCCATCGTTGAACGACTCCTTGGTCGTGATTGCCAAGATCTGTTTGCCTACTTAGATAGTACGGACGATATTCCGTTAGCGGCTTTACTCGCCGAATTTGGGGTCAACTTGAGTCTTCGATCCAGTCAAGGTGCGCAAGATGTGGGCGGCGGGCAAGCGAAAGGTTATGAGATTGCATTCGGCGCGAAAACCCAAGCAGCACCTGTAGGATTAAAAATCGTGACAGTCACCCAAGGCAGCCCTGCACACCTTGCAGGGTTAAGTGCAGGTGATGTGTTAATTGCCGCGGATAACCTACAAGTCACAGGACAATTTGAGGCGCAGCTACAGCAGTATCCGCTGGGTGAATCGTTGAATTTACATTGGTTTAGACGGGATGAATTGATGACGGGTGAATTGATGATAACTGCCGCGCCTAAGGATACTGTCGCCCTATCCATTCGTGACAAAAGCAAAATAGCGGCTTGGCTTGGACGTTAATAGGCTTTCGGCTTAAGACTACTTTTGAGAAATAATAAAAGGGGCTTTAGCCCCTTTTATCTGAGATAAGACTTAACTTAAACGTATATCCGTTTGTATATCAATACTGATATCGACTTAAACCACCACATCGTGCAAATAGGTTTGTGCCCACGCAATCGCTTGACCACGGCTAGACACTCCAATTTTACGGAATACTCGGTACAAATGGGTTTTTATCGTGCTTTCACTGACAAACAACTGATTGGCGATATCTAAATTAGTACTTCCCGTCAACAATGCTTGTAATACTTCACGCTCACGGATAGTTAACGGTTCAGTGTCTTCGAACAACCCAAAATCATCATTTACCCCATTAATGAGCTGAATTGGGATGACCCTATGACCTCGTAAAATATTCGAGAGTCCTAGGCTTATCTCAGTTAAACCTGCATCGAGATAAAACACCCCTGCAGTTGTGGCAGCTTGCATTAAGAAACGTGCATCCACTTGTTTAGGGAACTGTAAATAGACAACTCGTACACTCGGTTGCTCACGGGCAAGTAAACGCTGAAATTGGTGGGCTTTTTGAAGATCAACAGTCGCTAAATCGATCACGACCATGGAGGCATTATTTTCTTTGATTTTCTCACACATCTCATCAGGGCTGACTTGGGTCAACTTAACGAGAAACTCCTGCGGCCAACGTCCTGCGAGCAATTCCATCAATACTTGCGATCGTGACACTACAATCCAATGTAATATTTTGAACATCCTGCTCACTCCCTGTCTGGTTAACGATTATTCACTTTAAGGATCTAAGATCCTCCAAATACGACTTCAACATCCGTTCAATAGACTTCCAAGTCTACCGTGGTCACGATATTAGCATTAGATAAAACAGATTAAAAAGACTTACGTAAAAAATATTTACCGTACGCAAATCAAAAACTTCTAACACTTTCGTTGACTACACTATCAATCAGAAGTCTTAATTGAAACTGAAAAAAATTACTGAAATTTTAGGATAAAAGCGTAAGATCATACCAACACAAAAAATAAGGAAATTCCATGTCCAGCAGTAACCCCACCGCTTTTGAAATAAAATCCTATCCTGTGTGGGACAAACCGACACGATTATTTCATTGGATTAATGTCATTCTTGTGCTCGCACTCATCTTAGTCGGTGGCATCATGATGTATCGCACTGAGCTAGGCATATCTGAGTTAACAGGTAAAATTGGCTTGAAAACTTTACACGTGTGCATAGGATATGCGTTTGCAATAAACCTCATCGTCCGCCTTGTGTGGGGTTTTATCGGTAACAAATATGCGCGTTTCAGCCACATGTTTCCCAATGCTAATAGCAAAAGCGAATTAATAGCTTATAAGACTGAATTAGCCGCGGGGAAAAATCCGCAGTATTTAGGTCATAACCCTAAAGGTAAATTTGCCGTGCTGGCCATCATGTTGCTATTAGTGACCATAATGATCACTGGACTTTTGCGTGCAGGTACAGATATTTATTATCCGCCGCTAGGTAGTGCTGTACAAAGTTATCTTGCTGATACCAATGTCGAACCAACAAGCTTAAAACCCTATGATGCAACGGGTGTGAACGCAGAAAAAGCGGATGCACTTAAACCAATGAAAGGATTGGCAGGTCAAGTGCACGTCTATGCGGTTTATCTGTTGTTACTGCTGATGTTATTACATGTATTCGCGGTGATTTATACTGAAGTAAAACGTCAACCAGGGATTATTTCAGCCATGTTCTCCGGCAAGAAGATCATCCAAGGTCAGCCAAAAGACGAGTAATCGGTTAGTAAACGGATAAAAATAACGCCAGCATTTGCTGGCGTTATTTATTTAGACATGAAGGTATATACCAACTTTTCTAAACGTATTTTTGAGATTATTTTTTCAGAACAGTTGCTGGGGTACGACCATCATCATGGCAACTTTCACAGGTAGGTTTTTGACCGACATTCATATCATGTACCGCATGACAATCTGCACAGACTAAATTACCGTCATGTGGCTTATGCACAGCGTCCATTTCAGCATAGGTACCATGACAACTTTGGCACTGTGCAAATTCAAAGGCACCATCCGCAGAAGGTGTACCATCTTTATGACAGCTTTCGCATCCACCCGACTCAGCATGGAAATCAGACAATTTTTGATCTGCAGCAAATGCGGTTGGCGACAGCGCTAACGCTGCAAGACTTGCCCCGAAAAGCGCACTTAATAGTTTTTTGCTCACAATAGTATCCTCCAATGGCGATTGTCAGTGGAAATTCTTGTCAGGGTGACTTCCATCTCTCAACCAAAATAAATAGCACGACTCGATATAACTTAGCTAAGGATGAACGAATAAGCAAACCCAAACTAAGCGACACAACTTTATCAACATACTCAAGGGTAAAATGTGCGCTGCATCATGTAACCACATGCTTATATAAGAGTTTTACATCTACCTAACCTAGAGGCTACATAATGTAAATCCCTAAACTGGCAAGCGACAGAATAAATCCCCCTTAATCTAAAACTAAAAGCTCGATTCATGGTGATACTTAAGACAAAGTGATAATAAAAAGGAATGACAATAAGTGAATGGGTACAGAGTACTAGACGAGGATGCTTTAAATTGTGAAGGCACAACATTCAACCAAAACGCCTCTGGCACTTAATTCAAATGCCAGAAGGAATTAGCGATAACGGTTAACTCGCCCACTATAACCAATGATACAAATAGCTATTAGACAGGTAGGCATCAACTCGCATCAAGTTTATTGTCAGCCTCAAGCTCTGTTTTAGGCCAAGCGTTAATCACGGCTTTGACCAACGATGCCAATGGAATGGCAAAGAATACTCCCCATACACCCCATAAACCGCCAAAGACTAAAACGGCCGCTATGATGACCACCGGATGCAAATCCACCGCATCGGAGAATAAAATAGGCACGAGTAAATTACCGTCGAGCGCCTGAATAATACCGTAACCCAACATTAAATAGCCAAATTCAGAACTAAAACCCCACTGAAAAAATGCCACTAGGGTGATAGGTAATGTAACTAAGGTTGCACCGACATAAGGGATCAATACCGATAACCCAGTTAACACACCGAGCAACACCGAATATCGCAGTCCCATCAAGGCAAACAAAATATAAGTTGCGACACCAACAACCACGATTTCGATCACTTTGCCACGAATGTAATTAAAAATCTGTTGGTGCATTTCAAACCACACTTTACGCGCTAGCTGGCGATTTGCGGGAAAAAATCGCTTACTGCCGCTAATCAGTTGATCTTTATCTTTTAAAAAGAAAAACACCAGTAAGGGCACTAAAATCGCGTACACCATCAAGACGAGTAAAGAAGCTGAATAACCGATTAATTGCTTAGCAATATCCAACACATGTTGAGTATCGAGCAGTTTTTTAAGCTCACCAACCATCAGATCTAACTGCTCTGGATTGATAAATCGTGGATATTGATTGATCAGTGTTTGTATTGTCAGCAGGCCTTTATCTATCATGCTAGGCAAGTCGGCAATTAAGCTAACACCTTGACGCCACACACTCGGAATTAAGCCAAATGTCAGTAAAACCACGATTCCCAAAAACAACACAATAACCAAGGACGCACCAGCGGTGCGATTAATCCCCAATTTAAGCATTTGCGCCACAGGCCATTCCAATAGAAATGCCAACACAAGAGCGACCAACAGCGGAGCAAGTAAACCTGCCGCAAAATAAATCACTAGCGCGAGCCCGACAAGAATAGCCATTAAGGTCACAGCTTGTGGATCACTAAAGCGCTCTTGGTACCAACGAGAAAAAACAGTAAACATGGATCATTCCAATATAGTGATGGCTGGCGAGGCTTCCCAAACGCTCAGGAAAGTTTATTTATCATGATGCTATTCGAGACTTTACTCAGTTAGACTTTCGCTCCTACACGTCAGCTAAATCAAAAAATAAACTGATAGGAGTAAACAACCTAGACTGAGCGGCACTCTGGCTCAAAATTAGGCGCTTGATGCTAGTCTAAGAGGATTTAAACATAAAAATCCTCAATTTATCCCTGAGATAGATCAACTTTGGTGACCATCAAGGCTAACAGACTTGCATCATTACGCAACTCTTGCACGACATGCCCTTGTTTTTTTAAATATTGGGGAACATCTCGCCGCGAACCAGAGTCTGAGAGTAAGATATGCAACTGCTCACCCTCTCGCATTGGCTTCAATGCAAGCTTCACTTTCACTAAGGGTACTGGACAACGAAAGAGCGTTAAATCAATAAAAATCATAATGAACTTGCTATAGACGAACTTGGGCCATTATCCTAAGTTGCACCTCAAACTACAAGCTAAGTGCAGTATCTGCCTTTAGTTGAGATAATTAGAAATAAAAGGATCCGCTTGCGTAACTTGACTTTTTTGACTCGATTAAAACCTTTTGTTGCAGGCGCACTCTCCTTGATGCTGCTAACCTTCGCCGCCAAAAGCTTTGCCAACAATGACTTACCGGATTTAGGTACGGCCGCAGTTAACACCTTCAGCCTTGAAAAAGAAATGGTTTACGGTGATGCTTATATGCGCATCATTCGCTCATCGGCACCTATGCTAAATGACCCCGTGTTGAGTCAATATCTTACCGAGCTTGGCAATAAACTGGTCGCCCATGCCACAGGCGTAAAAACGCCGTTTTATTTTTTCCTATTACAAAATGATGAAATCAACGCCTTCGCCTTCTTTGGCGGCCATGTTGCCGTGCACACAGGCTTATTTCTCAATGCCGACAATGAAAGCGAACTGGCTTCAGTATTAGGCCACGAAGTGACTCACGTTACTCAACGTCACCTTGCCCGATCCCTTGAAGCACAGCAAAAAAGTAATCCTGCAACAATTGCCGGTTTACTTGGCGCCATTTTGTTAACTATTGCAGTACCACAAGCAGGTATGGCGGCGCTTGCGACAACCCAAGCCATGGCGACACAATCGAAAATCAACTACACCCGTTTGCATGAAAAGGAAGCCGATCGCATCGGAATGCAAATTCTAGTGGATGCAGGCTTTAATCCTAATGCTGCAGCGGATTTCTTTGGTAAATTAGCCAGTCGTTATCGCTTTACCACAACACCACCACAAATGTTACTAACTCACCCATTACCTGAATCGCGGATCACTGAAGCCCGTAACCGTGCCGAGCAATACCCTAAACGTTATATCCCTGATAATCTTAATTTTCAGCTAGCAAAAGCCCGTATTCAAGTCCGTTTTTCCAGCTATAGCGACGAAGCAGTATTAAGCATGTTTGATCGGCAACTCAACAAACAGACCTATAGCTTCAAAGAGGCGGCACTTTATGGCAAAGCGCTGGCTTTATATAGATTGAAGAAGTTTAATGAATCAGAAAAAATCGTCGATGAGCTGTTAAAAATCGATGATAACAACCTGTTTTATATAGACACTAAATCTGATTTACTGATCGAACGTAAGGACTATGCAAAAGCGATTACTATGCTCGAAGCCCAGCGTAAAATGAAACCAACGTCTCAAGTGATCAATGCCAACTTAGCCAATATATATATCGAAGCCGATCAAGCCACCAAAGCAATCCCTTTGCTGGAAGATATGATTTTCCTCGATAAACAAAATGAACTGCCCTATCAATTGTTGACTATGGTGTATAAAAAAACCGGCAATCAAGCATTGGAATATTTTTCCACCGCAGAGCTGATGGCCTTAGGTGCTAACTATAAGGGCGCAATCGATCAACTTAACTTTGCCTACCGTGCATCCGAAAATAATCCATTACAGCTTGCACGTATTGAAGCACGTATTCGCCAGTTTAAAATGGCTGATAAAGAGATGGATGCGCTTAAGTAATAAGTTGTTTTACAAATAGATTAAAGACAATTACCCATTTATGCGCCCCGAACACACTGACGGGGCGCGGGTTTTTCTGTTATTATCCGCGCCATTGTTATTTCAGCCCGTATTGAGCCTCTAGTACTATGACCCAAGCGACGATTTACCATAACCCACGTTGTTCAAAAAGCCGTGAAACCTTAGCTTTACTCGAGCAACAAGGCTGCGACATTACCCTAGTGGAATACTTAAAAAATCCCCCTACTGCTAAAGACCTCGGCGACATTCTGGCTAAACTAGGCATCAGTGCTCGCGAATTAATGCGCACCAAGGAAGCAGAATATCAAGCCTTGGGACTTGCAGACTCATCACTAACAGAATTGCAGTTGATTGAGGCTATGGTCAACACTCCTAAACTCATCGAACGGCCAATTGTGCTCGCCAATCAAAGCGCAGCCATCGGCCGTCCTCCTGAGAATGTGCTCACTATTCTTTAACCCATGATTTTTAAACCAAAATGGCTTTTATTTTCAACCCTTAGGTAGACTTATGACGTCCAACACCTTATTTATCCTTAGCCGTTTAGGCTACTTTGCGCTAGTGCTGCTATTAGGCGGTTGGTTTGTTGGCCAAGGGATTAGCGGTGAATACACCCTGCTATTTAGTCTCTTATGGATAGTGCCGTTATTACTACCCGCAAAGGGAGTTTTCCAAGGTAATCCATACACTTATGCTTGGGCGAGTTTTATTCTGTGCTTATATATGTTACATGGGCTCACCCTGCTTTATGTCACCAATGATGCCTTCGCTTTTGCCTTAATCGAAGTATTATTGATTGGCGTACTGCTAATCGCTTTCCCATTTTATGCCCGCATACGTGGTCGTGAACTGGGATTAGGCCTGAAGAAAAAATCTAAAGAATAGTCCGTTCAATGTATTTTCAGTGCCGTCTCACCTTGCTGGGTATGGCGGCATTTTTATATCGCAAGACCAAACCTTGGCTTAAATGTCCCTTATGATCTCAGTCTGAATACCCATTTTAACCTTAGTTCTAACCTCCGTTCCGACGTCAATTCCCATCACGACAAAATTAACACTTATTATACTTACACTGACTTTTTGCAACTAAGTGCCCGTGCTATAGTCAGTTTCTCACAGTATAAGCGTCCCATGGCGCCACAAAAGTCTAAATAGCACAGCAGAGTTAACAAGGGAGAATGGTGTAATGGGAATGTCGATACCACTGAAATTTTTCGGATTTATGGCCTGCTCGGGCCTACTCATTGCATGCGGGGGCGGTGGTGATAGTCAACCAGATGATAGTGTAGTCACACCCCCCTCCACTTCACTAGCACGCTGCACAGATAGTATTTCGCCACTCATTACCACCACGTCATCCTCAATTCGCTTTCAAACCGAGCCAAATTATGTTGCGGGTCAATCCAGTACAATTATTGCCAATATCCTAAATCGTGACAGCCAAGACTTAACCTTCCGTTGGGAGCAAATCGATGGCCCTAACATAGCACTCGTCAGTCAAAATAGCCCTGTATTAGCCCTTGATACTCCCACCGCAGGCGGCTACCGTTTTAGCTTGCATGTGACGGGCAGTAATCTAGACGTCACCGGAGAAATTGGTATTAATGTCGATCCCGCATCGACGGGTGTGCTAAACGTCCGTCAAGATCACCAAGTGGTTGAAGGCAATAATGTGAGCTTAAGACTCGGACAACAATCGGAATTAAGCGCAGCAAATATCTCTTGGTGTGTAGCATCCGGCCCAGATTTAATGGTCGATGTGAGCGATCCGTTTAGACCCTTGTTTACCGCGCCAACGGTCACCCAGGATACAATCACTCGCCTCAAAGTGAATGTCAACGTCAATGGCAATCAGCTTAACGATGATGTCTTTGTGCTAACCACCTCGGCGCCAGCGATCAGCTCACCATACTTCGATACCCCTGTTGCGCGCACCCATGCCTATCGTCCGACTTCACCTTACGCCAATGTGCTAGCAAACTGTGTTTACTCCAATCAGCTTAATGATAGCTGCACTATCAATACCTTACCTTTGATAGGTCAAACCTCAAGCGATCTCAATCACGAGACGATTCTAAATCGAGTACTGGTTTCCCACGATTGGATGGGTGATAACTTTGCCGCTTTCTTAGCCCAGATGGACCCCAATAGCGACTTTGCCCGCCTGTTACAATCCGTTACAGCCGTGGTGATTAGCTATGATGTACGCCCTTCTTTCTATTGGGTAGTCACAGGGGCGATTTATCTCGATCCCAATGATTTATGGCTTACGCCAAGCCAACGCGACACTATTAATGAAGCGCCGGATTACCGCAGTAATTTTGGAAATGATCTTAACTTTGTGATGCCTTGGCGTTATGTAAAAGATAACCAATATGCCTCCCTTGGCGTGCCTATCACGGTCAGAGCAAACCGCACATTAGCGCAAATCAATCCCGATCTGGCCTCCTTGTTGTATCACGAGCTCGCCCATGCCAATGACTTTTTTCCACGCAGCGTGCATGCCACACTCACAGGGCCAAGACTGTTAGATGACTACAGCCGCCGCAATGCCAACAAGAGTCTAATTTCAGATCAAGTCAGCAAAACCTACCCATTAACGAGTACTGAAATGATGGGACTTGCCAATGTTAGTTTCCTCGGCGCAGCGGCGAGTAATGTGCAAAAGACCTATCAAGCATCGGATGTCAGTACTTTCTTTTCTGCCGATATCGCCAGCGACTTCTATGCCTATTCCAGTACCCGTGAAGACACGGCCATGTTATTTGAGGAAGCCATGATGAGTTATCGCTATCAAATATTGCGTGATGTCGCCGTCACCAATAAACCTGCGATTTTAACTGCGGATTCGCTGATTATTGACTGGGGACAAAGGGGACGAATTGCAAAAGACAGTCTAGAAAATCGCGCTGCGTTGGTGATTGATGAAATGCTGCCGGAGCTTAATGGGATCAGTCTGGTCGAAAGCCTACCCGAACCAATTAATATGGTGCAAGGTCAAAGCTGGCGTCAAACATTGGCAATATCGCCTGCGAATACGCAGCTCAAAGGCGAAAGCAATGCAGCTGCAATTAATGCCGAGTCTCGTTTTGAAGCCGAACTTCGCTTAAGTGGTGACCGTCACCAACATCCACAACAATAGCGTTTTAAATTTTAGATAAACAAAAGCCCGTATGTATTCAACATGACGGGCTTTACTCTTTTTGGCTTTAATGCCAGTAGGTTTTGTATCTTCAGAACGAACACAAACCATGCTGTATCTAAAGGTGCAGCATCTCTTTGGCAAACGGAATCGTGAGCTTACGCTGATGCACTAATGAGGCTTTATCTAACTTATCTAATACATCAAACAAGGTACGCAAATCCCGCGCCATACGGTTCAGTAAAAAACGCCCGACATCTTCCGGTAATTGCAGGCCACGCATAGCGGCGCGGCGTTGCAGTGCGGCAAGTTTTTCATCATCTGCCATGGGTTGCAGTTGGTAATTCAACCCCCATTGCATACGTGAAACAAGATCTGGCAAGAGGAACCCAGCATCCGCAGGAGACGAGCTGCCGCTGACTACTAAGGCGCAATTCTTATTTTCTGCGACGCGATTGTAGAGATCAAAAATCGCCTCTTCCCAAACGGGGTGGCCGGCGATGGCATCGACATCATCGATACAAACCAAATCCAACTGTTCTAGGCCTTCAAGCAATGCGGTCGAAATACTCGCATGTATGCCTAAGGGAATATAAAAGCTGCGACGCTCTACTTCATTAGCGTGCGCGCAAGCAGCGTGCATTAAATGGGTTCGACCCGATTTAACTGGGCCCCACAAATAGATGGCGGCTTCACCATGCCCTTCGGCATTCGCTCTCAATTTTTGAATAAGTTCATCATTACCCGCGGCGGGGTAATAACTATTAAAGGTTTCGTCGTCTGGCAAATGCACAGGTAACGAGAGTTGCAGAGGTGAGTTTAAGGGCACTCGGTCTTCTCAATATTAAATAAAAACAATGCCGTGCTTAACTAAGCACGGCCGATAACATCTTAATGTAAACGCCATTCATACACAGGTTTGCCAGTTTGATTAGAGACAGGGCTAAATTCACCTGCACTCACAGGTGCGACCACAGAAATACGCGGCTCTAAGCTTAATAAGCGTTGTAAGTCCGTCTCTGAGCCGAATAAATCTAACGAAAAAGTCACGGTATTACCTTGAATATGCGTTAACGTGGCATTTTTAATCGCGCTGAGTTGCTTCAAATATTTTTCAACTTCAACTAATTGCGCCATTTTTTGGATATTAACGAAGGTAACACTCGCACCAAGCTGAGTACCAGTATCAGCAATCGCATACTTAGTAAAATAGTATTCACCTAACGCCGCCATCATAGCGGTAATCGCTTGGGCCGAATTTTCAGCAGTACCGTTGTAACTGAATAACGGTGGCGTCAAAGAGTCAATGGTAGCCTTAGTATAAAGATTTAAACGATAACGAACCTGATTACCGGCGGCATCAATTGCCACTAGCGCCAAAAAGTCAGCTTGATAGCGGCCAGATACACTAGCTACTATGTCGGCAAACATCCCTTTAATATCGTTAGGATTAATACCCATCAACTCATCAAGATCTAAGATAGGCAAGAGTACAGGTATACCGCGGGCATAGGAAAAATCGCTAAAAATCTTACGTTCGGCTAACGCAGATGAGTCACCCAATATCATAGTGTCGCCATCACCAGGCATAGCGACCCAAAATAAGGTCAACGGGCGTTGAGTTCCCCAAACAGGCAATTGTGCCTGACGCAGTAACGCCACTATGCGGCGATGCTCAAAACTCGCGGTCAACAGCAATTGGCCATTTTGCTCGATATAACCATACTGGCTCAGCAAGGTATCAGGATTACTGAGCTGAGATTGGATTAGGCTGTTATCGAGGGATCGCGCCGTCCCAGTGTTCTTGATAATGACTTGCTCAAGTGCACTTTTTAAGGCTTTGTCGCGTTCAGCAACTGCGCGCGAAGACACAGGCACATTGGCCTCATCTAATTTACTCACCTCAACAGCATTGACGCTATTAATCGTGAACAGACAATATAGAAATGCAATTAAGCTCGGCTTCAATAGGAATTTCAGCATCTTTGAGTAGTTGAAGTAGCGTCAGATGAGGCAAATTGTACCATAGTTAGCGCCTTAAGCGAGTCTTGCCAAAATTTAGCCCCATTTCCGTGCCAGCCATAGCACAGAAAACCCAAACAGTGATCAACGTCGGCAAAACAGGCGATTTTCTCCTGCTCAAAATCCGACAAACTGTTATCATTTGGCGGTTTACCCTAAATTAACGAGAATAATAAATGAGACGACTCGCTATCCCCCTACAGGGCGCGCAAATGCTATTTGTGGCCTTCGGTGCCCTAGTGCTAATGCCGCTACTCACAGGGCTCGACACCAGTGTGGCATTGTTTACCGCAGGTATCGGTACCCTACTCTTCCAATTGATTACTAAACGCCAAGTGCCTATCTTCCTCGCATCTTCCTTCGCCTTTATTGCCCCCATACTTTATGGCGTGCAGACTTGGGGAATTCCATCCACAATGGGCGGCATTATGGCCGCGGGCGTGGTCTACGTCATGCTCGGCGCCTTAGTTAAAGTGCGCGGCACTGACTTTATCCACAGACTATTGCCCCCAGTCGTAGTGGGACCCGTGATCATTATTATCGGCCTTGGCTTAGCCCCCGTGGCGGTGAATATGGCATTAGGCAAGAGTGGTGATGGTAACTTGACTTTAGTCGCTACAAATACGGCGTTATTTATTTCGCTCGCATCGCTTGGTACCACTATCGCGGTGGCGATTTTCGCAAAGGGCCTACTCAAAGTGATGCCGATTTTAGCAGGTATTATAGTAGGTTACAGCTTAAGCCTAGCCTTTGGTATTGTTGATTTTGCCGTTGTGACCGCTGCAAGCTGGATTGCTATTCCTAAATTTGTCGCGCCAGAATTAAACTGGTATGCCATCGCATTTATGATCCCAGTGGCAATCGCCCCTGCGGTAGAACATATAGGTGATATTCTGGCGATATCCAACGTCACGGGTAAAGATTTTATGAAAAAACCCGGTCTGCATCGCACGCTAACAGGTGACGGGATTGCCACAATTGCAGCCGCAGCCTTTGGTGGTCCACCGAACACGACTTACTCAGAAGTGACAGGTGCAGTAACCTTAACCCGAAATTTTGATCCTAAGATCATGACTTGGACTGCCATTACCGCTATCACTTTAGCCTTCGTTGGCAAACTAGGTGCGCTGATGCAAACTATCCCCGTCCCAGTGATGGGCGGTATTATGTGTTTGCTATTTGGTTCCATTGCCGCAGTTGGCCTCAACACCCTTATTCGTAATCATGTGGATTTATCTGAGCCACGTAATTTAAGTATTGTCGGTGTTACCTTAGTCTTTGGTATCGGCGGCATGGCATTTGGCATAGGTTCATTCAGTCTGACTGGTATTAGCTTGTGCGGTATTGTCGCTATTACCATGAACTTACTATTACCCGCGACTAAGCCACACAATAAACACCACGAGTCTGATGTGACACCTCATTAATCACGGCTTGAAGACACGATCAATTTCGAAGTAGGCCATTGAAAAATTAACACTTTATAAAAGTGATAGTTTCTTAAGATACCACCATAAAAAAGCCGCCGTGATATCAATCACGGCGGCTTTTTTATGAAGCAATATTTTTATGAAGTAAGAATTAACTCTTACTCCTCAGTCTTGATCTTAGCGGCAGCCGCTTTGATCAAAGGTTGTAATTCGCCTTTTTGGAACATGTCCACTACGATATCACACCCACCGATCAACTCGCCTTCAATCCACAATTGTGGGAAAGTCGGCCAGTTAGCAAACTTAGGTAATTCTGCGCGAATGTCTGGATGCTGAAGAATATCCACGAATGCAAACTGCTCGCCGCAGTTAATCATGATCTGAGCTACCTGTGACGAGAAGCCACAGCTTGGTAACTTAGGAGAGCCTTTCATATAAACAATGATAGGGTTTTCCGTGATCTGCTGCTTAATTTTCTCTACTGTTTCCATTTTGATTCCTAAGTAGGATGACGTTGACTCAATGCGACTATTGTACGTCAGCTAGACGCAGAACAAAATCCCACAGTTTGTAAGGTTATGTCGACATTTGATTTTTCGATGGCGTCTATCTAGCCAATTAGCTAAACAATGATTCACATCACAAATTTTATCGGTACAATAGTCCTAAGTGAGCACGTTTAAGAAACGATAACCTAAGACCATGGAGAGATACTAATGGCTTTCGAATTACCCGCATTACCATATGCAAAGAACGCACTAGAACCACACATTTCTCAAGAAACCATAGAATACCACTACGGCAAGCACCACAACACTTATGTTGTGAAGCTAAACGGCTTAATCGAAGGAACTGATTTCGCTGGCAAATCTTTAGAAGATATCATCAAGACTTCTACGGGTGGCGTATTTAACAACGCAGCTCAAGTGTGGAACCACACTTTCTACTGGAACTGCTTAGCCCCTAATGCTGGCGGCGAACCAACAGGCCCAGTTGCTGATGCAATCAATGCCGCTTTCGGTTCATTCGACGCATTCAAAGCGCAATTTACTGATTCAGCAGTAAACAACTTCGGTAGCGCTTGGACATGGTTAGTGAAAAAAGCCGATGGCACTCTTGCTATCGTTAACACTAGCAATGCAGCGACGCCACTGACTGACAGCACAGTAACGCCAATCATGACAGTTGACGTGTGGGAACACGCTTACTACATCGATTACCGTAACGTGCGTCCTGACTATCTTGCCCACTTCTGGCAATTAGTTAACTGGGACTTCGTTAACCAAAACTTCGCAGGTTAATTCATTTAACCTAATGTTGTTTACTGCCGAATGAGCAGTGGGTTAATCCCAGTAAAAAGAGCCCTAGTGGCTCTTTTTTTATGCCCCTCGTTTGCCGCCCATCCCTTATCCCACCGATTTATCCTCCGCTAACTACAAGTGCAATAATTGCGTTTGCAACTATTTGTTATTGTTTTTATTTGATATTTTTTTGACACAGATAGTGAGTTTGTGTCTAAGATTAGAGTAGGAGGCTGGCTAGCCAGTTATCCGTTCCATGACATCACTGGCGTTTCAGGGGGTTTATATGGGCATTTTCGAGCATTACCAAAAGCGCTACGAACAAAAACTCGATGAAGAATATTCTTTGCAGGAGTTTCTGGACATCTGCAAGGGAGATCGCAGCGCTTACATGTCAGCATCAGAGCGACTACTGCTTGCAATTGGTGAAGCAGAAGTCATTGATACCGCAAAAAATCCAACACTTAGCCGTATTTTTTCGAATCGACTTATTTCACGCTATCCCGCATTTAAAGATTTCTTCGGCATGGAAGACGCCATAGAGCAAATTGTGGCTTACCTAAAGCACTCGGCTCAAGGATTAGAAGAATCCAAACAAATTTTATACCTACTGGGCCCAGTGGGCGGCGGTAAGTCATCACTCGCCGAAAAACTCAAAGCCCTAATGCAAAAAGTGCCCATTTACATTCTGAGCGCGAATGGAGTCCGCAGCCCAGTCAACGATCACCCCTTCTGCCTGTTTGATGTGGAAGAAGATGGACAGCTGTTAAAAGATGAATTCAACATTCCCAACCGTTATCTGAAAACCATCATGTCGCCTTGGGCGGTAAAACGTCTGCATGAGTTTGGTGGCGATATCTCCAAATTTCGCGTGGTAAAAGTCTTTCCATCCATTCTGGACCAAGTGGCAATAGCGAAAACTGAACCCGGTGATGAAAACAACCAAGATATTTCGTCCCTTGTCGGTAAAGTCGATATTCGGCAACTCGAACATTTCTCCCAAGATGATCCCGATGCTTACGCCTATTCAGGCGCATTGTGCCGTGCAAACCAAGGGGTGATGGAATTCGTCGAGATGTTTAAGGCACCAATTAAAGTGCTGCATCCACTACTGACTGCGACGCAAGAAGGTAACTATAACGGCACTGAAGGCTTATCGGCCCTGCCCTATAGCGGGATTATTCTGGCTCACTCAAACGAGTCCGAGTGGTCAACCTTCAAAAACAACAAAAACAACGAAGCCTTCCTCGACCGTGTTTACATAGTCAAAGTGCCCTACTGTTTACGGGTCTCAGAAGAGCTGCAAATCTATCAAAAACTGCTAATCAACTCTGAGTTATCGAAAGCACCCTGCGCTCCCGGCACCTTAGAAACCTTAGCGCAATTTAGTGTGTTGTCACGCATCAAGCCGCCTGAAAACTCCTCCATCTACTCTAAGATGCGGGTATATGACGGTGAAAGCCTGAAAGATACCGATCCTAAGGCTAAGTCTTACCAAGAATACCGTGATTACGCAGGTGTCGATGAAGGCATGAATGGACTATCCACCCGTTTCGCCTTTAAGATTTTGTCGCGGGTATTTAACTTCGACCATTCAGAGATCGCCGCCAACCCAGTACATTTATTCTATGTCCTCGAACGACAAATTGAACAAGAACAGTTCCCCGGCGATACCGCCGAACGTTATCTTGAATTCCTAAAAGGTTATTTGATCCCTAAATATGTGGAGTTTATCGGTAAAGAAATTCAAACCGCTTACTTAGAGTCTTACTCTGAATATGGCCAAAATATCTTCGACCGCTATGTCACTTACGCCGATTTTTGGATACAAGATCAAGAATACCGCGACCCAGAAACAGGTCAGCTATTCGACCGCGCCGCCCTTAATGCTGAACTTGAGAAGATTGAGAAGCCCGCGGGGATCAGCAATCCTAAAGATTTCCGTAATGAAATCGTTAACTTTGTGCTGCGCGCCCGCGCGAACCATGAGGGTAACAATCCGCTATGGACCAGCTACGAGAAACTTCGCACTGTGATCGAGAAGAAAATGTTCTCCAACACAGAAGATTTACTGCCTGTTATTTCCTTTAACGCCAAAACGTCGAACGACGATCAACGCAAACACGATGATTTCGTCAATCGCATGATGGAGAAAGGCTATACCAAAAAACAAGTCCGACTCTTGTCTGAGTGGTATTTACGAGTTCGTAAATCTTCTTAAACTTGCGCTAACTAAGTACAGGGCTTTGGTGTTGCCAAAGCCTTCGCTGGGTTTTGGGAGGTGCGTATGGCGAACTTTATCGATAGACGGTTGAATGCGAAAGGAAAAAGCACAGTCAACCGCCAACGCTTTATCAATAGATATAAGCAACAAATTAAAAAAGCCGTCAGCGATGCTGTGACTCGTCGCAGCGTAACGGATGTAGATAAAGGCGAAAAAATCAGTATCCCAACACGGGATATCAGTGAACCTATGTTTCACCAAGGCAAAGGCGGTGTCAGGGATAGAGTGCATCCCGGTAATGACCAATTTACCCGTGGCGATAAAATTGACCGACCACCTGGTGGTTCAGGCGGCGGTTCGGGCAAAGGTGAGGCCTCAAACTCGGGTGAAGGCGACGATGACTTTGTGTTCGAAATCTCTAAAGACGAGTATCTAGAGTTATTGTTTGAGGACTTAGAACTCCCCAATCTACAAAAAAATCGCCTTAATAAACTGGTGGAATACCAAATCTACCGTGCGGGATTCACCAATGATGGCGTCCCCGCTAACATCAATATTGTCCGTTCATTACGTTCATCCCTTGCACGTCGCATTGCTATGTCAGCCAGTAAAAAGAAATTGTTAAAAGAGTTAGAACAAGAACTTGCCGAACTGGAAAATATTCCAGGCACTAAGGCCGAGTTGATTTTGGATTTAAAAGCCCAAATTGAGGAGTTAAAACAAAAGATTGCCAGAGTGCCGTTTATCGATACCTTCGATCTACGCTTTAATAACTATTCCAAAAGGGAAATCCCTTCTAGTCAAGCCGTGATGTTCTGCTTGATGGATGTGTCTGGCTCAATGGATCAGGCAACTAAAGATATGGCAAAACGCTTCTATATCTTGCTGTATCTGTTCCTCACTCGTACCTATAAAAATTTAGAAGTGGTTTACATTCGCCACCATACCCAAGCCAAAGAAGTCGATGAACACGAGTTCTTTTACTCCCAAGAAACGGGCGGCACCATTGTGTCCAGTGCATTGAAATTAATGCATGAAATTCAACAAGCCCGCTACCCCGCCGATGAATGGAATATCTATGCGGCCCAAGCATCCGACGGGGATAACTGGGCCGACGATTCACCTACCTGTAGGCAATTGTTAGAACAAAAAATATTGCCACTGGTGCGCTACTACAGCTATATCGAAATCACCAATCGCGCCCATCAAACCCTGTGGCGCGAATATGAATCCCTGCAACAGCATTACGACAACATCGCCGTGCAGCATATACGTCAAGCCGAAGATATTTACCCTGTCTTTAGGGAGCTATTCAAGAAACAAGCGGTTTAAGGGGGGCACTATGGGGATAACTAAATCAACATCTTGGACACCACTGAGCGATGGTCCCGACTGGAGCTTCGAGCTACTTCAGGACTACCTCAAGGAAATTGAGCGGGTGGCAGCGCTCTATAAACTCAGCACTTACCCAAATCAAATTGAAGTCATCACAGCAGAACAGATGATGGATGCGTATGCTGGCATAGGTATGCCCATAGGTTACACCCATTGGTCTTTCGGCAAACGTTTTATCGAAACCGAGCAAGGTTACAAACGTGGCCAAATGGGGCTCGCCTATGAAATTGTGATTAACTCTAACCCCTGCATCGCTTACTTAATGGAAGAAAACACCATCACAATGCAGGCGCTGGTGATAGCTCACGCCTGTTTCGGACATAACAGCTTTTTTAAAAACAATTACTTATTTAAGACATGGACAGATGCGAGCTCGATTATTGACTACCTTGTCTTTGCTAAAAACTACATCAGTGACTGCGAGCAAAAATACGGTGTAGAACAAGTCGAAAGCGTCATAGACTCCTGTCATGCGCTAATGAACTACGGTGTCGATCGTTATAAACGTCCCTCTGAAATCTCATTCAGGGAAGAACAAGCAAGACAAAAGGATCGCGAGGCTTACCTTCAAAGCCAAGTAAATGATTTATGGCGCACGATTCCGACCCATCAACATGAGCAGTCTCAATCGAAAAAACGTCGTTTCCCCGCCGAACCGCAGGAAAATATTTTATATTTCATCGAGAAAAACGCTCCTTTGCTTGAACCATGGCAAAGGGAAATAATCCGTATTGTGCGTAAAATGGCGCAATATTTTTATCCGCAAAAACAAACTCAAGTGATGAATGAAGGCTGGGCAACCTTCTGGCATTACACTATCTTGAATCACTTGTACGACGATGGCGTGGTCACTGACCGCTTCATGATCGAGTTTTTGCAAAGCCATACAGGCGTTGTGGCCCAACCCGATTACAACAGTCGTTATTACAGTGGCATCAACCCATACGCTTTAGGCTTTGCCATGTTCACCGATATTCGGCGTATTTGTGAAAATCCAACCGATGAAGATAAAGCTTGGTTTCCCGACATTGCCGGCAGTAATTGGATAGAAACGTTGCATTTTGCGATGCAAAACTTTAAAGATGAAAGTTTTATTAGCCAATATCTCTCACCTAAAGTTATCCGCCAATTTAAATTGTTTGGTATCCATGATGATGAGAAACGCAATTATCTTTCGGTATCCGCGATCCACGATGAACGGGGCTATCAAGATATTCGCCAGTTACTATCACAACAATATAACCTGTCTAATATTGAGCCAAATATCCAAGTACATAATGTGGAAATCAACGGTGATCGATCCTTAACCTTACATTATGTGCCAAATAACGATATTCCCTTAGCCAATAGCCATAAAGAAGTATTAAAGCATTTACATCGATTATGGGGTTTCACTGTCACCTTAGAGCAAAAAAATGCAGATGCGAGTATTAGCGTCTTAGCATCCTGCCCTGAAGCCAATAAACCAGAATAATAAGCACAATAAAAAGGCCGTTTCCAATTGAAACGGCCTTTTTGTTTATTTAGCGCTATCTTAACACGATATCACTCACAGAGATTAATGATCTTGAGCAATAGAAGCTGGCATATCTTCGCGTAATTGTAACCACATCTTACCGCTATTCATGCCATAGGTACGCATTAGCGCAGAGACATCGAGGTAATTTTTCGCCTGAGCCAACAGTTCTAATTCTTTGTAAAAGTTCAATGCTAATAAACGCGCATCTGAGCTGGTAAAGTAATAACGCCCAACTCGACTATACAAACCTTTAAATCCGTTTAATATCAAAACGTAAAGTGGATTTCCAGACGAAAACGCTAAGGTGTGATGCAGTAAGTAGTCAAATTCAGCATAGGATTCAGCCGTATCTTCAAGCTGGTGAATCTTTGCAAGTACCTCCACAGCGGTATCCGGGTTATAACGTAAAGCACCGCGAAAATAGATAGCACTGACGTTCGTTCTAGCTGACAAGAGTTGGTCAACCAATACCGGAAAACCCTCGGGATTCAAATCAGCAATAGTCTCAAGGATGTTTAAGCCTGAGGTTTCCCAAAAGTTGTTAACCCGTGTTGGTTTGCCATGCTGAATTTTCAACCAACCGTCACGCGCCAAGCGCTGTAGCACCTCACGCAGAGTGGTGCGAGTCACACCAATCAATTCTGAAAGCTCACGTTCAGCCGGTAAAATGGACCCTGGAGGAAATTTGTTTTCCCAAATTGATCTCACAATATACTTCTCTGCAAAACTTGCAGGTCCTTTGGCATTGATAATCATCAGCCCACTTATCCAGTTGTTGTGCGTCGTAATGGTCACTGATCATACCAGAGCGGTAAAAAATGGAAACCATTCACTTAAAATCACTGTGTTATCGCCGTGTAAATGTCACAGAATCGTTCAAAAAAACGACCAAGGTCAATACAGGATGGGCCAATTTTGCCGCTTAGCTCCGCTTTTTGAAATGTCGGTATCAGTAACTCATTACATTAGCTTTCTCTTTAGGCTAGACTCATTTAACTAACGCAGGTATTGATAATAATCACGTGCAATTTTTAACATAATTAGAAGAGAGGCTGCCATGCCGGCGACAATGAGTCAGGCGTTTATTGGGAACTTCTTAGGAAATTCTCCTAAGTGGTACAAAACCGCAATACTGTCATTTTTAATTATCAATCCAATACTCTTTTTCTATGTCGACCCCTTTGTGGCTGGTTGGGTATTGGTTCTAGAATTTATTTTTACCTTAGCAATGGCATTAAAATGCTATCCATTACAGCCTGGCGGATTATTGGCAATTGAAGCCGTCGCGATCGGAATGACATCGGCAAGCCAAGTCTTACATGAAATAGAAGCCAACCTCGAAGTATTATTACTCTTGGTGTTTATGGTCGCTGGTATATATTTCATGAAGCAATTGCTGCTATTTGGCTTCACAAAAATCATTACTAAAGTGCGCTCTAAAATTTTAGTGTCATTAATGTTTTGTTTGGCTTCAGCCTTTTTATCAGCCTTCTTAGATGCGTTAACGGTTATTGCCGTCATTATCGCGGTCGCTGTGGGTTTCTATTCTATTTACCACAAGGTCGCTTCTGGAAAAGATTTCGGCGCCGATCACGATCATACCTCTGAAGGTAAAAATGATGATGGTGAAGATCAGTTAAATGAAGAAGAACTCAGTGCATTCCGTGGTTTCCTACGTAATCTGTTAATGCATGCGGGTGTGGGTACTGCGCTGGGCGGCGTGTGTACTATGGTCGGTGAACCACAAAACCTTATTATCGCCGCGCAAGCAAATTGGCAATTTGGTGAATTCGCCGTGCGTATGTCACCCGTTACTGTTCCTGTATTAATCTCGGGTATCTTAACTTGTTACTTAGTTGAAAAATTTGGCATTTTTGGTTATGGCGCTAAGTTGCCAACGGCCGTTCATCGGATCTTATGTGAATATGCCGCCCATGAAGATGCGCGCCGTACCAATAAAGACAACATGAAGTTAATCGTCCAAGCCTTAGTGGGTGTCTGGTTGATCGCAGGACTTGCATTACACTTGGCTTCTGTGGGCCTAATTGGTCTTTCTGTGATTATTTTAACCACAGCCTTTAACGGCGTTACCGATGAGCATGCCCTCGGTAAAGCTTTCGAAGAAGCACTGCCTTTTACCGCGTTATTAGCTGTCTTCTTTGCGGTTGTTGGCGTGATTATCGACCAGCACTTATTCGCACCAGTGATCCAATGGGCACTGAGTTATCAAGGCAATACTCAGTTGGTGATTTTCTATATCGCCAACGGATTGCTGTCTATGGTGAGTGATAACGTGTTCGTCGGCACTGTGTACATTAACGAAGTGAAAGCGGCATTGATTAACGGTCAAATCAGCCGTGATCAATTCGACTTGCTGGCCGTTGCGATTAATACTGGAACTAACTTACCTTCGGTTGCCACACCCAATGGTCAAGCGGCGTTCTTGTTCCTACTAACCTCTGCCCTAGCACCACTTATCCGCTTATCCTATGGCAGAATGGTATGGATGGCATTGCCTTACACTATCGTGCTGTCAATCGTAGGTGTCATGGCGATTCAAACGGGTTTCTTAGAACAAGCCACCCAATATTTCTATGATTCCCAGATAATCATCCATCACAGCGCTAGTGAAGTTTTAGAACCGATGACTGGACATTAATCTTCTTTATTGACTGAACTTTATTTAATAAGTAGAGTCCAAAAAACGCCCCATGTCTGAGGGCGTTTTTTGTTGATATGGAGCTCACTTTGACTGTAATGACTCGCTTTGCCCATTCCCGTTCATCTTGGTTTATTCTCGCAGGCACAGCCCTTGGGTTAGAAGCAGCCGCACTGTATTTTCAATATGTCATGAAACTGGAACCCTGTGTCATGTGTATTTACCAAAGACTCGCTATTTTTGGTTTATTGGCAGCAGGTCTCATTGGCATGACAGCACCCAAATATCGAATAGTCAGGATCTTAGCTGCCGTGCTCTGGGCCATCAGTGCAACTTGGGGATTAAAACTAGCCTTATCGCTCGTAGATATGCAAGCCAACCCATCCCCTTTTTCAACCTGTTCATTCTTACCTGAATTTCCAGCTTGGATGCCATTACACGAATGGTTCCCTGCCGTTATGATGCCTACTGGCATGTGTACTGATGTACCTTGGGTCTTTATGGGGGTAACGATGCCCGAATGGATGGTAGTGGCTTTCAGTGGCTTCTTAGTCGCTTGGTTACTCTTTATTGTGCCTGTCCTAAGTAGTTCAAATAAACCATCTCTTTATAAATAACGAGTTTGAGATAAGGCAGGCATAAAACCTGCCTTTTTATTGACGATTGTATTCCACTTATCCTATTCAATCCTCGCAACTTAAACATATGCCAATAGCAAAACAGTGAGAAAGCGCTACACTGGCTCAATGAAAAGTGGTGATTTGGAAACTGGGGATTATGGGAAAAAGTTCGACATCTGAGCCACACACGCCATTAACCCAATGGCAAAACAGTTTGCCATTCAAATTTAGCCTTATTCAGCTCGTCATTGCCGCTATTTTGATTTGTAGTACAGCTTGGGTGATGCTAAGCATTCAACGCCAACAAGTTCTTGATCAGCAAGCCGTGTTAAACCAAAACTATGGCCAGTTGATTATTGCCAAACTGCAAGAAATGACTTCACAGGTTGAAACCGTAGTCGACTCTATTTCCAGTATTGCCAAACTTTACCGCTATGATCATGAGCAACTGGTGAAAACCATTCCCACGTTGCTGAAACTCGATAGTCAACAACGCATCATTTCTGGCGGCGGCGTCTGGCCGGAACCCGGCGCGTTTAATCAGCAAAAATTTCGAGATAGCCTGTTTTGGGCACACAATGTAAACGATGAATTAGTCGCCATTGATTCCTATAACAAAGACACGTTCCCAAGCTACCACACCGAAGAATGGTATCGCCCGACGCGCTATTTTCCTGCTGGTAAAATTTTCTGGTCAAAATCTTATTTCGATCCAACAACCCATGAGTCAATGATCACAGCCTCAGGCGCTATGTGGATGGACCATCAGTTTATTGGTGCCGCCACTGTGGATATCAGTTTAGAAAAGCTCAATGTGCTATTACGCAATACTATGATTAATGTCAGAGGCTATGTCATAGCCTTAGATCATCAAAACCAAGTACTCGCCTATCCAGATGCCAATAACAATCTTAAGCATCAAACTAATACCAATCATTCTTTCGTCACCTTCAATCATCTCGCCAGCCAACAGCCAGATTTCAGCCCCGTCGAAGTCGCATTACAGAGTGCAGATAAAGCCTTTATAGAAGCGGCGATTGCCGAGCGCGTTTTTACCCAAGAACAGATGCAGCATCTAACGAGACTAAGTCATCAAAATGAGCGTGACATGTTAGCGGCCATCGTAAATAACAATGCCTTAAATCATTTTACTGCCCCGAAATTACTGACGTCGGTAACTTTGGTCCATGATCCAATCCTTAAAACGGCATCCCTCGTTTCGGTATTTCTCATGCCAAATACCTATTGGAAGGTACTTGTCGTCACCCCAATTTCACCGCTGCAGGATACCGCTAAACATTTAATCGAAAAGGTCGGCGTTTATTTAGTCTGTATTCAACTATTAGGCTTAATTCTATTATTTTTACTCCAGCACCGACTATTTATTACCCCCATTATTGAAATCGTCCAAGCCTTAAAACGTAATGATTCCGCCTCTATCGAACTCAAAGCCAATAACAGCCATGACGAAATTGGCTTATTGGCAAAAACATTCCTGTCGCGTACTCGACAACTTGAAGTGGCAATGGCGAGCTTAGATGCGAGTAACCTGGCACTAGAACAGCAATTGCAGAGCCAAAACCTGTTTCAACTGGAGTTAAAGCGCCATAAAGAACAATTGAGGGCTTTGCTTAAATTTTCTCAAAATCTCATCTATATCAAAGATCTTCACGGTAAATATATTCTCGTCAATGACAAATATTGTGAAATCTTAGGTATAGAACGCAGACGCATTATTGGCACCTCTGATTTTGAGATATTTCCCAGCCAATTTGCCCACGAATATCAACAAAATGATCGACGCGTTCTGCATAATCATGAAGCCATAAACTTCGAAGAAGCTATTCCATCGCCCCTAGGCAATCTTATTTATATCGTGACTAAATTTAAGATCAAAGATGATGACGATACCGTTATTGCAGTCGGTGCTATTGCCTTTGATATCACCTTACAAAAAATTAAAGAGCAAGAACAAGAAAAGTTACTTTTAGGGCAAGTCGAGGCGCTTAATCACCTACAAGAACAAGTTCGTCTCAGTAATCAACATAACCATGAACTCTATCTGCTCCAAGACAAATCAACCCAATTACTTGAGAAGCATCATCAACTCAATCTCAGTCGTGAACAAAGCCAACAGCTAATGCAAAATTTTCTAGCTGAAATGATGACGCAAATTATGCATGAACAAGATCAGCTACTCGCCAAAGTGTGCCAACTTCAGCCAATAGATAATGCTAACGATCAAAATCAGATTACCGAAATCATGGTGACTCAGGCAGATAAATTGCGACATATTGCCCAGTTATTAACGAATCATCAAAACGATATTCGGCCACTGCATCTCGCACAATTTATGCGTCATCTTTTAGGGTTGCTAAAGGTACAATTAGCTAAAACAAATGTGGAAATAGCGTTAAATTGTGAAGAAAATATCATCATTGATGGCCCTTCTTGGCAATATTTGCAGCTGTTTTATCGTCTAATCACCAACACGTTGAATCATGCATTTAAAGCTCACAATGAACAGCGTGAAATAACCATTAATATCGACAAGTCGAGCGAAGAGTTACACATCAGTATTATCGATAATGGGATCGGTATGACAGAGCCGCAACTCGCACAGTTACGGCAAGAACTAGCGCAAGAACTCTGCCTTGGAACGCTGACCTGTATAAATCTGTGGCTTAAAAATGATCTCAATGGCAGCCTTAGCATCAGTAGCCACTTGAACCAAGGCACACACATTCAATGTCGTTGGCCACTGAGTACAGATTTAGAACCGCAATAAACATAAGGTGCGTTATTGATCTAACCATGCCTTGGCTTGGCTATGTTCATCGGCGGTAAATACCTTTACCGGACATGGCAGCATGCAGGCTAACGCATTAACCATAGCATTTGTTTGAGTGGCATTGGCAATCATCACGACCCTTGAAAAATCACTTAAATGAAATAAACCTAATACCGCATCATCCCACAGGGCCCCAACGGATATACCTTCAAATTCAGGGGAAAACTCGTACCAAAGGCGAATGCTGGCGTGGTCTTGCAGCTTGGCTTCTATGGCGGGAACCAAATAGCCTTCAACATCCCCATGGTTAACACGGCCAGATGCGACCACTGCCAATATATCATCAGCATGACCCGAAGAAATCGTTAGCATTGAACACTCCTTATCAATACATGAAGGGAAAAATATTTAAAGCTCATACACTAAAGATACACAGACAATGACATAAATGCGGGAAAGATGGGCTTTTTATTTTAAGCTAACACCATTTTATACATACACATCAGCAATGCAAATGACGCCAAAAGGAGCGAATCCACAGCGATAACTCGCATAACCCAGCAACAAAACTTAGTCGCAGAACTCGATGAAAAATGGTGACCATACGAAATAACATGAGGTGAAGCAAAGAGCAGATATTTACCTCACACTCAAGGCTGCTACTGCTCGAGGTTAACAATAAGTGTGAGGAAACACATGGTACTCAAACGATGGTGATTTACGCTGCTAAAAAATAGTATTAGTCATGACTTACCTAAAATCATGCATTAATAAATAATCTAATTGCTATTCTGACTAAGCACTCACTTGAAGTTTAGCGATTTCTTGATCGAACAAATTCTTAATCAAACTAGAAAACTCAGTAATAAATAAAGTCTGTGCGGGAGTCGCTTTATGGTTGGCAACTGAAGCTAAAATCTCTTCTAAATCATACACAATTGCATCTACTTCACGGATAATCACATTACGTTGCGTAAAAGACAACGATGGATTTTGGCCACACACCATAATGATCTGTGCCGACAATTGCTCTTCAAATAATTCCATCACAGTATCGTCTGAAACTACCTCTGAACTTGGTGTTTCAAATAAGCCAAGATGTTCAGTTAAATACTGGACCAAATGCATGTAACCATCTTTATCTGTGACCATTTTTTACCCTTTAAACTCATTAACTTAATATCTATTGTGATGCTATTAATAGCACATCAGAAAATATCAAAGAAGCCAAAAGCTCGGCTTCTTATCAAGATCTCGCATACGCCACTTATTTAACTCTAGCCTATCTTCGATAACAGACGTATTGATCTATACCAATCTTATTGAAGTTACTGAGTTAAGGTTAGTACAAATGACACAGGAACAGCTTGACTAATGCTCGATAAACCCGCAATTTCACGTAATTTATCAATCCCAGCCACAAGATCAAACTCATTAGCATTAACAATTACCGGTTGAAAACTGTTCACTAAAAGTTTGTTATCAGAAACTTTAGTGATAATCACCGAAAAAGCCTTAGTTTGCGATTTGCCGTGTAACGCAATTTTTCCATCAATATCAAAAACTTTACTCTCACCGACGCCAAGATTTTTTAGTATCTTAGGGTCTACTTGTGATGACAGTTTCAGCTCTGGATACAAAGACACTTCAAATAACAAATTTTGCATCCGCTCATCGCGGACATCAATACCCGTTGCCACACCGATTAGTGGAATTGTTAATTCAAATTGACCGTTATCTTTTAGCGTACCTTTGAGTTGTTTAAAGTGATGGACTTCACCTATATCACCTTTCTTTACCGAAATAAAACTGACTCGCGAATCTTGTTCCATCACTTGCCATTGCGCGGCACAGCTAAAACTGGCCATAGCAGATAAGGCGACAATTCCCATCCATTTTTTCATCGTATCCGTCCTTAAAGAGTGAGTTTAAAAGCCATGTCGTAAAGAAATTCGACATCCGCAACAGGCTAAAATCCTGCCCAGTTAAACGTGATCAACATCACCTAACTTAAGCTAAAGATACTCTGTTTATCCATTAGCGACCAGTAAACTATGATTCATACGCGCACTAACCATTTATCTAAGCTATTGGCAAAAGCCTGTTTATCTGCTTGAGAAAACGAATCAGGCCCGCCAGTGTGCACGCCAGAACCGCGCAAATCTTCCATAAAATCGCGCATCGTCAGCTTTTGTTTTATGTTATCGACGGTATAAAGCTCGCCACGGGGATTGAGCGCCAAGGCGCCCTTTTCAATGATTAAAGCCGCTAAGGGGATATCCGCAGTGATCACTAAATGCGTCGGTTCCACATGATCGACAATATATTGATCTGCCACATCAAATCCCGCACCGACTCGAATTTGGCTGATATAGGGAGATGGCGGTACGCGGATCATTTGATTAGCCACCAGCACCAGCGGCAGGGCTTTGCGCTCCGCCGCCCGGAACAGGATTTCTTTGATAGGATTAGGGCATGCATCCGCATCAACCCAAATTTTATAATCACTCAATGTCTTTTAACTCTGTTGTTAGGTTCACGAGCTCAGTTTTATGCCGAGCTATCGAACTATGCACCGTACTAAGGCGCTAAACGATCGAT
Organism: Shewanella sp. M-Br; assembly: GCF_036245925.1. Taxonomy (NCBI): domain Bacteria; kingdom Pseudomonadati; phylum Pseudomonadota; class Gammaproteobacteria; order Alteromonadales; family Shewanellaceae; genus Shewanella; species Shewanella sp. M-Br. The sequence goes on from NZ_BJBV01000006.1 coordinate 52,878, forward strand.
TTCCCACTCTGCATCATGGCGAGAATAAATAAAACGATCATGCAGCCTGTGTTCTCCACCCTGCCAAAATTCGATACTCGAAGGTCTCACTAAGTAACCGCCCCAAAAACTGGGTAAAGGCACATCGCCCTTAGCGAACTTTGCCTTCATTTCAAAGAATTTTCCTTCAAGTACTTGTCTAGCGCTGAGTTTACTCGACTGCTGCGATACCCAAGCCGCAATTTGGCTGTCCTTAGGACGGGTCATAAAGTATTTAAGCACTTCAGCGGTGGACAGTGCCTGCGCTTCTCCGAGCACAGATACTTGACGCTCTAGAGGATGCCAAGGGAAATGCAAACTGACTTTATTATTAGCAGCAATTTGCTGTGCTTTGCGGCTGCCAAGGTTAGTAAAAAATACGAAACCTGTGTCATCAAAACGCTTAAGTAATACTATTCGTTGAAAAGGTTGGCCGTGCTCATCCACAGTCGCCACACACATGGCGGTGGGATCGCTAAGCTCTGCATCCCTCGCCTGCGTCATCCACAATTCAAACAAGTCCATCGGGTTTTGCGGTAAGTCGGCACGTCTTAAGCCGCCTTTGGCATACTCGCGGCGGATATCACTGAGATCTGTCATAGGGTTTCCTTAAGCAAACGCCAAAAATTCACATGAGTTCAGGGATCAGCACTTCAGCCTGAAGCTGCTGATAGTGGCTAAAACCAATGTCATAACCTTGCTCGGTCGTTAATGAACACCGCCCTAAGCATAAATGGGCAGGAAATCCCTGCGTTGAGTCGTCGGTATTAAAGCGGATTGTGTCCCAACTGACAGGAGCAAACAAGGTTAATAGACGCCCCAATAGATCTTGCGGATACTGCGCTAAATCCAGATTCGTTTCAAAGCTCACATAGGAGCTAGCGCACGCATTCTCGCTTTGAGGCGTAATATGCAAAGTAACATAATATTTGCCCCAAATACCGTTCATCGAAAAGCCTGATGGATCAAATAAATGGGCGTCAATCTCAAATTCAGGGAGTAAATCGTTAAGTTCGAGTGCAGTGCAAATCTCATCTTTACTCTGCGAGCCGCCATTAAGATAGTCGGCAAATTCGCCACGAATGTGATACATCAACAGCTCACTAGTTTGATCATCCTTTGGTGCTCGATAATCACTGTCAGAGCAGAAAAAATAGTGATGATGGCTGTCAAGATGGCCCACTCGAAAGGCTTTACCGGCGATACGTTGGCGCAGTTTGCCAATATCCTCGGCAAAACTCGTGGTTTGCAGATGGGCTTGGTATTCGTTTTTACGCTGATAACTCACCAAGGCCATGGCAGGCACGCCAAGCGCGTCGATAAAATAACAAGCGGCGTCCACTAAGGTACTGTTACCACAGGTGAGCATGACAAATCTGTCGTGCCATACAAACAAGCTGGATTCACTCAACAGATAAGCATCACAGTCCGCATTACTTAACTGCGACAGTATCTCGGCGTGGGCACAGTTGACTAAGGCAGACCAAAAACTCACATCGAGTTCGCGTAAATTCGGCACAGACGCCGTCACGATAATCTCGAGTTTTTTTTCTGAACCTTCAAAAAACATCAACCCTTTGACCTCATGATCGTCACTCATCCTTTACTTGATCCTAGAACAACGCGATTTTACACGACTAAAACGGCAATAAAAGCGAAAAATCTGTCCTTATAAAAACAAAAATCAGCCGAGGTTACCCAAGGCTGATTTATTTTAACACGCTAGAAATTAAGAAAAATCTTCTAAATAGGTATAGCCTTTCAGCCCTAGTTGCAATTCTTCTAAAATTTGTGCGCGTTCACCTTCGGCGATATGCAGATTCACTAACTCTTCATAAGTGCGCATAAAGGCCACCGCATCTAAGTTAACGTAACGCAATACGTCAGCAACCGTGTCACCCGCCAATACAGATTCGATGTTAGTCACACCATTATCTTCGATGCGAACCACTGCTGAGTTTGTATCACCAAACAGGTTATGCATATCACCCAAGATTTCTTGGTATGCACCCACAAGGAAGAAACCAATCAGGTACGGGCTATCCGCACTCCATGCTGGCACTGGCAGCGTGGTTTCAATCCCTTGACCATCAACGTATTGATCGACAATACCGTCAGAGTCACAAGTGATATCGAGCATGACAGCACGGCGTTCAGGGGCTTTATCTAGGCCTGATAACGGCAATACTGGGAACACTTGGTCAATACCCCAAGCATCCGGTAATGACTGGAATAATGAGAAGTTAACAAAGAACTTATCGGCTAACTTTTCATTGAGTTCATCAATGATAGGTCTGTGATAACGGTTTTTCGCACTCAATAGCCCTTGCACTTCATGACACACGCGCAGGTTAGCTTGCTCAGCCCACGCACGCTCCGCTAAGGTCAATTGACCTAAAGCGAATAGCGAATGCGCTTCTTGTAAGTCACTTTGGCTATCGTGGTAAATCTCAATCAAAGCACGTTGATCGGCGCGGCCGCTGATCTCAGACCATGAATGCCACATGTTATGCAATAACTGTGGTGAATCTTCCGCTGGCGGTTGAATATCTTCAGGCTGATAAGCTTCAGTACCGATAACATCGGTGATAAGCACAGCATGGTGCGCCGTTAAGTAACGACCCGATTCTGAAATAATACGTGGCATAGGTTGCTCGTATTCATTACAGATGTCAGTCAATACGTTAACTATGTTGTTGGCGTATTCGGTCAGTCCATAGTTCATCGAGTTATTACTTTGGCTACGAGTGCCATCGTAATCCACCGCTAAACCACCACCGACGTCGAAGCAGTTAACGCTTGCGCCTAATTCACGTAATTCACAGTAGAAACGACCCGCTTCACTCACACCTTGGCGAATATCACGGATATTAGCGATTTGCGAACCTAAGTGGAAATGCAGCAATTGCAGCGAATCCAGCATATCGTGTTGCTTAAGTTGCTCTACAACCAACAAAATTTGCGCAGCAGATAAACCGAACTTAGATTTTTCACCACCGCTCGCCTGCCACTTGCCTTTGCCTTGGAAGGCTAAACGCGCACGTAGACCTAAACGCGGTGTCACGCCCAGACGTTTAGATTCAGCTAACACCATTTTCAGTTCAGACAGTTTTTCTAAAACGATGTAAACCTTGTGGCCTAACTTTTCACCAATCAGTGCTAAACGGATATATTCATTATCTTTATAACCATTACATACAATGACTGAACTGGCTTTTTGCGCCATGGCTAACACAGCCATCAGCTCAGGCTTACTGCCCGCTTCTAAACCCAGTTGTGGTACTTCTTTTGATGCCTGACTCGCTAGGATCTCTTCCACCACAGTTTGCTGTTGGTTTACTTTAATCGGGTAAACCAGCAAATAGTCCGCCTGATACTCGTACTTCTGTATCGCTTGGTCGAATGCTTGGCACAAACTATTCACTCTGTGGTGCAGGATCTGCGGAAAACGAACTAATACAGGTAAAGCGACCCCCGCTTTGACCATGTCTTTGGCTAGCTCATTTAAGCCAATCTTGTATTCAGGATTTTTAGGATCCGGTGACACAGTCACCTCACCTTGATCGCTGATCCCATAAAAACCTTGGCTCCAGTGAGTAACATTGTACCCAGCACGAGCATCATCAATAGACCAATCATTCATTATTATTTAGCCCGTCTATTAAAAAATGGGTTAAACGGTCATGGCTTAATAGCACAACCGCCCGTTCGACAAACCCAGGCAAAGGGACACCTTACCTGACATACACGAAGGTAGATTTTACCTTCTCCTTAATGCCGCAACGTCACGCTAGTGTAAGTGACATTGCCGCGATTTTCATTAATGGCGCAAGAGACAACTCATCTTAGCGCATTACATCGTATCATATTGAAGAGAAAGATTATTCCCTTATCCCAGTAAAGCTATCTTTACTTGCCTCGCTTGCATTTATCCTCAGCCTAAAAGGCGAAAATACAGCCAAAAAGCCAAATAAGATCCTGAGTCGCATCCTTAAAACATCAAGCTAATAAGTAGCTTAAAGACGTTCAAAAGAGGTTAAGACCTTCAGAAACCGATAACACAAGTAGAAAACGAAAACCGATAACACTGAACTAGCGAACACGCCAAACCAGCTTATCGCTAGGCAAGATTATTTTAACAGGGGACTATTGGCTTCTTCGCGGCCAGAATTGATGCGGATCAACGTGAGATGCTTAAGGCCAGTATCATCGTATGGTACGACAATCGAGCGTTGGCATTGTGACACTTTTAGGCAAAGTGCAAAAAATGGATGCTTGTGCATTAGCTAATAAAAACCCTCTTAACCCCATGTAACTACATCTACTGTTAATTACACGGTTAATGACTGGTGAACCATAAAACCTTTATTACTCACGTAATATTTGTAATGTCTGCAACGAGCAAAGTCGTTGAACGGCGCAATTAAACCGCGCAATGTCACAGAATGCAAGCAAGAATCTCATTTAATCTTTTACATTAAAATATAATAAACACCTGCTTAACAATCACCCGCCACCCATTGGTTTTAAATAGAGTAATATTAGTTAGTTAACCCATAAACGTCGTACGAGTCTGTTCAATATTTTTTATATCACCTTTGTCACTTTTATTGACATTTACCCCTGTAAATATCCCTGATTTTTGTGTGTCACTCAAGTGATACACATTTGCCAACATTAAGCGAAGCCAAACAACCAATATCACGGCGCCAAACCCGCCATAAATCAGTGGTTCCTCCGAGACACAATGCGTGGTCAAGCCTGCGCTAAGTGGCGACTCACACACGCTAAGATAAAGCTCAAAGACAATAATGCTGCAGTTTCAGCACCGAAGTGTATAATCGCAACCGAATCACATTCCATTATGCACAGAGAGATCCATGGTACAGATAGGTAAAACCTGCAAACTTGAGGTTGTAAAACAAGTCAGCTTTGGCGTGTATTTAAACGCCCACGAATTAGGGCAAGTACTGCTGCCAAACAAAGTCACCCCAAAAGACTGCCAAGTCGGTGATCTGCTTGACGTGTTTCTGTATCTAGATTCTGAAGATATCGTGATTGCTACCACTCGCCGTCCATTGGCACAGGTAGGCGAATTTGCCTATTTAAAAGCCGTTGCAACCGGCCCTTATGGCGCCTTTTTAGACTGGGGCTTAGATAAAGATTTATTACTGCCCTTCGGTGAGCAACATAAGCCTATTGAAGAAGGCCGCTCATATCTGGTCTATGTACACGCCAACCGCGCCGATGAACGCATCATGGCCTCATCAAAAATCGATAAGTTCCTCGATAAGACTGAGCCTGAGTACACAGTTGGTGAGCAGGTCGATTTATACATCGGCGGCACCACAGATTTAGGCTACAAAGCCATTATTAATCATGCCCATTGGGGCGTGATTTACGAAAACGAAGTGTTCCAAAAACTGCGTTTCGGCCAAAGACTCAAAGGTTTCATCAAACAAGTGCGCCGCGATGGCAAAATCGATCTTGTGCTGCAACAAGGCAGTAAACAAGAGTTAGATAAGCACGCCCACATCATTCTGATCAAACTCAAACAGGCTGGCGGTTTCTTAGCCCTGACCGATAAAACCGATGCTGAAATCATTTACGATCAGCTTGGTATGAGTAAAAAAGCCTTCAAAAAAGCCATAGGTGGCTTATTTAAGAATGGTCAACTGAGCATAGATAATGATGGTTTGCGTTTGACTGAAACCGCAGAATAATCAACTCTATTCAGTACTTAGCGTTAAAATTGTACAGTTTACCATCACTAAGGCTGAGTTTGACTGACAACTCCTAGGATATTAAGCATGGCTCTGTTATAAACAAAGCCATGCTTTTTTCTTTGGAGCTTATATGGAACTCACGTTACACGAAGCCAGAGTCATCGGATGCCTGCTTGAGAAAGAAATCACCACCCCTGAGCAATATCCACTCTCGCTAAACTCTTTGACCTTAGCCTGCAATCAAAAAACCAGCCGCGAGCCGGTACTCGAACTCAGCGAAACCCAAGTGCAAATCGCCGTTGACTCCCTTAATCGGAAACGTTTGATCAGCGAACAGTCGGGATTTGGCAGCCGCGTCGTTAAATACAAGCACAGATTCTGCAATACCGAATTCAGCGAACTTCAACTCTCCCCCGCCGCACTCGCCATCGTCTGTTTGTTACTATTACGCGGCCCACAAACACCAGGAGAACTACGGACCCGCAGCAATCGCCTACACGAATTTAAAGACGTGATCGACGTGGAAGATTGCATCCGCCAATTGATGAGCCGTGAAAAGCCCTTCTTAAAACAATTACCCAGAGAAGCCGGCCGCCGTGAATCCCGTTATGTGGAATTATTCTCTGCCGCCTCACCACACGAAAGTGCTAGCCAATCCCATAGCACAAGTCATACCTTAGCCCATGTCGCAGTGTCTGTAGACGCAGAGCCGCTTGAATTAGTGAACAGAGTGACAGAGCTAGAACAACAAGTCGCCGAACTGACGCAAAAGCTCGATGAATTAATCGTCTCATTGAGCTAATTAGCGATAGATAATGACTGATAAATACCGATGGATAATAAGTGCTATGTGGGCAACATGGCACTTATGGACCAATCCACTGTCTACCCAAGGGTGAGAAACTTAACCGCACCAACATAGTCGCGCCAAGCACCATAGCCCCTGAACCTAGCGCAAAAAGAATAGAGACAGCACATGACCAATAATCCACCCAGCAGTTTCAACAACATGTTTATTATCGCCATGTTTGAACTGCGCAAATTTTTATTTAATACCCGCGGGATCATCGCCTTGGTCGCCTTTGGTTTAGTTTGGGGTGTACTTCTGCTTTACCCCATTCAAAGTGCATCGGCCATGTTATTGCAGCCCAATGTAAAAGATATCATCGACAGCTTATTTGGTGCCAATACCCTCAATGTGCTCTTTGAGTGGCCCGTGGCCGAAATGGCGGTGTTTTGGTGCTTTGCGCTGTATTTGTTTCCACTGTTCAGCATTTTGATCGCCGCCGATCAGTTCTCCTCCGATAAAACCCGTGGCACGCTGCGTTTTTTAACCATACGCACTAGCCGTGACAGCTTATTGTTCGGGCGTTTTCTTGGCCAAATCCTGATCCAAGGCTTGCTGATCCTATTAACGATTATCGCCACTGTCGCCCTCGCACTCAGCCGTGACAGCCAGCTCTTTTTGTCGGCGTTAAGCTCTGGCGCCTTAGTTGGCCTTAACCTCATCATAGTGATCTTGCCCTATACGGCAGTGATGACCTTATTGTCCCTGTATGCGCGCACGGCACGCCAAGCTATGGTGTTTGCGACCATTTTATGGACAGTGATTTCCATCGCCATCATGGTGTTAGGCAGCCAATCTAGCGTATTGGCACAGCTGCAATGGGTATTACCCGGAGCCCAGCTTTCGGACATGCTCAATACTAATGGACTCAACAGCTTAGCTTATGCACCTATTCCACTGATCCAAACCGCTGCGGCCCTCTTGCTCGGCAGAATTTATATGCAAAGGAGCTCGCTATGAGTCTGATCCAATGCCAAGGGCTGTCGCAACTTTACGGCAGCAAAAAGGCACTGAATGATGTTAACTTCAGCCTAGAAGCGGGTGCGCCCATCGCCCTTGTCGGTCCAAATGGCGCGGGTAAAACCACGCTTTTTAGCCTGTTATGCGGCTATTTGTCGCCAAGTGCAGGGACAATAACCCTGCTCGGTGAAGCGCCTAATAGCCCTAAACTTTTAGGCAAAATTGCCGCTTTACCCCAAGATGCGGTGCTCGATCCCAATTTGACCATTGTTAGCCAGTTAAGCTTTTTCGCGCGTCTGCAGGGCATGGGCGTAGAACAAGCCAGACAAGAGGCCATTCGCGTATTGACCTTAGTCGATTTGGCGGATGTCGCCGAGCAAAAACCACCAAGCCTCAGCCACGGTATGGGTAAACGCGTATCGATTGCACAGGCGCTAATCGGCTCGCCAGAGTTAGTGCTATTGGATGAGCCGACCGCGGGGCTCGATCCTGCCAACGCGAAAAAAGTCCGCGAGCTGGTTAAAGCCTTATCGCCCACCACGACTTTTATGATCAGCTCCCATAATCTCGATGAGCTCGAAAAGCTGTGCGATCAGGTGTTGTATTTAGATAAGGGGCAACTGAGCCAAGCCGTGTCTATGCATGCATCGACCGACAGCGATTACCTGACGTTAACCATGCAAAGCTGTGACAGTGATTTGCTGCAAGCGGAAGTGGCGAAACTGGCGGGCGTGGTGAACGTAAGCTCAAAACAGAGCAAGGTGTTTATTATTCAGCTCACAACGGATGAAGAAAAAGCACAGAGCAGTGATATTGAAATGCGCCTATTTACCCTATTCAACCAACATAAGTGGCAATACAAGATGCTGCTGAAAGGCCGTACCTTGGAAGAAACGCTCTTTTCATAGGCGAGCTTTAAAAAGTTGGTATCTCATCAGCCAGCTGTTGAATAGTGTTACTCATGGCTTAAGCGCAACACGCCTTGCGCTTAAGCCTTTTAACTCAGCCTTTAGGCCACTCAATACTGACAAACGGCTGCCACTTTCGCAACGCTCAGCCACCAAAAGCATCACAAGTCTGTCAATAAAACACCAATCAACCGCGCTAAGCTAGCTATGACTTTCAATCTTAAGGCGAGCTTGTTATAACTCCCCTTCGATTGAACCTAAGCTGACTTCAGAGGTTTCTATGAACAAAGCACAACTTATCCAACGTATTGCCGCCGAACTCAATGCATCGCAAGCGAGCACTAAACCTGTGGTTGAGCAGATATTGCAACAGATCCACGTCGCCTTAAGCGAAGGCGAGAAATTTTCTTGCCGCAATTTGGCACCTTTGAACTGAGATACCATGTCGCTAAAACGGGCCGTAATCCACAAACGGGCGAAGCCATAGAAATCGACGGTTACAATCAGCCCAGCTTTAAAGCCTCAACGGCATTGAAGCAACAGATCAATAGCTGATAGCAACGCTTAGCTTTAATGTGCAGTCACTCATTTGCGAGCATTAATCAGCAGCCTTGATATAAATAAGCCTCAACGTAATGTGAGGCTTATTTTTTTGTCTAAAGACATTAGCGGTAACGCTTAGATGAAAGCATTAAGCCGCTCAGCGGCTAAACATTAGTTAGGCACTGCCTATGCATTAGTCTCAACGCTTTGAAAAAGCGGTGAAGTATTAAGATAATCGGCGGCATTTTCTGCACTGGGATCATCAAGAAAAGGCACACTGCCGAGGAAAGGCGCTGACATCATCTCTTTAAGGCTCGTCAGATTCTCCGCAAACATACTCATATTCGGGTCGACACAATTGGCGACCCAACCTGCAATCTTAAGCCCATCGGCCAGTATTGCCTCTTGAGTGAGCAGCGCGTGATTTAAGCAACCGAGCTTCATGCCTACCACGAGTATCACTGGCAGTTCTAATCTCTGTACCACTTCCGATAAATATCGGCCCTCGCCTAAGGGCAAACGCCAGCCACCCGCACCCTCAATCAGACAAAAATCCGCTTGAGCAAATGCCGCTAAATCCAAACTTTCGATAATGGCTTCAGGTGCTAAACTCACGCCCACTTGGGCGGCAGCAATATGCGGCGCAATCGCAGGTTCAAAGGTAAAAGGATTAATGACAGGATAAGTAAGTTTCAGCGACGATGAAGTCATCAACTGCAGTGCATCGGCATTACGCAAGCCTTCGGAGGTTTGTGCGCAGCCCGAGGCGATGGGCTTAACACCTAAGGTAGACAGCGTGTTAGACGCCAAAATACTCACAGCCGAGTCAGCACTGGCGATCGCGCCCAAACGGTTCACCGCGGTTAACAGCGCCGATGAGACTAAGGTTTTACCACTGTCGGTATCTGTACCTGTTACAAAAAACATATTAGATCCTTATCTGTCGCTATTGAGTGTACTTTTGTGAAGTGCACTCTCCATAGAGCTAAAACGCAAACCTGTAGACCTTTAAATCCACAAGTCCACAAATCAAAGTCCCTATCGCTAATCAATGCTAAGTATGTGTGCATGAATATTGTTGTAGCTAAAACATAGTGTGAAACTGTTACATCCCGCGCCGAGCACGTATCTGCACTATCTGGTAGGTTAATGGCAAACCTTGGGGTACACGTAAGGATTCGGCTTTGGCCTGCATTGCCAGCCAATCTTGGCGACCGCGCAATCGCAGAGCAGGTTCTGCAGCGGCTGTTGCGCCAGCAACCTCTCCTGCTGACTGAATCGTTGAATTATCTAAACTGATTAAATTGGCTGAATGGGTTGAACTGGCCGATTGCACCGAGGCGCCCACCCCTTTGATGGAATAGAGCAATGCTTTGAGAGTATCAAAATGCACTGTCATAGGAATGAGCTGCACCTCTAAGAACTGCCATGTATCGAGTTTAAATGCAGTTTTTAGCGCCTCCAGTGTCGAAAAGTCATTCACTCTTAAGCCTAATTCGGCTAATTGATTCAAACTCCCCTGCGCCACTAAGCTCAAATGACACTCGCCATCCGGCTTCAATACGCGCGCCATTTCAGCTACCGCGGCGGGAAAATTCGCACACCACTGCAAAGCCAGATTCGAATAAATCACATCGATGCAGCCATCGACAAAGGGTAAACACTCGGCATCGGCACAAACGCCATGATAATCGGGATAAGTTTGTTTTAGCTTGTGTAACATGCCAAGGGCGATATCCACAGCAAACACAGTTGTCGGTGGATTTTGTATCGAACCATGCTCAGAGTGATGTGCTGATTGACACCCTGATTGATGTGCCGATTCATGATCTGAGTGATGTGCAGATTGATGCGCACAGTGATACGCCGCAAAATCTGTCCCAGGGCCTGCGCCAATATCTAACAGATGACCTTTGGCGGTAAACTCACTGAGTAAACTGGTGGCGCTCAGACGCTGTAACTGATTATGGTCTTGATAACTATGGGCCGCCGCTGAGAATCGTTCAGCAATCTGAGCGCCGTGAACATAGGATTCTTTATCAATTGCTCTTTTTCCAATAGCTGGTTTTTCAAAAGCTTGTTTTTCAATCGCTTTTTTTTCAAAAGCTTGCATTACAGCAGATTCACTCACATTCATCTCGTGAGATATTGACGCGCAAGAGTTGGACTCACTAGATTTGGGCTCACTAGATTTGAGCACGTTAGAGCTTAGTTCACTCGCGTTGGGCTTGCTGGATTTAATCGGGCTTGGCATTGCAGTTAACACTCAACCATAAAAACTTAAAATTCAATAGAATAACGCGTTCTATAGCGTACATTTATCTGTAATCATCCGCAGCTTGTCGCTCAGTGACAAGCGGAATACCAACACGACTAAGCACTTGGGCTAATTGCTCAACACAAGCAACGATATCTTCAGCGGTATGGGTCGCCGTTAAGGTAATGCGTAACCGCGCCGACCCTACAGGCACCGTCGGCGGGCGAATAGCCCCAACCCAAATGCCCGCGGCTCTTAACGTTTCGGCGACCTGCAGGGTTTGCTGCGCATCGCCAATGATCAACGGCTGAATTGCGGTATCCGAACCTAAAAGGGGCACGGCAGCATCGAGGCATAACTGTTTGAATAGCGAAATATTCTCAAGCAGCTTTTGCTGTAACTCAGGATGTGCAGTGCAGTACCGAGTTGCGGCTAACGCTAATGCGGCATTGGCGGGCGATAAGGCGGTCGAATAAATATATTCGCGGGCATTACTGACCAAAAAGTCGATCAGCGCCTGACTCCCCAAAACCGCTGCGCCTTGGCAACCTAATGCCTTACCAAAGGTCACCACTTGCACATCGATAAGCTTGGCGGCTTTATCTCTTGCATCACTATTTTGATAGCCATCGAGCACCGCAAAACCATGGGCATCATCAACAATCAACCAAGTATTCTGTTGACGACAAAGCGCCGATAACTGCACGATCGGCGCACAATCCCCGTCCATGCTAAACACGCTTTCTGTGATTAACGCCGATGCGTGATTTCGAGTCAGAAGCCGCTCAGCGCTCTCAAGCGAATTGTGTAAAAAACGTTTAAGCTGCGCACCGCTGTCCTGCAAACCATCGATAATTGAGGCGTGCACAAGTTTATCGGCAATCACAGTATCTTGCTGATCAAACAAGGTTTTCATTAACGCCGTATTAGCACTAAAGCCCGAGCAGAATAGTAATCCCGCTTCATGCCCCGTTAAGGCGCAGAGTTCACGTTCAAGTGTGACATGCGCATCACTGTACCCTGTCACTAAGGGCGATGCACCGCTACCCACACCGTAGGTCTGCGCGCCAAGGTGCAGCGCTTCAACCAACTCAGGAACGCGGGATAAGCCTAAATAATCATTACTGCTAAAATTAACATAGGATCGCCCTTCGAACACAAAGCACGGGCTCGAAGTGGGTGCGTTAATATCAAAGCTGTGATCAACACTCAACATTTTACGTTGCCGTAATAAACCTTGCTCACGTAAGGCTTGCTGACGGGCGGCAATTTTCATCTCGAGCAGAGAACTCATCGATTTAGCCTCAAGAATGATTGTCTTAAAAATGCTGCTTGAAAAATGGAGTGCGGCCAATAAAGCTATCGGCCGCAATCAAAATAGGCTGCAGCCAACAAGGTTTACAGGCTATTCGACCTGTTTGTCGGACAACATGCGCTCAGCAGTATTACAAAGCAGCCGCGTCATAGAATTGTGCCGATGACTTATCTTGATAGGCCGCCGCTTTGGCTAAAACAGCACTTTCTTCTTCCAGTTTTGCCGCTGCGCCCTGCTCGGGACGTAAGCCTAAACGTCGAAATAGCCCCATATCATCGCTTTCTTCTGGGTTTGGTGTGGTCAGCAATTTACAACCATAGAAAATCGAGTTAGCGCCGGCAAAGAAACACATGGCCTGCAGCTCATCACTCATATTTTCGCGGCCTGCCGATAACCGTACGCGGGAAAGCGGCATTAAGATACGCGCCACAGCGATAGTGCGCACAAATTCGAGTGGGTCTAGGTCGTCAAGCTTCTCAAACGGCGTGCCCGCCACTTTGACTAACATATTGATTGGTACTGAATCAGGATGCTGCGGTAAATTAGCCAGCTGTTGTAGTAAGCCTGCACGATCCGTCGCCTTTTCACCCATGCCGACAATCCCGCCCGAGCACACTTTCATACCAGAAGCGCGCACATGTGTCAGTGTATCTAAACGATTTTGATAGGTACGTGTCGTGATCACATCGCCGTAATATTCAGGCGAAGTATCTAAATTATGGTTGTAATAATCTAAGCCAGCACTGGCTAAATCGTTCGCTTGATCTTCAGAAAGCATGCCGAGCGTCATACAGGTTTCCATACCTAAGGCTTTAACTTCTTGCACCATTTGTTTAAGGTACGGCATGTCTTTTTCTTTTGGATTACGCCAAGCAGCGCCCATGCAGAAACGAGAGGCACCCGCGGCTTTAGCACTGCGTGCCTCGGTCAGCACAGTTTCCATTGCCAGCAAACGCTCTTTCTCTAGACCTGTGTCATAGCGAGCACTCTGCGGGCAATATTTACAATCCTCAGGGCAAGCACCGGTTTTAATCGATAATAAACGGCTAATTTGCACTTCATTAGGATCGTATACCTCACGGTGAATACTGTGTGCTTTAAATAATAAGTCATTCATCGGCAGCGCAAATAAGGCTTCGATTTCTTCCCGCTTCCAATCATGACGAACTTGCAACTGCGACATTGAACACCCTTTTTATTCTGTTTTTTATCTTGGCTAGGATAACCTCAGCCCTTAAACTGTCAACGCCAACCAGTGAACCCAGTTTACTAATGGCTACTTTATCACCAAAAAAGTGAGCATTTATGCGCAATTTACTCGATTTTGACTTTGATAGCGCCCATATTTGGCATCCTTACACCTCAATGACCCGATCTCTTCCTGTTTTTGGTGTACACAGCGCCAAAGGCTGTGAATTGGAATTAGTTGATGGCCGCAAGTTGGTCGATGGCACTAGCTCGTGGTGGGCCTGTGTGCACGGCTATGCACATCCCGAGATATTAACCGCGATGGAAAAACAGTTGCATCAACTGAGCCATGTGATGTTTGGCGGTATCACCCATGAACCCGCCATTGAACTGTGTAAAAAACTTATCGCTATGACCTGCGAACCGCTGACAAAGGTCTTTTTGTGCGACTCTGGATCTATCTCAGTCGAAGTGGCAATTAAAATGGCGCTGCAATTTTGGCAAGGTCAGAGTTGGCAAGGTCAAAGTGTACATGGAGAAGAGCGACCGCTAAAACAACGCATTCTTACCGTTAAGAAGGGTTACCACGGCGATACCTTTGCCGCGATGAGCGTATGCGATCCCGAAGGCGGCATGCACACTATGTTTGGCGATGCGCTTACGAAACAATCATTTGTGCCCGCGCCACAAACCGCCTTTGGCGAAGCCTTACAAGCCGATGATTTAACCGCAATGCGCGACATATTAAGCATTAATCACCATGATATTGCCGCAGTGATTATAGAGCCGATAATGCAAGGCGCTGGCGGTATGCGTTTCTACAGCGCAGATTATTTAGCGGGTCTTCGTGCCCTATGTGATGAATTTGATGTCCTGCTGATCTTAGATGAAATAGCCACTGGCTTTGGTCGAACAGGTAAGCTTTTTGCCTATGAACACGCCCATATTACCCCTGATATCTTATGTTTAGGCAAAGCGCTGACGGGCGGTTATATCAGCCTAGCGGCAACGCTATGTACCGATAAAGTTGCCCAAGGCATAAGCCAATCTCCCGCAGGCGTGTTTATGCATGGCCCTACTTTTATGGGTAACCCGCTAGCCTGCGCCGCGGCGTGTGCAAGCTTAGACATAATTAACCGTAATGAATGGCAAGCGCAAGTGGCTGCTATCGAACAGCAAATGCGTTTAGAACTTAACGATGCGATTGACTTACCGAGCGTAAAAGACGTGCGAGTGCTCGGCGCAGTGGGCGTGTTAGAGATGCACGAACCCGTCAATACCGCAGAGCTACAGCAACAATTTGTTGATTTAGGCGTCTGGGTGCGTCCCTTCGCCAACCTTATCTATATCATGCCGCCCTATATCATTAGCTCAGCACAATTAAGCCAACTCACCAGTGCGATGAAGCAAGTCGCAGCAGGTATTAAAGTATCATCAAGCAGTGCCGAGCCGCAGCTTATCAGCCACGGTTGATACTTTAACGCTTGGCCATCTTTTAGCTTAACGCTCTTTCAACTCAATAAGCCTTTAATGTCGAATAAACGAACCCCTGCGCACTGTGCGCTAGGGGTTCGAACTGCCTGGCTTATATCAGACTCAGCAGCCCTTCCCTTGTTCGAATCTCGCATCCTCTCGATAGATAAACGCGCTAAGGTTGCAATTGCAATATTGCTCACAATTTCCATTAAAACTCTGTAATTTAGTGCATTTATTTAATCCGCCAACTGGAATTTTTATCAAAGTCAACGATGCTTATATCACTCACTTTACACAACATATCTTTCGCCAAAAGCTGACAACAACTTGAACAGAGGGAATGGCTTAAATCGCTACACAAAGAAAAGGAGATCATATGTTCAAACTCGCTGACATCCCCGTTAATCGAAAACTCGCACTACAGCTCATTATCGCCCTCGCAGGTGCCTTAATTTTACTCACTATTTCCGTCACAGCCCTAAAGCACAACCTGATGGCAGAGCGTGAGGCACGACTTAATGCCGTATTGTCCCTCGCCAGCACCCGTATCCAAGCGTTGTCGCAATCGCTCCCCCTAGAGCAAGCACAGCAAGCCGCTAAAGACATGTTGAACGACATGCGTTTTGATGGTGATAACTACTTGTTTGTGATTGATGAATCGAGGCACGTTATCGTTCATCCCATCAAAAAAGAACTGGTTGGCCAACAAATGGGGAATCGAGGCGAAGAGAATTATTGGTTCGAAATGGTCGAACTCGGCCGTGATGGCAAACAAGGATTAGTCGAATACCTCTGGACGACGGCGAATGGCAAATGGCAAATCAGCGCAGAAAATCTCACTTGTCATGGGATTTAAACCTTGGGGCTGGATCTTAGGCTCAGGTATGTTACTCCAAGATATCGAAGCCACCATTTGGAATGAATACCTCACCATGGGAGGCATTACATTTGTCATTATTGTGCTTATGGCTTGGCTAGGTTATGCCATTAGCCGCTCTATTACTCAGCCATTGGATGATGTGAATCTGGCTATGCTCGCCATCACAAAAGGTGATTTAACGACTCAGCTAAAAATCTATGGTAAAGATGAACTTGGCATCTTAGCCCACAATATAAACCAAAGCATAGACTCCATTCGTAGCACTTTACTTCAAGCGAGTCATAGCGCTGACAATGTTGCCCAGGCCTCGGCTCGTATCGCCTCAACTGCAGAGGAAACTAATCAAGCGGTAAATAATCAGCGGGATCAACTCGCCCAACTTGCAACCGCCATGAATGAAATGAGCGCCACTATCGCCGATGTCGCGAATAATGCGGAGAGCACAGCCAAAGATACCAAAGAAGCCACTTGGGAAGCTGGCCTTGGCGACCAAGATGTTCACGCCAGCGTAGATGGTATTCATGCTCTTGCCAAAGAAGTGGAGCAAGCGACGGATCAAGTGAATATGCTTAAAGAGGAAGTCATGCAGATCAGCGAGGTCACCTCTGTTATCAGCGCGATTTCAGACCAAACCAACTTGCTGGCACTGAATGCGGCAATTGAAGCCGCCCGCGCTGGCGAGCAAGGGCGAGGGTTCGCTGTAGTCGCCGATGAAGTGAGGCAACTTGCCAGTCGCACTAGGCAATCGACCGAAGAAATTCAAAACACGATTTCATTATTGCAACAACGGGCCGTGAGCGCCGCTAAGGCAATGGATGCAAGCCGTGCACTGGCAGAAAACAGTGTGAGTCAATCAGCAAAAGCGGGTAAGGATTTATCGCTTATCGTTGCTCATATAAAACATGTGAGTGACATGGCAACCCATATCGCCACCGCCGCAGAAGAACAAAGTGTGGTCGCAGAAGACATGAACAGAAACGTGTGCGGGATTAATAACTCAGCGCTCGAAGTCTCTGAATCGGCAACTTATTTGGCTCAAGAAAGTGAAAGTTTGGCCGAATTATCACTGAATTTAAACAATAAACTGGCCGTATTCAAACTCTAGTCATGTATTTAGTTACACCCACAAACCTGTGCCAAACCGTTTAGCCAAGATAAGCCGCATAAAAAACTGCGCGATTATCTTGGCATTTCGTTAAACGTGCCGACGTCACTAAACTCATGTTACCGAACACGTATACCAAGCTTATTTTACCAAGCTAGAAATCAAGGCACGTAGCGCGGCAGGTTTTATCATTTTCGCCATATAGTGATAGCCGCGGCGTTGCACATCTTCCACCAGTTCTTTGCGAGTATTGGCGGTAATCAAAATGCCGGGTAAGTCTTTGCCATATAGGGCACGAATACCATCCATCGCATCGACGCCATTTTGGCCATCATCTAAATGGTAATCCGCGAGCACAATATCAGGCGCGACGCCTTTCAGTCCTAGTTTAATGCGTGCATCAGATAAATCTTTTGCACAGATAACCTCACACTGCCAGCGGCTTAATAAGCTTTCTAATCCAGCTAAAATGGCCTCTTCGTTGTCGATACACAACACTTTGATACCCGATAACGGCTGCAGCAGCGACGGCAACGCTTTCACTTGTGGTTGACGCACAGTTTCTCCAAGCGGAACACAAATGGAGAAGACCGAGCCGCGCCCTAAATGGGACGAAACCTGAATACCGTGTTCTAACACTTTACTGATGCGATCAGCAATCGCCAGACCTAAGCCCAAGCCGCTAACATTGTTGCTCTTAGGATTATTCAACCGCTTAAATTCTTTGAAAATTTCTTGGGTTTCTTTTTCATCAATACCACAACCCGTGTCTAACACTTGGATTTCAAGGTAATGACCTCGATGACGGCAACCAAATAACACTCTGCCACCGCGAGCATAACGGTAGGCATTGGTTAAAAAGTTTTGCAGGACACGCCGTAACAGCGAAGGATCAGAATTAACGGTTGCGCTGCATGGGACCATCTTAAAACGAATTTGGTTGTCCGCTGCCATCGCTTCAAATTCCACCGATAACCCATTGATCAGTTCTGAAATCGCAAAGTCACGGCGATTAACATCCACCATACCTGAGTCGAGTTTAGAAATATCCAATAGGTCGGTGAGCAATTCGCCGGCAATTTTTAGCGAGCTATTCACATGGGATAAGGTGGTTCTGGCCTCACGATCTAGATTGGGATACTGAGATAACGACGCAGTGAACAATCGCGCAGCATTAAGTGGTTGCATTAAATCATGGCCAACAGCAGCCAAGAAGCGACTCTTAGAGGCGTTGGCGATTTCTTCCTGCGCTTTAGCCTCGAGTAACTCACTGTTCAACATGGCTAATTCATAGGTTCGCTCATTAACGCGGCTTTCTAAGGTTTCATTGGCTTCGAGCAGCGCGCGCTCCTGTTCGCGATACTGAGTAATGTCGGTAAAGGTCATCACAAAGCCGCCATCTGGCATAGGATTGCCTTGAATTTTAATCACTTTGCCGTCTCTGCGATGGCGCTCAGAAGTGTGCGGTGTGCCATTACGCATATGCTGCACCCGCTGCTCAACCTGCTGTTCTATTTCCCCTTCACCACAATAACCCCGCGCCGCATTAAAGCGGATCACTTCACTGATGGGCATGCCCTGCTGCAAAAATCCATCGGGATATTGATACAGCTCCACATATTTGTAATTCCATGCCACGAGATTGAGATCGTTATCGATAACACTCATGCCTTCATAGGCGTGCTCAATCGCGCCGCGCAGCATGTCTTGACTGAGCATAATCTTCGATGAGGCTTCATCGACCAGACTAAAGACTTCATCCAGCGCTAAGTCGCGCCCTTGCAGCACGGAATCCATCACTAGCGCTGCGCTTGAAGCGCCAAGCACCCCCGCCAATAAACGTTCAGTGTGGGAAATCAACTCCGGCGGCGCCGCTTTATGCCAACTATCACTTTTTACCGCATCAATCGAGAAACGGCTAAAGCTCTCGTAGGCGCGTGTTGGGCTAACGAAGCGACTCGCCAGTATCAGTAAGTCCTGCTGTGAAATCGGACCATTTTTCTTATTGGCGCTGTTTTTTAATTTACCCGGACTCACAAAAGCACTGGCCTGAATACGCTCAGCCACACCCGCTCTAAACCAAATAGAACCCAAAATATAACAGGCAATATTGGCAAAAAGAGCCGTCAGCGCATCACGCACATTAGGCGTTATCGCATCTAGCAGGCCTTTCTCGCTCGCGACACTAGACAAGAACGCCGATGAGCTTTGCACATCGGTCATGCCCTGCAACATGATGTAGAACCACAACGCAAAGCCCACGCCGAGTCCTAAAAATACCCCAGCACGATTGCCGTGTTTCCAATAGAGTCCACCGACTAAAGCTGGCGCAAGTTGGGCAAAAGCCCCAAAAGACAACATGCCTAAATGGGACAAGGAATCACTGTCTGATAATGCCAAATAGCTGCCATAGCCTAAGCCAAGAATAATCACGATCGCTAAGCGGCGGGCATTAAGTAACAGGTGCGAGAACTGACTGAAGTTTTTCTCGCGGATATGGCCTGTGCGCAGCATCACTGGCACCAGCCATTCGTTACTTACCATCACACTGATAGTCACCACCGCCACTATCACCATGCCAGTTGCCGCCGAAAGTGTGCCAAGTAATGCAATCACCGCCAGCAAAGGTTGATCTAACGCCAGCGGTAAATTAATCACATAGGTATCGGCCGACACTGAATCGCCGAGGATGATCTTCCCCGCCAAGGCGAGCGGTCCAACGAATAAACCAAAAAGGGCTAAATAAATGGGAAACAGCCAACGCCCTTTTGACAACACGGACTCATCGGCGCATTCCACCACCATTACATGGAACTGCCTTGGCATACATAAAAAGGCCGCCATTCCGACGAGTAACTCAGGCATTAAAGCTTCAATACGTGGATTGGGATAATTAATTAGTGACTGCGCATTGGCCTGCTGCCAAATATCCCCAAAACCATCGAACACTCCGAAACTGATGACGATGCCGACCAACAAAAATGCGGCAAGTTTCACCAGAGACTCAAATGCAATCGCGAGCATCATGCCGGGATTATGCTCGGTCGCATCGAGTTTGCGAGTACCAAATAAAATGGCAAATATGGCTAACAGCGAAGTGATCAGTAACGGAATCGTCACGCCATCGAGGGGATCGTCAGCGGGTTGAAACAAATTAAGACTGAACACCATCGCCTTAAGCTGTAAGGCGATATAGGGCATGATGCCAAACAAGGCGATTAAGGTGACTAAAGCCGCTAAAGTTTGAGACTTACCATAACGGGCGGCAATAAAGTCGGCCACGGAAGTGATATTTTGCGCCTTAGACACTAATACCATCTTGCGTAACATGCCAAAACCTAAAGTAAAAATCAGAATAGGCCCGATAAAAATCGGTAAGAAAGACCAAAAATCCTTAGCCGATTGCCCAACTGTGCCTAAAAAACTCCACGAGGAGCAATAAACCGCTAAGCTCAGACCATAGATAACGACCTGAAGCTTTTTAGTGATCTGAGTAAACCAACGCTCCGCCCCCCAAGCCAATAGGAATAAAAGCGAGACATAACAGACGGCAATAACAGCAACGACTAAGGTTAAATTCATACTTTGCTCTTTTTTCTGATTATTGTGCGATAAAACCTGTCTAAAATCTAGCCGGATTTTTAATGCAACAGACTAAATATAAAGGAAAATTTAACACTAGACCAAGGTCTAATGGAGTTGCCGCCCCCTTGCATACCATACTCAGTCCACGCAATTTTTCAAAAGGGAAGCCCTATGAGCTCGCAGTCTCTCTACAAAGTCTCCGGCAATATCGCTGCCAATGCACTTGTAAACAACGATAAATATAAAACAATGTACCAAGAGTCGATTGTCAATCCTGAAGGTTTCTGGAGAGAACACGGCAAGCGTATTGATTGGATAAAACCCTATACCAAAATTAAAAAAACCTCTTTTGATGACCATAACTTATCGATCAATTGGTTTTACGATGGCACCCTGAATGCTTCTGCCAACTGTTTAGATCGTCACTTAGCCGAGCACAGTGATCGCGTGGCGATTATTTGGGAAGGCGACAACGCCAGCGAACAACGCAAAATTACCTACGGTGAATTACATGCAGATGTGTGTAAGTTTGCCAACGCACTGCGCAGCCAAGGCGTGCGCCGCGGGGATATAGTCACAATTTACATGCCTATGGTGCCAGAAGCCGCAGTCGCTATGCTTGCCTGTGCCCGTATCGGTGCTGTGCACTCAGTGGTCTTCGGTGGTTTCTCACCGGATTCAATCGCCTCTCGCGTGATTGACGGAAAATCCAAAGTCATCATTACCTCCGATGAAGGTATGCGCGGTGGCCGTGCAATTCCATTAAAGCGCAATATTGACGATGCCTTAAAGCACCCTGATGTCACTACTATTGAAAAAGTTATAGTGCTGAAGCGTACTGGTGGCAAAGTAGATTGGGTAGAAAGCCGTGATGTGTGGTGGCATTCACTGATGGAAACCGCATCAGAGCACTGCCAACCAGAAGAAATGGACGCAGAAGCACCGTTATTCTTGCTTTATACCTCAGGTTCAACCGGGAATCCCAAGGGCGTATTGCACACCACTGGCGGCTACATGGTTTATGCATCTATGACCCATGAATATGTGTTCGACTACAAAGCGGGTGAAGTGTACTGGTGTACCGCGGATGTGGGTTGGATCACAGGCCACTCTTATATGGTTTACGGCCCACTTGCCAATGGTGCGACTGTGCTTATCCATGAAGGTGTACCAAATCATCCAAGCCCTGCCCGTTTAGGCGAAATGATTGACCGCCATAAAGTGAACATTCTATATACAGCGCCAACGTTAATTCGCGCATTGATGGCCGAAGGTAAACAACACTTCGATAAGTTCGATGGTAGCAGCTTGAGGATCATGGGCTCGGTAGGTGAACCTATCAACCCAGAAGCATGGCGTTGGTACCATGAGGTCATAGGTCATGAGCATTGCCCTATCGTCGATACTTGGTGGCAAACTGAAACGGGCGGCATTTTGATCACCCCACTGCCAGGCGCGACCGATACTAAACCCGGCTCAGCTACCCGCCCGTTCTTTGGCGTTCAACCCGCCTTAGTGGATAACATGGGGAATATTTTAGAAGGTGAGAACGAAGGTAACTTAGTGTTACTCGATTCTTGGCCGGGCCAAATGCGTACTGTGTATGGCGACCACGAACGATTTGTACTGACCTACTTTAAAACCTTCCGTGGCATGTATTTTACCGGTGACGGTGCCCGCCGCGATGAGGATGGTTACTACTGGATCACAGGCCGCGTCGATGACGTGATTAACGTATCCGGCCACAGATTAGGTACAGCAGAGGTTGAAAGTGCGCTGGTATCACACGAACTGGTTGCCGAGGCTGCAGTAGTTGGCTACCCACATGATATTAAAGGCCAAGGTATTTATGCGTATGTCACGCTAACCCGCGGCACTGAAGAAACCGAAGAGCTACGTCAAGAGCTGCGTCAATGGGTCCGTAAAGAAATTGGTGCGCTGGCAACCCCAGATCTCATCCAATGGGCGACGGGCTTACCTAAGACACGTTCAGGCAAGATTATGCGCCGCTTCCTGCGTAAGATTGCCGCTAACGAAGTGACCAACTTAGGGGATGCATCAACCTTGGCCGATCCAGCTGTGATCGAGACCTTGATTGAATCACGCTTAAATCGTACTGAGTAATATCCGAGTTAAGAATAACGTCCACAACACTTAGTCTATGCCCAATAGGCTAAGCGTAACCTGAACCTCCCTTTTTAAACCTCAGGTTAAAAGTGAACCCTGTTGAGAGAGTGCGTGTGATTGCTCCTTTCTCTAGCTTGCCCCTCCAACCAGGGGCATTTTTTTTGCCTGTTATGTTAAGCTTGCAGCCTCACTTTTATTCAGCATAGATTTTTTATCAGCGTGTCAGTCAAACTCAGAGACTATCAACAGCAAGCGGTTAATGCCGCCATCGCCCATTTTAGGCAAAGCCAAGCTTCCGCCGTACTCGTATTACCCACAGGCGCGGGCAAAAGCATAGTGATCGCCGAACTGGCACGCATCGCCAAAGGCAGAGTCTTAGTGCTCACCCATGTGAAAGAATTAGTTGCGCAAAATGCCGAGAAAGTCGGCCTCCTCACAGCACAAGCCAGTATCTATGCGGCGGGACTCAATCAAAAAGCCACCGACGGAAAAACCGTCGTTGCCAGTATTCAATCGGCGGCGCGGGGATTAACGCAGTTCGATCAGCCGTTCTCGTTAGTCATTATTGATGAATGCCACAGAGTCAGCCTAGAAAAAACCAGCCAATATCAGCAAGTACTCAACCATTTACGCACGAAAAATCCCCAATTAAGATTGCTCGGTCTCACCGCCACGCCCTATCGCCTTGGCACTGGCTGGATTTATCAGCAACACTATCACGGCAAAGTAGGGTCTCCCGAACATGCCGTGTTCGAACATTGTGTGTTCGAGCTGCCCATAAGGCCGCTCATTAAGCAAGGTTACCTCACAGCGCCAACCCTGTTTGATGGCCTAAGTGCCCAGTACGACTTCAGCCAACTTAAAGCAAACGAGAATGGCGAATATGCCGAAGCCGAGGTTAACGATTTACTGGGACATTACGGCCGCGCGACCACTGCGATTGTGAAACAACTCATTGAACTGAGCCAACATAGAAAAGGTATTATCATTTTTGCGGCAACGGTACGTCACGCCAATGAGATTTTTAACATACTCAACCAAGCTCACGCTGCGCAGAGCGCCATTATCACGGCACAAACGCACGACAATGAACGTGACGCGACGATTGAACGCTTTAAAGCCCAAGAGCTTAAGTTTTTAGTCAACGTGGCTGTGTTGACGACAGGCTTCGACGCGCCCCATGTGGATTTGATTGCTATTTTGCGCCCGACAGCCTCAGTCAGTCTGTTTCAACAAATGATCGGCCGTGGATTGCGAATCGCTGAAGGCAAAAAAGATTGTCTTATCATCGACTATGCTGCCAATGGTTATGACTTGTATTTTCCCGAGGTCGGCCAAGCTAAACCCAACAGTAAATCGGTACCTGTGCAAGTGCATTGCCCAGTATGCGATTTTGCCAATATATTCTGGGGACTCACAGACGACGATGGCGACATTATCGAACACTTTGGTCGCCGCTGTCAGGGCATAGTCGAACAGCAAGGTAAAAAGCTGCAGTGTAACTTTCGATTTAGATCTAAATCTTGCCCTGATTGCGGCGAAGAGAATGATATCGCGGCGCGCATTTGCCAGCACTGCCAATCGACCCTCATCGATCCCGATAAACGCCTACGCCAAGTGCTCAGCCAGCAGCACCATCATTTATTCCGCTGCCAGCATATGAGCCTCATCGACGATGACGGCAATCTGAAAGTGCAGTACCTTGATATCGACGGTAATGAATTCAATCGCCGCTTTAAATTACAAACGCCGGCCCAGTGGCGAGCCCTATATGCCTTATTCATCTTTCCCCATAGCCGTACACCGGGATTAAAACCGAAAAAGTACACTAAGGTGACAGAGTTAATCAGCGATGCGGATAAATTCCGCATGCCCGATCTCTTGCTGCTGAAGAAACATAAAAAAGGCTGGGATCTGCTCGAAAGCTATTTTGATTATCAAGGTCGCTATCAAACTGAAAATAAACGCGGCTGACATTATCAATTCACTTAGGCCTATGGTATAAAACGACTAAAGTAATCCTAAGGAGCTATTATGTTCGTTGTTATTTTTGGCCGTCCAGGCTGTCCTTATTGCGTTCGTGCTGTGCAATTATCTGAGCATCTCGTTGAAAAACGTGATGACTTTAAGTTCAGATATGTCGATATCCATGCAGAAGGCATCTCTAAAGCAGATTTAGAAAAAACTGTCGGTAAGCCAGTTGAAACCGTACCGCAGATTTTTGTCGATGAGAAGCACATAGGTGGCTGCACAGATTTCGAGCAATATGTTCGTGAAAACAATCTGTTAGATTAAGCGCTATAGATATGTAATCCGCTTAATGCAAAAAGGAGACCTAAGGTCTCCTTTTTAGTCTTTATCACAACCCTGTGGGATTAGAGCTTTCCATAAATAGTGCTCGGTACATAAACTGCCTAGACCCCCCCAGAATTATACGCACCATTGTCATCATCACTGCACATAATGTCAGCTTTAATATAATCGCCAAACTCAAGATACATTTCTTTTTAAAGATGCCGCATTAGTCGAACTTGCTAATGCCAATAATTATGTTAGAAAAATATTTTGCAGTGGAATAAGTAAAACGAAGGTATTAAATTCTGTACTCAGTATTGGAGTTTAACGTGGGACATTCAGGGGGGAAATTCGAGAGAGGTACAGCTGAAGAAATAAGTGGTGGGTCGTGAAGGATTCGAACCTTCGACCAATTGGTTAAAAGCCAACTGCTCTACCGACTGAGCTAACGACCCATCGAGGTATAACGCTGATTTATGCACTTTCAGTAAAGTGGTGGGTCGTGAAGGATTCGAACCTTCGACCAATTGGTTAAAAGCCAACTGCTCTACCGACTGAGCTAACGACCCATCTAGGTATTACGATAAAAATGTTCACTTATTTTGGCATCAACAATGCGAATAATAAGTGGTGGGTCGTGAAGGATTCGAACCTTCGACCAATTGGTTAAAAGCCAACTGCTCTACCGACTGAGCTAACGACCCATCGAGGTATAACGCTGATTTATACACTTTCAGTAAAGTGGTGTGTCATTAAGGATTAGAACCATTCGACTCATTGGTTAAAAGCCAACTGCCCTAGCTTTATAAAAAAGCGACTGAGCTAACGACCCATCGAGGTATAACGCTGATTTATGCACTTTCAGTAAAGTGGTGGGTCGTGAAGGATTCGAACCTTCGACCAATTGGTTAAAAGCCAACTGCTCTACCGACTGAGCTAACGACCCATCTAGGTATTACAATAAAAATGTTCACTTATTTTGGCATCAACAATGCGAATAATAAGTGGTGGGTCGTGAAGGATTCGAACCTTCGACCAATTGGTTAAAAGCCAACTGCTCTACCGACTGAGCTAACGACCCATCTAGGTATTACGATAAAAATGTTCACTTATTTCGGCATCAACAATGCGAATAATAAGTGGTGGGTCGTGAAGGATTCGAACCTTCGACCAATTGGTTAAAAGCCAACTGCTCTACCGACTGAGCTAACGACCCATTATACTACTGACTATCTCACTAAATACCACTAACTTATTCTATTCATTAGAGTAAGTGGTGGGTCGTGAAGGATTCGAACCTTCGACCAATTGGTTAAAAGCCAACTGCTCTACCGACTGAGCTAACGACCCATTTACTGGTATTTCACGCCCCGAACGACCTCGCCGCTCTGAGGGCGCCTATAATACCTTTTTCATCTTCTCATGCAAGCGCAAATTCCCAATTTTTTGTCGTTTGCATGAAAAACAGACTAAGAGTATGTTTTTTAGTTAATTACGCTTTAATTGCAGCCAGTTGCTGCTGTGCAATGCGTGCTGCGGCGCTGTTTGCGTAATCTTTGACAACTTGTTGGTAGTATTGCATCGCACCAGCTTTATCACCGGTTTTCTCGGCGATCATGCCAAGCTTCACTAAACTATCGCCACGTTTATTAGAATCACTAAAACGATCAACCACAGTTTTGAAGGCTTGTTTGGCTTCTGCAAATTCGCTCTTATTAAATAATAGCTGTCCTAACCAATAGTTCGCATTCGCGGCATACACAGAGTCTGGGTATTGTTTGATAAAAGCACGGAAGGCAGGAATGGCATCGTCATACTTACGCTCTTTTAAGACTAAGTTAACGGCATTTTCATAACTTGCAGTTTCACTTAAACTACTTGCGGCAGCATTGGTCGATACCACAGAGGGGATTGATGTCGCTGCAGCTGCAGGTGCGGCAGATGCCTTTGAGGATAAATTAGCAAGCTCATCATATAACTGACGCTGGCGCTCTTGCATCTGCTCAATCTGATAATTCTGTTGTTCGGTTAAACCGCGTAAATCGAGAACTTCCTGCTGTAGTGTATCAAGACGACGTTGCATCTCGAGCTCACTTTGTTGTCTCGATTTTACAATACGTTCGATACGAGCAAGTCTGTCATCACCCGAACCACCAGCAATATCTTCCACAGGAGCAGGCGCTGCAACTGCAGCGCCCGCACCAAGGAACATTGCCGTAATTAAGACGGCACGTTTCATTGTGTTACTCTCCGAGATTCAATCTTAGTAAACTAAAACTGCACGACGGTTTTTGCCAAAACCTTCATCAGTGCGAGAAAAATCAAGTGGTTTTTCTTCGCCATAGCTGACTACGCTCATTTGGCTTGGCTGTACGCCCATACCTTGTAGGTATTTAGCAACGGCTTTAGCACGACGTTCGCCCAGAGCAATGTTGTACTCAGGAGTGCCACGCTCGTCCGCATGACCTTCAATCAGTACGCGCACACTTGGGTGCTCAACTAAGTAAGTACCATGAGCTTCTAATACAGCGGCGAATTCAGTTTGAACTTCACTGCGGTCGAAATCGAAGTAAATGATGTGTTCTTTTCTCAACTCTTCTAACTGCTGACGTTGCTGCTCTTCAGATGACAACATACCACCCACACCACCAGTTTGAATGCCACCATTCAGTTCGCTACCTGAACCGTTTGTTGAGCCCATTGCATCAGTTTCTGATTCTGAAGTTGAGCTACATGCACTAATAGCCATAATTGGAAGTGCTACCAACATAGCTTTTAACAACTTATTCAGATCCATTACGTGTTCCTTATAAAATTAAATGTGATTAAATCAAGGTATAACATTAGAGAAACGGAGACCAAGAAGGTGATTTCACCTCGCCTTGACCCACGGGTAATCTCGCTTTAAAGCGTCCATCCGTAGAAACAGCTGCTAATACTTGCTTACCTTGGTGTGTAGTGCCATATATGACCATAGTACCATTAGGCGCCACACTTGGGGATTCATCCAAGCGTGTAGAGGTTAGCACCTGCATAAAACGCGTATTTAAATCCATACGCGCAATATTAAACTTACCGTTAGTACGGTTAACAAAAATCATACTACGTCCATCTGGCGTAATTGAACCACCAAGGTTCCATTCACCTTCAAATGTTTCACGACTCACTTTACCTGAACTTAACTCTACGCGATAAATTTGCGGTCTACCACCACGTTCAGAGGTGAAAATCAACGACTTCCCATCAGGATACCATGATGGTTCAGTATCGATAGCATAGTGATTGGTAATACGCTTAATCGCTTTTGTCGCAATATCGATAACATAGATCTCAGGCTGACCGTCCTTAGACAGCGTCACAGCCAAAGATTTACCATCAGGAGAGAAAGCCGGCGCACCATTAATACCAGGGAAAGAGCTCACTTTAGTGCGCACTTGGGTATAAAGGTCTTGTACGAAAATCTCTGCTTTTTTATTTTCAAAGCTAACATACGCCAAACGACGTCCATCAGGCGACCAAGTAGGTGACATTAATGGCTCAGGTGAGCGCAGTAACATTTGCTCGTTAAAACCATCATAGTCCGCAACCATCAACTGATAAGGTGCTTTTTGAGTATGATTGACCACGACGTAGGAGATCCGCGTTAAGAATGCACCGCGAATACCGGTTAACTTTTCATAGACGATATCGCTAATTCTATGACCATATTGACGAAATTGCGCTGCTGAAATCACAGTTTGGCGACTGTCCATCAAAAATTCTGTAGCGCTGACTGAGCCTTTCAATGCTTGGTTTTGTGCTTTAACTAAATCGATTAAATCAAAGCTCACCAAATACTGATCGGTTCCGTAAGGTTTCACAGTACCTAACACCACAGCTTCTGCGCCAACGCTAGACCATGAACTAGGTTGAAACTGAGCCAAAGCACCAATATTGCGCTGAGGTAGTCCGAGCTCGTCTAAAGGTTTAAAGGTACCGCTACGAGCTAAGTCAGACATCACCACATCAGCAATCGCTTGTGGCGGTGCGCCAGGACCTTGCCATACAAAAGGCATCACAGCGATGGGACGCGCTGCGTCAACACCTTCTGTGATCACAATATCCAATGCCGCTTTCGCGGGGGTGGTGCACAGCAGAACTGCCAGTGCTAACCATTTTGCCAATATTTTCATGGTGCTCCTTTAATTAAACGTTGGTTCAACGATTAAGTTAATTTCTTTCATCAAGTTATAAACCGCAGGATCCGGAGACACAGGCAGTTTGCCCGCTTTCAAAATCGCCGCTTTTGCTGCACGACAAACGTTGGGATCACCACCTTTTGTTTGGCTGCTGATCACAAACCCATCATTCGCTAAACGCACAGAGACTGTACAAGTCTTTCCACGCATAGATTCATCCACTACCAAATTACGTTGAATAGTTGATTTTATCATTGCCTGATACTTACCGACTTCACTCTGCATCTGCTTATTCATGGTTTGCGACAGCGCCGCTTGCTCAGCCGCTAATGCATCAGCCATTTCCTGCTCTTGATCGGCAAGGGCTTTAGCATCCGCTTTAGCTTTGGCATCCGCTTTAGCTTTAGCATCTGCTTTAGCTTTGGCATCTGCTTTAGCTTTGGCATCTGCTTTAGCTTTGGCATCTGCTTTAGCTTTGGCATCTGCTTTAGCTTTGGCATCTGCCTCCGCTTTAGCTTCCGCATCTGCTTTTTGCTTACGGTCAGTTTCAGCTTTCACTGCAGCAGCTTCTTCAACCTTGCGTTTTTCAGCTGCTTTTTGTGCGGCGTCTTCAGCAACCTTACGCTCCTGCTCTTTCAGCTTACGGTCGACTTCGGCTTTGACCGCCTTTTCCTTTTCCTGCTGCTGTTTCACCTGGGCTAATTTGGTCGCTTCATTGGCTTTTTGAATCTCAATTTCCTGCAGCTTACGTTCTTGCTCTAGCTGTTTAATCTGAGCTTGTTCGCGCTCGCGTGCCTGTTTCGCTTCTTGAGCTTTGCGTTCAAGCTCGGCTTGACGTTCTTGCTCACGGCGTTCGGCATCACGCTTTTCTTGCTTAAGTTTCTCAACTTGATTAGCCACTTTTTGCTGATCAACCATAACAGCTTTGATTGCTGGTGCGCTAACTTGTTGCATAGGCTCAGGTTTGTGAGAAAAATCTATTCCTAACGCCAGAATAATTATCACGCCAATATGAATACCCGCTGAAATTGACAGAGGTAATGTTACATCTGACTTATCTGCCACCTATTTCTCCTTGGGTGAATCCGTCATCAAACCGACTGATGGCACGCCAGCTTGCTGCAGTGTCACCATCAACTGAATCACTTTATCGTAAGGAATATTTCTATCGGCTTTAACCACAACAGGACGCTCAGGTTCAGTCACGATAAGTGCAGCCACTTCCGTTGCCAATTCTTCCAAATCCATAGGCACATTCGTTGAACCGCCTTTATTGAGGAAGTAATCACCATCACCATCGATTGAAGCAACAATGGGCGGCTTACTGTCATTGGGTAAAACTTCCGCAGCCCCTTGAGGCAGCTCCACTTTTACCCCTTGGGTGACTATTGGCGCTGTTACCATAAAAATAATTAACAGCACGAGCATCACGTCGATATAGGGCACCACGTTGATTTCAGCAACGGGGCGACGACGTTTGCGCTGATAAGCTGGTTGCATTATGCCCCTTCCTTCTCACTGTATGCTTGGCGATGCAAAATGCTGGAGAACTCTTCCATAAAGTTTGCGTAAGCCATTTCTAATTTATCGACTTGAGTCGAGAAACGGTTGTAGGCGATTACCGCTGGAATTGCAGCAAATAAACCCATAGCCGTTGCAATCAAAGCTTCAGCAATACCTGGGGCAACCATAGCTAAGGTGGCGTTTTCCATCGAACCAATAGCGATAAAAGAATTCATGATCCCCCATACCGTACCAAATAAACCGATATAAGGGCTAGTCGAACCAATCGTTGCTAATAACGGTAAGTTAGCTTCTAACTTTTCCATTTCGCGAGACAAGGTCACACGCATAGCACGCGATGTACCATCCATGACGGCATCGGGCACTTTGCTATTTAATTTATTCAGGCGTGAATATTCCTTAAAGCCAGTCACAAATAATGACTCTAAACCGCTATTATCTGGACGAGATGATAATTCTTTATACAAACGGTTTAAATCAACACCTGACCAAAATTTGTCTTCAAACTTCGCCGATTTACTTTTTGCGGATGTCAGTAAGCTACGGCGTTGTAAAATCACCGTCCAAGACATCACCGACAAGCAAAGTAAAGTGAACATAACAAATTTCACTAATAAACTGGCTTGTAAAAATAACCCAACAATCGACATATCAGCTTGCACTGTCAAACTCCTGCACAATATTTAAGGGAATAGCTCGGGGACGCATACGTGATAGCGCAACACAAACAACCAGCACTGTGCCTTCACAATAACAGTCTCCCTGTTTATCGACCAAGCGTTGATGAAAGATCAACGAGGCCTTTTTCAACTCTATGACCTTAGTTTCAACAATAAGGTTCTGTTCAAAACGTGCTGCTTTGCGAAAATCGAGTTCCGCACGCTTTACGACAAAAGCAGTGTCGTCGGCTAATAACGCAGTCTGACTCACGCCAAGGGCTTTTAGCCACTCGGTTCGCGCGCGCTCAAAAAAGTTGAGGTAGTTCGAATGATAGACAACGCCACCAGCGTCGGTGTCTTCGTAATAGACTGAAATTGGCCAATGAAACATCATTTGAAAATAAGCAAATTTTGGTTGAAAAATTGACGCTTACTATACCTAGGGAAACAAGACTTGTGAATGACCCGATGAAGATATAGATAGGAATAGCGCGGGTTTCAGATGAATAGGGGCAATTGTAAAAGAGAATGGGGTCAAACGACCCCATTTTATTAACATAGTTAGTTATTTTGCGATAGCTTGTGGCAAGGTTAAGCCAAAACTCTGCCACAAGAAACTGTAGATGTCGGCAAATTCGTCGATCTTCATCGCCGTGGGCTTACCCGCTCCATGACCAGCATTTGACTCAATACGCATAATGACTGGTTTATTGCCCTGCTGTTTCTCCTGCAGCATGGCCGCAAACTTGAAACTGTGTAATGGCACAACACGATCATCATGATCCGCAGTCATTACCATAGTCGCAGGATAAGCTTGCGCTTTTACATTGTGATAGGGCGAATAAGCCAATAGCGCTGGGAATTGCTCTGCTTTATCGGCACTGCCGTATTCACTCGTCCAAGCCCAACCAATAGTGAACTTGTGGAAACGCAGCATATCCAACACGCCCACCGCAGGTAATACGGCAGCAAAAAGTTCAGGACGTTGAGTCACAGCAGCGCCCATCAACAGACCACCATTACTGCGGCCATAGGCACCGAGTTTAGAGCTGTTGGTGTATTTTTCGCTTACCAGATATTCCGCAGCAGCATAATAGTCATCAAACACATTTTGCTTTTTGTCGAACATCCCCGCTTGATGCCAGCTTTCGCCATACTCAGCACCGCCACGTAAACTCGGCACAGCATAAATGCCGCCCATGTCTAACCAAGCGATATTGGCAGGGCTAAAACGTGGTGTCATCGAAATGGCAAAACCACCATAGGCATAAAGTAATGTCGGATTTTGACCGTTTTTCACTAAGCCCTTTTTATAGGAGAGCATCATAGGCACACGCGTACCGTCTTTGCTACTATAGAAAACCTGCTCAGAAACATAGTCATCGGGATTAAACGAGACTTTGGGTTTAGCAATGACAGTTGAACCACCAGTTTTAAAATCAAACTTATAGGTGGTTTCAGGCTGAATATAACTATTAAACACATAATAGAAATAATCTTTGCTGGCTTTACCAAAAGGCCCTGCCACATTGCCAAGACCAGGCAATGCCACATCTTGACGCTTCTGACCACCCATACTGTAAATCGATAATTGACCTAACACATCATGTAAATAACTCACCACTAAATGGTCATTAATAATAGCGACATTATTAATCGGATCTTTAGACTCAGGAATAATCGTTTGCCATTGCGATTTATCACTATTGCGGGTGTCAATCGCAATCACTTTACCATTAGGCGCCTCTAAGTCGGTTTTGAAATAAAACACTGAACCATCATTACCGAGAAACTCATATTCAGCTTCTAATTTGAGGATCAATTCCACCACTTGGGATTTAGGCT
This sequence comes from Shewanella sp. M-Br, assembly GCF_036245925.1. Taxonomy (NCBI): domain Bacteria; kingdom Pseudomonadati; phylum Pseudomonadota; class Gammaproteobacteria; order Alteromonadales; family Shewanellaceae; genus Shewanella; species Shewanella sp. M-Br. Next base: position 86,314 of record NZ_BJBV01000006.1, read on the forward strand.
CAAATAACGATTTATAGAAGAAACGATTACGCTTATCCGTACCTTGAGAAATCGACAGTAATAAGTATTCACCTTTCTCAGAGACATCAATGCCAAAGCCCCAATCTTTATTCTGTGGACGCTCATAAATCAATAGATCTTGATGTTGGTCTGTGCCTAATTTGTGGTAATACACTTTTTGGTTAAAATTAACGTCAGCTAAGACATCCCCCCCTGCTGGGGCATCATAACGGGCGTAGAACACACCTTGATTTTCTTTATCCCACACTGCGCTAGAAAATTTAATCCATTTCAGTTCATCGGCCAGTTTCTTACCGGTTGCGATATCAACGAACTGCCATTGCTGCCAATCTGAGCCAGAATTTGACACACCATAGGCTAAAATTTTACCGTCATTACTCACAGCAACGCCGGATAAGGCAACAGTACCATCCGCAGACAGTTTATTTGGGTCAAGAACAGGCTTTTCAACACCATCTAAACCTTTAACGTACAAAACCGATTGCGCCTGTAGGCCATCATTACGGTAGTAAAATTGATTGTCGCCGTTTTCAAACGGAGCAGAGACTTTTTCGTAATTCCAAAGTTCTGTAATACGTTCGACCACAGCTTGTTTATTGGGGATCTTAGCGAGGTAGGCTTGACCAAAGTCTTGTTGTTCTTTTACCCACTCTTCAGTTTCAGGCGTATTGGCCTCCAGATGACGATAAGGGTCGGCCACTGCGACACCATGAATGGTTTCGACGAGGTCATCTTTTTCAGTAACAGGGTAAACGAGTTTAGTTGCGCTTGCCTGCTCAGTCGAATTTTGCTCAGGTGCATTGCCACTTTGGCAGGCACCGAGTGCCATCCCCAATGTGGCCACTAACAAACCTTGCTTTGCAAGGCGAAATCTTAATGCCATTGTGTTGTCGTCCTTCTTATGGTTTCGGGCTTAAGGCCTTTTCAGCAAGTACTATACAAGCAAAAAAAATCATGGCAATGGCGTAACTTAATATGAAGTTTTTTAAGCTGTATCGTGAATTTAACAAAATAGCAGCAAGGATAAGCTTATTGAAGTGTATTATTATGCATTAATAGTGAGTTATAAGTTATTAATCAAGGTAAATAGTGACTTAAGTGATATAAATCACCTTTATAGCCATTAGAATTACTAATGTTTATGGGCAATTTTTCTCGTTTGTTTTACAACAGGTTTCCCAATAGAATGTGCTTGTTTTCAGGAGATAACTGCTTGCAGATATCGAAAACAAAGAACTTTTAAACTGGTGTGTTCCCAACACTTCAGTTTCTTTTCTGGTTCTTATGCTTGACTTCCTTCCTTCAATTTGTTGATTGCAAATGCATTATTTTTGCGGCCCGCTTAGTTTAAGCGGGCTTTTTTTTAGCATTTCAAACACTATCCTGATTATTGCAACGGCCAAGTTTTATAGTTCATCTATATTACTCGTACTTATCCCACTCTCGCTTTCTGCAGTACTTGTTGAGGTGGATATGTCATATCTACAAATTAAAAAATCTCATTATTTTTACCCATACGCGCAAATTGAGCGAATCATTCGATTAAAGTGGCATACTGCCTGAACTCTCCTTCTTTTAAAAACGACAATGCCAAGTCATAAACTTGGCATTGAAAAATACTTAAAACCTAGGTAAAACAAACACTACAAAGGTTTACTGATCCGTATAACAACACGACGGTTACGCGCCCTTTCATCCATATCATCATTGGAGGCCACGTGACGACGCTCACCATGCCCGAATGTGACAATACGATCTTGAGGAATACCACTGGCAACAAAGAACTCTTTTACCGACGCAGCTCGTGTATCCGACACTTTCTGGTTTACTGAACGGCCACCATAACTGTCGGTATACGCATCCACCAGCACTAACTCTACCAAGGGATCATAGGCTAAATATTCTTGCACCCGAGACAGTTGTTGCTGGGAGAAACGAGTTAAATCGGTACCGCCTTCATCGTAATTTAATACAGTAAAAGCAATATCTTCAAAGCTATAGGGCAATAAATGCGCTAGACAAGCTTTAAACTCAGTATATTTACGGCCAAAATTAGCTGAAGACAAACCCACAGCTATCTTATTCGACTCATTATACCAATCAGCATAGTAGAACGTTGGTTCCATACCGCGACTCAACTCTGCTAACATAGACCAAGCTGCGCGCTTAGGCACTTCCCCGTTAAAGTACTTTTGATAATGTAATGAAGTGATCTCTTTCGATACCACACCAGGACGCCACTGCGGCGCGCGGCTAATTAATTTCGCCTGCGTCACTTGATCAGGTTTTACCCACATATCTAAGGTAAAAGTCATATTCTGCTGTTTACCCGCTTCACTGGTAAAAATTGCTTTACCGTAAGAAGGAATATCATGCTCAAGGCGACAGACGATGGGAGTATTTTCACTCACTCGCCACTGGGAATCACTTAAAGAGGCGACATAATGGCGCAACTCTGCCATTGCAGTTGCTGGAACGCATAAAATTGATACTAATATCAGTTTTCGCCACATAGCCTTTACTCATGTTTAATCGGTTACATGGCTTTATCGGCAAACTATTTAGTTCCTTTAGCTCATAAAACCACCAATCAAGCATGACACACCCCAACACATTTAGCATAATAGCGCCCTGTGAATTTTCTTGAGTACTTTATGAGTGACATTTGCGACGCGAACAAATTGAAATACCGATTTCGAGGCTACTTTCCCGTAGTTATTGATGTCGAAACTGCGGGCTTCAACTCTCAAACCGATGCGTTGCTAGAAATTGCCGTCACCCTACTAAAAATGGACAATGAAGGTGTGATAGGAATCGATAAAACCCTACACTTCCACATTGAGCCCTTTGAAGGCGCAAATTTAGAACCCGAAGCGTTAGCATTCAACGGTATTGATCCCACTAATCCGTTACGGGGAGCGGTGAGCGAGAAAGAAGCCTTTTTAGAAATCTTTAAAGCCGTGAAGAAAGCCCAAAAAGCCTCCGACTGCCATCGCAGTATCATAGTGGCGCACAATGCGGCATTCGATCATGGTTTTGTGAGTAAGGCGATAGAACGTTGCGACTTAAAACGCTCGCCGTTTCATCCTTTTGCCACCTTTGACACAGCTACGCTTGCCGGACTCGCCATTGGTCATACCGTACTTGCCAAGGCATGCATTATGGCGGGTATTCCCTTCGATAATAAAGAAGCCCATTCGGCGCTATATGATACCGAACGTACTGCGGAGCTTTTTTGTAACATAGTGAATCGTTGGAAATCATTAGGTGGCTGGCCGTTACTGGCCGTGGATGCGCAGGATGCAGAAAGCGGTACTGTGGAATAAATTGAACAGTTAACAATAGATCTTCAGCAATGAAAAACAAAAAAGCTGCCATTGGCAGCTTTTTTCATTTAACAGGCGACTATGATTAGAAAAGGACTAATTACAGTGAGCTTGCGTTTTCAGACAGGTAAGCAGCAACACCTTCAGTGCTTGCATTCATACCTTTATCGCCTTTTTCCCAGCCAGCAGGACAAACATCACCGTGCTCTTCATGGAATTGCAGTGCATCGATCATACGTAGCATTTCATCAACGTTACGGCCTAATGGCAGATCGTTAACGACTTGGTGACGAACCATGCCTTCTTTGTCGATCAAGAATGAACCACGGAAAGCCACACCCGCTTCTGGATGCTCAACATCGTATGCTTTGCAGATTTCATGTTTAACATCAGCCACTAGCGTGTATTTAACTTGGCCAATACCGCCTTTTTCAACTGGGGTGTTACGCCATGCATTGTGGGTAAACTGAGAATCGATAGACACACCAATCACTTCTACGCCACGCTTAGTGAACTCTTCCATACGGTGATCAAAAGCGATCAACTCTGATGGGCAAACGAAAGTGAAGTCAAGTGGATAGAAGAATACGACGGCTGGTTTGCCTTTGATGGCTGCAGTCAAGTTAAAGCTATCAACGATTTCGCCAGAACCTAATACAGCTGCAGCAGTAAAATCAGGAGCCTGACGGCCTACTAATACGCTCATTTTATATCTCCATCTATGAGTTGAACTAAGTGTAAGGCAAGATGCCTTCTAGCCAGTATGTTCTCAACCTAGGTCAAGTTAAATCCTTACTGATTAAAAGGTGTTCTTACCAATCAAATCCTTAGGCATTATAAGTCGTGTGCTGTGCCTTACAACCTATTTAAGACCAATATCACATTTTTCAAGGGTATTTCCGTTTTGCCTGACTAAGGATAGAGCAATCTGCGTATCCAGTGTGCGGAGCAATCCACATTCGGCTAACAGACAAAACCCAGCATGATCACATTTTCAGATATTTTTCAGATAAGCCCTCGGCAAACTGGACATCCACTGCCTTTGCAGTCGAAAATAGCTCCTTTGGCTTAAAGAATTAAGAAAATTGATAATGAATGCAGTCGTAATTGCAGTGTGCTTAATGTTAGCACTCAGTTTAGCTAGGGTGAATGTGGTTATTGCCCTGACCGTGAGCGCCCTCGTGGCGGGATTGGTAGGCGGAATGGATCTGCACCAAACTATAGATGCCTTTAATACAGGCTTAGGTGGCGGCGCACAAATTGCGCTCAGTTATGCATTATTAGGCGCCTTCGCTGTCGCACTATCGCATTCAGGCTTAACGACGCTGATTTCTAGAAGCATCATTAGTAGCCTTGGACAAGATCCTAATCCCACAAACACTAACTGGGTACGCTGGTTACTGCTGTTATCGCTACTCGTCATGTCGATGGCTTCACAGAATATTTTACCGATCCATATCGCCTTCATTCCGATTTTAGTGCCACCACTATTACATGTGATGACCAAACTGAACATCGACCGCCGCCTTGTGGCTTGTGTTCTAACCTTCGGCCTAGTCACCACCTATATGATTTTACCGATTGGTTTTGGTGGCATTTTCTTAAATGATATTCTGCTTTCTAACTTAACCAGCAATGGCTTAGCCGCTGCTCGCGAGCAAATTCCGCCAGCCATGTTAATCCCTGCCGCGGGTATGGTCGTAGGGTTACTCACTGCAGTATTCATCAGTTACCGTAAACCTCGGACTTACGACGAGGCAAAAGTGTTGGTCGCTGAACCTGAAGAAAATCTCAACAAACGCAATATCATCATTGCTGCACTGGCGATATTAGCCACTCTCGTCGTACAACTCGAAACTGACTCTATGATTTTTGGTGCCTTAGTCGGCTTCATGATTTTCAGTTTTTCGGGTGCCTTGAAGCATGTCGCCGACCAAGATATCTTCAACCAAGGTGTGCGAATGATGGCCAATATCGGCTTTATCATGATTTCAGCCGCAGGCTTTGCCGCTGTAGTGAAAGAAACCGGTGAAGTGGGTACGCTTGTGGCCTCGCTTAGTGAGATTATTGGGGATAATAAAGCCCTCGCAGCCTTTTTGATGCTACTGGTTGGGCTACTGATCACTATGGGAATTGGTTCGTCTTTCTCCACCATTCCAATTATCGCGACGATATATGTACCATTGGCATTAAGTTTTGGTTTTTCAGTAGCGGCCACAATCGCGTTAGTTGGCACTGCAGCCGCGCTGGGTGATGCGGGCTCGCCAGCATCAGATTCCACCTTAGGTCCCACTGCAGGTTTGAATGCCGATGGTCAACATGATCACATTCGTGACAGCGTGATACCAACATTTATCCACTACAATATTCCACTATTAGTGTTTGGTTGGATTGCAGCAATGGTGTTGTAAGTGTTATCGCAGATGTTTACATTACCGTATTAGAAAGTAACAACAGCGTGGCATTCTCCGCGCTGTTTTTTATCTCGGTATTCACTTTATTGCGGGCAGCAGGTTAACTCACTGATTCACTCGATAACTCACGTAATAATGAACGTAATAATGAACGTGATAATTAAGATGTCGGGTCAAGCTTGCGATTCCCTTGCTTATTCTTTTTATCTTCATATAACGCTTTATCCGCCGCTTGTAGTACTGCCTCAAAGGAAGCATAATCTTGCGAATCAGCTACACCGCAGGAGACTGTCAGCACATTTAAAAACTGCCGCTCTGCGACCGCCTGACGTAAGTGTTCAGCCAACAATAAGGCCCGTTCAAAAGTACAATTGGCTAAGATAACGACAAACTCATCACCGCCGGTTCTGATTAACAAATCATTTTCTCGAAATACACTGCGCATCGCATCAACAATTTGCATGATCGCCATATCCCCGAGTTTATGCCCATAGGTATCATTAATGGTTTTGATTTTGTCGCCATCCACGCAAATCACCGCATAATGCCCCTTAGTCGCGACATCAAACACTGTGGTCTCATAGACTTTCTTATTATAGGTTCGAGTAAAAGCATCCAATAATATCGCTTCACTAAACCGTTGGCGCTCAGTATGAAGTTTCCTAAAACGATTGATATTAATTTGAACGAAGAAGATCACGATAGATAACAAAAACCACAGGGGCAAATTCCACACAATGAAACGAAATATACTGATTTTATATGTCAGTGAAGTCATGTTATCTAAATGATTTGTCATCGAATAAAACAAGAACTCCGGCGTCAGTTCAGCCCAAAGGCTATCTGTCGTGATCACCAACTCAGTACCATAATCCGTTTTCTGCAATTCAACATGTTTATTACGCATAAAAACCGACGTCATTAGAGCCGTGTCGGCAATAACATCACCGATGAAATGATTAGGATCATTAGATGATGAAATCGGTGATGCCATCGATAAAATGACTTTTCCACTGACTTCATCTTGATAAGGAATGGATAATACGATTCCATCGGCTAAGGACTCTGGGGTCGCGTCTTTCGCGCAATAGTGCAGACTCTGACAAAACTCATTCGTTGAAGTACGGTCTTTAATCAGCCGCGCTTTTACGTCCTCAGGAATTGGGGTGGCAAAATACATGGCATCACTGCGATAAAGTCCCACATACAGGAATATATCTTCGGCATTGGTCTTTTTACTGGAATAGAGATAATCAAAGTAGCGTAAGACTTGTTCTTCTTCTGCGGAAAGCACTCCCCCTTGCGGCAGCATTAATCTAGAAGGGTCAAGCTGAAAAAGCGCTAAAGAGGATTTATTGAAATCAATAATATCGTGCAGAGATAAGCTTTTACCAAGCAGTTCAATATAACTCGGTGTAAGTTGCTCGTTTTTTACAAAAGACACAAAGGATTTATGCTCTCTATCGATTTTAAACGGTAATAGAATAAGTAGGAGTACGACAAACAAAAGGGTCGCAAATTCAAATGATCGACGCAATAATAACCAGTTGAGAGCCGAATTTCCCATAATTCCTCTTAATCCCTGTTCTACCGACAATATACCTTGCACAAAACGTAAAGTGCGATCAATAAAATTGCAAAATAAGCCAATAAAAACAACTTCAATAGATAATTATTATTTACCTTATCCTAAACTTTAGCAGCTTAAGATAAAGTTGTTATTACTGTATTGAACAAGAACAAAAAGGGAGCCTAGGCTCCCTTACTGACTACATCCGCTCAATTGAGCATCAGCAACTCTAATTCTTTAGCAACTTTGGCTATTTAGTACCAAAGATTTTATCGCCCGCATCACCCAGACCTGGCAGGATATAGCCCTTCTCATTGAGGCACTTATCGATAGCAGCGGTATATAACTCGATATCAGGATGCGCCGCTTCTAACGCTTTGATCCCTTCAGGCGCAGCCACTAACACTAAGGCTTTGATTGAAGTACAACCGCGTTTCTTCAATAAGTCTACGGTCGCAATCATAGAACCACCAGTCGCGAGCATTGGGTCGACAACTAAGGCGATACGCTCGTTCATGTCGCTGGCCAGCTTCTCAAAATAAGGCACTGGCTCAAGGGTCTCTTCATCACGGTAAATACCGACAACTGAGATACGCGCACTTGGAATGTGCTCGAGTACGCCGTCCATCATGCCCAAACCCGCACGTAAAATTGGCACAACAGTGACTTTCTTACCTTTGATTTGATCGACTTCAACCGGACCATTCCAGCCTTCAATCGTCACCGTTTCAGTTTCGAAATCTGCGGTAGCTTCATAGGTTAATAAACTGCCCACTTCGGCGGCTAGTTCACGGAAACGTTTAGTGCTAATGTCACCTTCGCGCATTAAACCGATTTTGTGACGCACTAAAGGATGTTTAACCTCGACAACTTTCATTTTTCTCTCCTGCTTATTTTTCGGCGTATTATTTTAGGCAAATTTTTCAGATTCTAGTTGATTTGTTTACTAGGTAAAACAGAAAGTTTTGCCATTCGGTCTAATCGTGAGCTATCTCCCAAGAATAATCCCCAATCGTCTAAGATACGTACCTTAATTTACTATTTTGTGACCAATCTCAAGACCTCAGAAGCTGAAATACAGTTTTACTCGGCCAAAAATACTGCGCCAAGGGGCATAAATCCAAATCATGACTTTCGACCCCTAGCACAAGCTGGTAGAATACCGCCGCATAAAATCCAATAACGATGTACCCGAGAGGATCCCTCCGTGAGCACACCTACCCCACTGAGCTATAAAGATGCCGGCGTTGATATTGATGCAGGTAATGCACTGGTAAGTAACATTAAAGCAGCAGTTAAACGTACCCGTCGTCCAGAAGTTATGGGCAACTTAGGTGGTTTTGGCGCCCTGTGTGAAATCCCCACTAAATACAAGCAACCAGTTTTAGTGTCTGGCACCGACGGTGTTGGGACTAAATTACGTTTAGCTATCGACTATAAAAAACATGACACAGTCGGCATAGACTTAGTCGCCATGTGTGTGAACGATTTAATCGTTCAAGGTGCTGAGCCACTGTTTTTCCTCGATTACTACGCAACAGGCAAACTCGATGTTGAAACGGCAACGTCCGTCGTCAACGGCATCGGCGAAGGTTGTTTCCAATCTGGTTGTGCGTTAATTGGCGGTGAAACCGCTGAAATGCCAGGCATGTATGAAGGTGAAGATTACGACCTAGCGGGTTTCTGCGTGGGTGTAGTTGAAAAAGCCGACATTATTGACGGTAGCAAAGTGGCAGCGGGTGATGCACTTATTGCATTAGCCTCAAGCGGCCCTCATTCAAATGGTTACTCTTTAGTACGTAAAGTATTAGAAGTGAGCCAAGCAGACCCTCAACAAGATCTCAACGGCAAACCGCTGATTGAACATCTACTTGAGCCAACCAAAATTTATGTAAAATCATTGCTAAAACTGATTGAAGCATCTGATGTCCATGCGATGGCGCACATTACTGGCGGCGGCTTCTGGGAAAACATCCCGCGCGTACTGCCAGATAATTTAAAAGCGGTTATACAAGGCGATTCATGGCAATGGCCCGCTGTTTTCAGTTGGTTAATGGAAAATGGCAACATTGCAGAATACGAAATGTATCGCACCTTCAACTGTGGCGTCGGCATGTTAGTCGCGCTGCCAGCCGATAAAGTGGATGCAGCACTTGCATTACTGGCTGCAGAAGGCGAACAAGCATGGCTTATCGGTGCTATCGCACATCGTGAAGGCAATGAAGAGCAAGTGGAGATCCTGTAATGCCCCAGAGCTGTCGTGTAGTTGTATTAATTTCCGGAAATGGCAGTAACCTGCAAGCGGTTATCGACGGTTGCGACGATAATCTGCAGGCCGAAGTTGTCGGAGTCATCAGTAATAAACCCGATGCCTATGGCCTAGTGCGCGCCCATCATGGCGAAATTGATACCAGCTGCGTGATAGCTCACCAAGGTGAATCTCGCTCTGAATACGATGCACGTTTAATGACAGTGATTGAAAAGTACCAGCCCGATTTAATCGTGTTGGCGGGATTTATGCGGATCTTAACCGATGATTTCGTGAATCATTACCTAGGTCGCATGATCAATATTCATCCTTCGCTGCTACCGAAATACACTGGCTTAAACACCCATCAACGTGCCATAGACGCGAACGACAGCGAACATGGTGCCAGCGTGCATTTTGTCACGCCTGAGCTGGATGCTGGCCCGGTGATATTACAGGCCAAAGTGCCTGTTTATGAAGAAGATACCGCTGATATGCTCGCCGCCCGCGTGCATGAGCAAGAACATGCTATTTATCCACTCGTGGTGAAATGGTTTAGTCAGCAACGTCTTAACATGCAAAATGGCCAAGCCTATCTCGATGGCAACCTTATCGGCCCAAGCGGTTACGCGCCCGATTAGTTCCACTTGACCGTAAGTTGTATCAATCAAAAAATAGAGACCTTAGGGTCTCTATTTTTTTAACTATTTTCCACAAAAGCATTGTTTTCTGGGGCAATGTGGCATTAGATAACTTAACGAAAAGTGATTTTTGCTCGGCATGACAAGAGACTATTAGATGAAAAATATTATCTGCGATATCGATGGTGTACTACTGCACGACAATAAACTGATCCCCGGCAGCGACAAATTTATCCAGCGCATTTTAGAGCAAGGCAATCCGTTAGTGATATTGACTAACTATCCCGTACAAACGGGTAAGGATCTGCAAAACCGTTTAAGTGCCGCCGGTATTGATATTCCTGAAGAATGCTTTTACACCTCAGCCATGGCCACCGCCGACTTTTTAAAACACCAAGAAGGCAGCAAGGCCTATGTCATTGGCGAAGGCGCCCTCACCCACGAACTCTACAAAGCAGGCTTTACCATTACCGATATTAACCCCGATTTTGTGATTGTCGGTGAAACCCGCTCCTACAACTGGGAGATGATCCATAAAGCCGCAGGCTTCATCGCACGCGGCGCGCGCTTTATTGCCACTAACCCCGATACCCACGGCCCAGCTTACAGCCCTGCCTGTGGCGCACTCTGCTCACCCATCGAACGTATTACCGGTAAAAAACCTTTCTACGTGGGCAAACCGAGCGCATGGATTATTCGCTCTGCACTTAATCATATTGATGGACACTCGGAAGACACTGTCATCATAGGTGACAATATGCGTACCGATATTTTGGCGGGCTTCCAAGCAGGGCTTGAAACCATTCTGGTCACCAGTGGTGTGAGTAAGCTCGAAGATATCGACAAAGAGCCCTTCCGCCCGAACCATGTGTTTGCCTGCGCGGGCGATATAGATGTTGTTTAAACAATGGTCTAAACAGATGTCTAATCCTACGTCTAGCAATTCATCCTTGCCAGACCTTTAAACATTACCTATGTAACACGCCTCGCCCAAAGGCGTATTGCATAGGGTAAAGCAACATTAAGTAACATATTCGCCTTCTTCTCAGCCTTGTGGCTCACAGCGGCTTGCTTCATGATAAGCCTCGCTTCTGATTGATTAACATAAATCTAAAATACCTTAATTAAAACAACAGTAGGATTAACCTATGCGACGTCTGTATCCACTCTGTACGCTGGCCATGCTCAGTGCCTGTAGTCCTAATGCACCAGAGCCCGATGACAACAGCACTTTGGCTGAACTCAAACCAGTGCAGTTTAATGAAGCGCGCTTTAGAAATGATATTAAAGCCCTGTCATCCGATGAATTTGAAGGCCGCGCGCCCACCACTCACGGTGAAAAACTCACCTTGGATTATTTGACCAAAGCCTTTACAGAGATGGGACTCAAGGGCGCGTACCAAGGCAGCTTTTTACAACCAGTGCCTATGGTGAGCTATACAGCAGATGAAGCGCAGCAAGTTACGCTGGCAGGATTACCCTTTAAATACCGAAAAGATCTAGTGCTCAGCAGTCGCCACGATAACGGTGGTATTAGTATTGAGAACGCACCATTAGTCTTCGTCGGCTATGGAGTGAACGCACCCGAATATGGTTGGAATGATTACCAAGATCTCGACATGAAAGGCAAAATCGCGGTGATCTTAGTGAACGATCCCGGCTTTGCTCGCCCTGACTCGGGGAAATTCAACGGCAAAGCCATGACCTATTACGGCCGTTGGAGCTACAAATTTGAAGAGGCCAGTCGTCAAGGCGCACTCGGCGCACTGATTATCCATGATACCGAGCCCGCCTCTTACCCTTGGTCCGTGATAGAAAATAGTTGGACTGGACCACAGCAAGATCTGGTCCTCAGTAAAGCAGAACAAGATAGCCGTATCCAAGTCGAAGGCTGGCTTACATTGGACGCGGCTACACAACTGTTCGATAAAGCCGGTTTATCACTGCCTAATTTAATGGCACGCGCCGCCGACAGCTCAATCAATTTACCCCTTGAGCAAACGGCCAACATCGCCTTTAAAAATAAAGCCGAATACGCGAATAGCTACAATGTGGTCGCCACACTTCCCGGCAGCACACAAGCCAACGAGCAAATCCTCTACACCGCCCATTGGGATCACATAGGTAAAGACGAGACGAAAGCAGGCGATCAGATTTACAACGGTGCCATGGACAACGCCTCAGGCACTGCCGGTATTCTCGAAATCGCCAGACAATTAGCCGACAATGCGAAACAAGGCCATGGTTTAGCGCGCTCGGTCACCTTTATTGCCACCACAGGTGAAGAACAGGGCTTACTCGGTTCACGCTATTACGCCGCTAATCCACTTTATCCTATCGACAAAACCGTGGCAGTGTTAAACCTCGACAGCACTAATATCTATGGCAAAACCAAAGACTTTACCATCGTCGGCAAAGGTAAATCTGAGTTAGAAACTTATCTTATCGATGCGGCTAAACAACAAAACCGCATCGCCATGGGTGAGAAAAATCCCGCTTCGGGCGGTTTCTTCCGTTCAGATCATTTCAGCTTTGCCAAACTAGGCGTGCCCGCCGTCTTTGCCGGCGGCGGTAGCGACCCCGTTGATGAAGCCACGGCTGCTTATAAAACTCAGATGCAAGCTACAATGAAAGGCTGTTATCACAATGTCTGCGATGAATACCGTGAAGACTGGGATTTAAGCGGCGCGCTGCAAGACTTGCAAATCTACTACCAAGTCACGCGCACATTGGGCAACAGCCAAGATTGGCCGGGATACTATCAAGGCACAGAATTCAATAGCCTGCGCCCAGCCAAAACGACGCTGGTAACGGACACAAAATAACAGGCTAAGTCTTTGGCTTCTTGCGAGAGACAGCTGGGTTAGTCGTCTCTTATTGCCGCCTGCTAGTCGCACCTGCGAAATAAAGCGCCAGCTGAATAGAGCGCCTCCTCCGCCAGCCAAAGCGCCAAACAAGACCTACAAGCACGTGAACCATTCACGTGCTTTTTTGTTTTCAGCTCATAAAAAATGCCGTTATCGCAAAATATCCATCCCACAACACCATTCTGAATAGGCTTATGCCATTGGTTGATGTCAAACTCGGCGCATTAATTGATTAAAAATAAAACACTTAAACAAGCCAACTCATTATTTATGGTCTTTTTTAGCGGTTTTTCTATCATCGATACTTTTTTAAAACACATTGTGAATTCCCCAAAACCCCTCATGCCAAATCAGATAATAAAAACAAATCATCAAAAATAACGCAAATTAAATGAATTATTCTCAAATAAAATCATTAAACATAAACATCTAAATCAACAAAAACACCAATAAACAGATAAAACGTCAAAAATAGTGTTTGGCAAATACCTAAATTGCTGGCACATTAAACCTCAATTGAGACATCCTCAAATGACAGACAGTGTGGGAGTTGTACTATGTGTTCAATCTTTTCGATTTTAGATATCCAATCTGATGCCAAAGAACTGCGCCAAGTCGCGCTAGAAATGTCTAAGCTAATGCGCCACCGTGGCCCTGACTGGTCAGGTATTTATGCCAGTGATAAGGCAATTCTTGCCCACGAACGTTTAGCGATTGTTGACATTGAACACGGTGCTCAGCCGCTGCTGACTGAAGATGGCAGTTTGATCCTCGCGGTCAACGGCGAAATCTATAACCACAAAGAATTGAAAGCCCAGCTAGGCGATAAGTACAGCTATCAAACCAACTCTGACTGCGAAGTAATCTTGGCGCTGTATCAAGAATACGGCACTGAATTTCTTGATAAATTAAACGGTATCTTCGCCTTTGTGTTATATGACAAAGCCCAAGACAGATACCTTATCGGCCGCGATCACATGGGTATCATCCCGCTATATACAGGCCGTGACGCTGCGGGTAACTTCTATGTTGCCTCCGAAATGAAAGCCTTGATGCCAGTGTGTAAAACGGTAGAGGAATTCTTACCGGGCCAATATTTGTACTCAAGCGATGCCGCTGCGGTGAAATACTACACTCGCGATTGGCAAAGCTATGATGCGGTTAAAGATAATCCAGCCAGCCAAGAAGAATTGCGTGACGCATTAGAAGCGGCGGTCAAACGTCAATTAATGTCAGACGTGCCCTATGGTGTGTTGCTGTCGGGCGGCTTAGATTCATCGATCATTTCCGCCGTGACGCAAACCTTTGCTAAACGCCGCATTGAAGACGATGGCGAAACCAACGCTTGGTGGCCACAGTTACATTCCTTTGCCGTCGGCCTTGAAGGTGCGCCGGATTTAATCGCCGCCAAAAAGGTCGCCGAAGCGATTGGTACGATTCACCATGAGATCCATTTCACCTTCCAAGAAGGCTTAGATGCGATTAAAGAAGTGATCTATCACTTAGAAACCTACGATGTCACCACCATACGTGCTGCCACGCCAATGTATTTAATGGCGCGTAAAATCAAAGCGATGGGCATTAAAATGGTGTTATCGGGTGAAGGTGCTGACGAACTATTTGGCGGCTATTTATACTTCCATAAAGCGCCAAACGCACAGGCATTCCACGAGGAATTAGTCCGCAAACTCGATAAACTGCATCTGTTCGATTGTCTGCGAGCCAACAAAGCCATGGCCGCTTGGGGATTAGAAGCTCGCGTGCCCTTCCTCGATAAAGAGTTTATGGATGTGGCAATGCGTATCAACCCTGAAGCGAAAATGTCTAAGGATGGCCGTATTGAGAAACACATTCTGCGTAAAGCCTTTGAGCATAAATTGCCAAAAGAAGTGGCGTGGCGTCAGAAGGAACAATTCAGTGACGGTGTGGGCTACTCTTGGATTGACGGTTTGAAAGAACAAGCGGCAGCGCGTGTGGATGATTTACAATTGGCGAACGCGAAATTCCGTTTCCCATACAACACACCAGAAACCAAAGAAGCCTATTTCTATCGCTGCTTCTTTGAGGAACATTATCCACTAAGCGGCGCTGCAGAAACGGTTCCAGGTGGTAAATCCGTCGCCTGTTCAACGCCAGAAGCATTGGCTTGGGACGAAAGCTTACGCGGCATTATCGACCCATCAGGCCGAGCAGTACGCTCTGTACACACCTCAAGTTATTAATAGCCTAACCTTGAAGAACTAGGTTAGTAAACTGAGCTGATGAGCTAGATTAATCATATAAATTAATTAGATTGATGAACCGGTTAATACAGCCAACCACAAGCGCCACCCTAGGGTGGCGCTTGTATTTTAATGTTTTTTACTTTTATTGCTTACTCACGTACAAAATGGTGACTTAGCTAAAATACCAAACTAGGCCGACAACGCACTGAATGGCTTGATTTGAGAGTGAGTTTGAGTGTGGGTTTGAGTGTGAGCGTTGATTTGCACTTGAGTTTGAAAATGAACATTCATCTGCGTCAACGCCATCGGATCTAAGCTTAAAAACTGCTTTCCGGCACTCAGCCCCGCATGATAATCATGGCGTAAATCCGCATCGGTACTGCCCAGCAATTTACTTTGCAAATTTTCAGCTGCAAAAATCTGCACTATCTCCACATCCTCTGGCGGATTAGCGATAAAGTCCAATTCATCCTGATAGGCTTGTTCGTGCTGCACTAAGTAATCTATGGTTTTCGGGCAAAAGCCAGAAACACAAATCCAAGATTTTAATTTGTGAACCCAAGCCGATTGCGCCTGAAAATCCTCGCTCACAGTACGGATCACCACAATTTTGCGGGCACCACGACGATAGGCCTCACGCACAGGTAAAGGCGCAGCTAAACCGCCGTCGAGATAAAAATCACTATCAATACCTTCGTTTAATGCTGTGCCGTGACCAGAGGCGCTATGATTAGCCGCGCCGTTATTAGAAGCCTTGTCGCTATTACAGGCGTTGTCACTATTACAGGCATTATCATTTAGCCAAGGCGTGAGTTTCACCCCTTGTTTATACAGAAATGGTAATGCGCTAGAAGCTTTAAGCAATTCGCGCCACTGGCTTTTACTGCTTGGACTTAAAAAATAACCCTTGCGATCACTGGCATTCGTAGTTGTGATCAGTAACTGCCGATGACCGAGTGAAGCTGTCGCCGCGTTAAGATCTAATTTAAACATCCCTTGTCGCGTCTGCTCAAAATACCAATCTAAATCGACTACATTGCCGCCGACTAACCCGCGACCGAGTCGATAGAAGCGTTTATGGCGCGATAAACCGCGGATTAAGCGTTTGGCATACCCCTTTTGGCGGGCCAAAAAACTGCTGAGATTCTGTGAACCTGCTGAGGTACCGATAAATAAATCAAAGGGATCGAATCCGCCATCAAGCCAAGCATCGAGTACGCCTGCGGTGAATATACCTCGCTGACCACCACCTTCTGCAATCAGGGCCACCTGTGGGCTAGCGTTAGATTGAGGGTCTTTGGAGGCTAAGTGGCTGACGGCGTGCATAGGAAAACCTTATCGAATAATTCATATAAGGCGAGTCTAAACAAGCTGAATCAGAAAGGATAACGGATAGAAACTATCATCTTAATAGGTAAACACTATTAAGATGATAAGTCACACAAGGTTAATCCATGCTCAAGGCACGAATACAGACAGAGAGCTACGGCGGTTATTCGCGCAAGATTAACCCATTCGCTCCAGCTTGCTTATCATCCTTAACGAACAAGCTATTTTTACATCAATGCATTAAAACTTATGACTCAGTTCAAGCGTGATATTACGCGGCTCACCCGGGAAATGGCCATTACGCTCGCTAAAACCACTGACGGCATATTCTTTATCGAAGATATTTTTAAGATTTAAGCGAACTTGAGTTTGATCCCACTGGGTCGTCCAGCTCATATCAAAAATCGTATGGGGCTTCACCGTTTGGCCATCGAGGCTGAACTGTTCACCCACGTAATCCATACCAAAGGCAATCGCCGAATCGATTGCATTGATATCGTAACGAGTCCATATTCCCGCTTGATGACGCGGCGCATTGGCAAAGTGCTTACTGTCGAAGGTATTGGTTAAATTGTCGTTCGTCACCCCTTTAACCACTTCAGTCTCGTTATAGGCATAGTTTGCCGTGACGGTCAGGTTATCGGTTAAATCCCCCACCAGCGTCCATTCAAGGCCTTGACTGTGTACTTCACCCAAATTAAGTAAAGCGGGAATGCCATCGTCATCGCCAGTATTTAAAGGGTTAGCTTGAGCGACATTTTGTTTTTCAATGCGATATACGGCGAGCGTGGTCATAAACTGGCCATCAAGCCACTCATTTTTCATCCCAAGTTCAATTTGATTACCCGTTTCTGGATCGAGGAAACCGTCAGCAATATCTTGTGCTTGATCGGTTAAAGATGCTGGATTGAAGCTCTCTGAGTAATTCAAATAAAAGGACATTGAATCGATTGGGCGATAATTAAGCCCTGCCCTTGGCGTTATCGCGTTATCGCTGAAGGAGAAACCGGTCTTTTTATCATAATCGTCAAACTGGCTGAAACGCAGACCGGCAATCAATGACCACTGTTCATTAAAGTGCAAGTGTTCCTGCACATAAAGGCCAAAACGGTTAGCACGGGTACCGTCGGTATCCATGTCTTTTAATTGATAGGTACTAGGATCCGTCTCACCATAGTTAAGGTCAAAAATATTTAGGTTACCCACGCCTTCCTTGCTGGTCGCGAGCTTGTAATGGTACTCGGTTTCCACATAGTGATAATCGCCACCGAACAGGAACTCATGTTCAAAACCTAAGGCATCGAATGCATAAACAAAATCATTGGTTAAACTGATTTCATCATTTGCCCGTGCTTGCACTCGGTATTCACGCTTAATGGTGCCATCTGCACTATTGGCTTTACCATCACCATTTACATCGACCCAACCTCTCGATTCATGATATTGCTGCGTGGAATCATTATTCAGATAGCGGATCTGCGTCTTGACCGAGAAATTATCGGTAAATTGATGATCGAGAATCGATTGCAGCACCAGCGCATCCATCTTCTGGAAGTCACTCTTCTCATTGGCATTATAGGATGGCGCAACGAGGAAGTTACCGTCATTATCGACAGGCACGCCGCGCAATCGATTGCCGCCTAAATCCTGCTTAATAATATCGAAAGTGGTGGTGAGCTTAGTATCATCACTGATTTCGTAGAGTAACCCACCCGCCACTTCGGCATTTTGGCTATCTGCATTATTGCGAAAGCTATCTTCCTGCTGATAATAGGCGCCAAAACGATAGGCAAGATTTTGGGTTAAGCCGCCAGTGAAATCCAGCGAGCCCCCCATCATGTCCTCGCTGCCCGTGCTTAAGGTCAGCTCTTTGCTCTCGACAAACGTCGGTTTTTTAGTGACATAGTTAATCATGCCGCCAGGTTCACCGCCGCCATAGAGTGCCGATGCAGGGCCTTTTAACACTTCAACCCGCTGCACATTAAAGAGTTGTGGCACAGAAAATCCCGAATAGGGATCGCCCCTTACCCCATCATAAAAAACGTTGGCATCGTCGCGGAAACCGCGAAAGGTCACGCCGGAATAACTAAACTCACTCACACCCGCGATTGAGCGGTATAAATCGGTAATATTGCGTGCCGCTTGGTCAACGATTAACTGCTCGGTCAGCACTTGCACCGACTGCGGCAATTCCATCACATTAATCGCCGTCTTAGTGCCAATCGTGGTTTCTTTATCGACGTACATTTGCATCGCGCGGCCATGGACGGCAATACGCTCAGGTGCTGCGAGTTTTATCTCCTCATCGGTCGTGGCTTGAGTCGGTGCAGGACTTGCAACAGATGAACTCGTAGACAAGGTCTGCTGTGGAGCCTCTTTATCGAGTACAGTTTCAGCGGCGAATGTCGACTGATGTTGAGCGAGTGCAAGTGCAATTAATGAGTAGGCGAAACGAGTCTTCACAGAATGTCCCCAGCGCGAGCGCATAAAAATGGAATAAACCAAAGGGTTTACAAATGTATTCAAACGAATTGGCCGTCATTATAAAGAATGATTTACGAATGACAACGATTATCATTTGGATTTACATGAATGTGAAATCTGTTAGGTAAATCCCTAGCGTCAGCTCACATTATCCTTGTGATATTTGGTTATGACTTAAACGAAACAGAGGTTCAGTCGCAAAGACCTTAGATAGAAGTGTTAATGTGGGATAAAAATAAAAACCAGCGACAGTGCGCTGGTTTTAGGTTGTTCTCGAACTGTTGTTAAGCAAGGGCTTAACTCAGCATATAAGATGAATGCTTAAAAGATAGCTTCATCTAATTGCGTTAGCATTTCACTCGCCTGCTCAATTTGCTTACGCAAACTGCGACCTTGTACCGCCCAGTAAGCCATATAGAAATCGGCGGTTTTCAATTTAGCTTGGTAAAACGCGGTTTCTTCGGTGCCCTGCTCCAACGCCGCTAATGCCACCGCGGCACTTCTGGCCCACATCCACGCCAGTGCAGTCACGCCGAATAACTCCAGATAAGCCATAGACGCTGCGCCGATAATGTCAGGGTTGGTCGCTGCCTGCGAAGCTAAATAACCACTAGCCTTTTGCAAATCACCCGCACAATCCATTAAACCACTCACGTAAGGTTGCATCGCCGCATTCGTGCTATGTGACTTAATAAACTCTGTCACTAACGCCGACCATTGCTGCATCGCCGCGCCGCGGTCGCTAAGCAACTTACGTCCCACTAAATCCAATGCCTGAATACCGTTAGTGCCTTCATAAATCAGTGCAATACGGCTATCACGCACAAATTGCTCCATACCCCACTCATGAATATAACCATGTCCGCCAAACACTTGCTGTGCATCGACACAGGCATTAAAACCACGGTTAGTGATAAAACCTTTCACCACTGGCGTGAACAGTGCCGCTAATTGGGAGGCAACTTTGGCTTTTGCGGGATCGCTATGACGCTCAGCTTCATCGAGCCATAAAGCTTGTTGTCCAACTAAGGCTCTTGCGCCTTCATTGAAGGCTTTTTGCGACAGCAACATGCGGCGCACATCGCCGTGAACCAAAATCGGATCGGCGGCTTTTTCGGGTGCTTTGGCACCGCTTAAGGCGCGGCTCTGTAATCTGTCTTTGGCATAGGCCAGCGCATTTTGATAGGCGATTTCAGAGACACCCAGACCTTGCACGCCAACCCCTAAACGCGCTTGGTTCATCATAGTAAACATGGCTCGCAGTCCTTGGTGTGGCTCGCCGACAAGCTCGCCCAGCGCAGCTTCAAATACCATCACACAAGTTGAGTTACCGTGAATGCCCATCTTATGTTCAAGGCCACTGGCATATAAAGTGTTCGGTGCGCCTAAACTACCATCGTTATTCACTAATACTTTAGGCACGGCGAACAAAGATATGCCCTTCACGCCTTCAGGTGCATCGAGCAAACGGGCTAATACGAGGTGCACTATGTTGTCGGTGAGTTGGTGATCGCCTGAGGAGATAAAAATCTTCTCGCCAGTAATGGCAAAAACGCCTTCGGATACTGGCACGGCTTTCGTGCGTAATAAGGCTAAATCAGTACCCGCGTGGGACTCGGTCAAGTTCATGGTCCCAGTCCATTCACCGCTGACCAGTTTACTCAAATATTTTTGCTTGAGCGCATCACTGCCGTGGGCATGGATGGCGGCATAGGCGCCATGGGTCAAACCAGGATACATGGCAAAAGCCATGTTAGTTGCCGTTTGTATCTCAGTGGCAAAAATCCCCACCACTTCGGGTAAACCTTGGCCGCCATATTCAGGATCGCAGGTCAGCGTCGGCCAGCCATTATCAACAAACTGCCGATAGGCGTTATCAAATCCTTCCGGTGTAATCACCTTACCATCGACCAACTTACAGCCTTGCAGATCGCCGACACTATTGAGCGGTAACATAACTTCAGTACTAAAGTCGGCCATACCTTGCAGGATCGCATCGACAAGATCTGGATCGATTTCATCGAACCCCTTAAGTGCATCTTGCTGATAAATATGTAACATTTCATCGAGGATAAATTGATAGTCGCGCAGCGGCGCTTGATAAACTGGCATAATCGCTTCCCTTTTCTTGTTAGACTGCAACTCAACTAAGTGATCTGACCACTTTGGTGCTCTGACCACTTTAGCTAAATCTGCCGAAAAAGAAAGCACCTCAGTATCCGCCACAGACTTTTGTTTACACAAACGAACAGCGAAACCGTAAATTGATCGCAACAAAGCCTTATGTTATCGCGGAAAACTTTGTAAGCTAACTGCCTGTTTTTCTGATATGTCAGCAGAGTTAAGGATATTGTTACTATGGGTTCTGTCACTACTAAAAAGCACGCCAATGGGCTCGATTATGTCGAAGTGAATACGGCGTTATGTCAGGCAAGAATTTTTTTGCAGGGCGCGCAAATAGACTATTTTCAACCCGTAGGCAAACCACCTTTGCTGTGGGTTTCATCGGCTGACGATTATCAACCCGGTAATGGGATCCGTGGCGGAGTACCCGTATGCTGGCCTTGGTTTGGCATGAGTAGTGAAGCGAACTTTCCCCAACACGGTTTCGCCCGTACCCGCATTTGGGCGCTGGAATCGGTAGAAATGCGTAATCAGTTAGTGGATTTACGTTTTAGCTTAAAAATCAGTGAGCAAGATAAAATCTATTGGCCGCATAACACTGAGGTCTGCGTGTTATTTACCCTAGGCGACACTCTAAGCATTAGCCTTGTGAATACCAACTTAGGCGATGAAACCGTCACGCTTACCCAAGCGCTGCACAGCTATTTCCCGATTGAGGATATCCACCAACTCAAAGCCAGCGGTTTTAGTGGGTCAAAATACATCGAATTTGCACAAGGGCCTTACCCGCAAACCACGGATGAAGTGCTGTTTGATCGCGAGACAGATCGTGTCTATACCGATCTGGGCCCAGTGCAGTTATTGCATACGCCGCAGGGGACAATCGAAGTCAGCCGTGAAAACAGCCAATCAGCGGTATTATGGAATCCATGGATTGAAAAGTCACAACGCCTTGGCCGATTTAATCCAGAAGATTATCTGACCATGGTCTGCCTAGAAGCGGCCAATGTATTAGAAGATAAAGTCGTGCTCGCGGCAGGTGAAACCCACAGTTTAGTGACCCATATTCGCTGGAAAGACTAACGATTAAATATCCTAGCTCTTAATATCCTAGTCAAAAAACGATACACACAAAAATGCCCAGTCCTATTTGCCAACGCAATCGGGACTGGGCATTTTTATCACTGCAAAACCTATCACTGCGAAACCAGAGTTTTATCACTACGATAACCTAAGTTTTTATAACGATAAAACTTAAGGTAAAGCTTATTTCGCCGTTTTTTCTAAGCGTGCCAACAGGCTAGACGTATCCCAACGGTTACCGCCCATGCCCTGCACTTCTGAATAGAATTGATCCACCAAAGCGGTCAATGGCAAGTGTGAACCATTGCGGCGGGCTTCTTCTAAGGCTATGCCTAAGTCTTTACGCATCCAATCGACGGCAAAACCAAAATCATAGCTCTGGCCCCACATCGTCTTGTAGCGATTTTCCATCTGCCAGCTTTGCGCCGCGCCTTTGCTGATCACTTCAATGACTTTCTCGCCATCGAGTCCCGCTTTACGGGCAAATTGCAGCGCTTCCGCCAAACCTTGCACCACACCCGCGATACAAATTTGGTTCACCATCTTAGTTAACTGACCTGCACCAACCTCACCTAAACGTTCGGCGCAGCGGGCAAAGGCTTCAATCACGGGTTTAACACGCACAAATACCGCGTCATCGCCGCCTACCATCACAGTCAAGGCGCCATTTTCGGCGCCTGCTTGACCGCCAGACACAGGCGCATCGAGGAAATCAATGCCTTTTTCGGCTAAGACTTTGGCAAGCTCACGGGCGACATCGGCCGAAGCCGTAGTATGGTCAACCAGCACAGTGCCCTTGTCCATCCCATGAATAACGCCATCACTGCCTAATACCACTTCCCGCAGGTCATTGTCATTGCCCACGCAAGTAAACACAATATCTTGACCCTCTGCCGCTTCCTTTGGTGTTGGACAGCAGCGACCACCATAGGTGTCGACCCAAGTTTGTGCCTTGGCAAAAGTGCGATTATAAACAGTGACCTCATGGCCTTTGTTCAGTAAATGCCTCGCCATGGGATATCCCATTACGCCTAAACCAATAAATGCGACTTTTGCCATGAGCTGATCCTTAAATAGATAAACAAGTGAATCGATTCAAAATAGTGGCCGCAGTTTAACATCCATCAACGGTAACGTCAGAGTGAAATCGGAGCGAGTGATAAACGCACTTTTCGCTAGAAACAACAAAGGCGCCTTAAGCGCCTTTGCTGATTTAATTTATGGGGCTATTTCACCACATGGGCTTCCATTTCGGCGCCAATCTTTTTACGCATTTCCATCAAGCGCAGTGCTGAATCCCGCAAATGAATATCATGTTCCGTCTGTGGTATCCACTCAGGCACTGGCGTAGGTAGGCCATCTTCATCAACTGCTACCATGATCACAATACAATGGGTGGTGAGATGGCGCTCAGAAACTTTAGGATCGCCTGCTCGCACATCGATACCGATATGCATAGAAGTTTTACCCGTATAAATCACTTTTGCGCTGACTTCAACGATATTGCCCACCAAAATGGGTTGCACAAAACGAATACCGCCCGCATAAGCAGTAATACAATATTTACCGCTCCAGCCCGCTGCACAGGCATAGGCTGCGAGATCGATCCACTTCATCACAGCGCCGCCGTGAACTTTACCACCAAAATTCACATCCGCAGGCTCTGACAAAAATCTCAGGGTACTTTGTCTATCTATACCAGCCATATAACCTCAACTTATTCAGCCACTGTGGCTCAATGTTTCGTGCAATAGGCTGAGTTTACGATAGAAAGCGCCATTAGCGTAAAAATAATTACGATTGACCTCGTCAAAAAATTCGATTTAACCAAAGTGGCTAATAAGCACGCAGCAAAGCAATAAACTCGGCAACGCTAAACGATAAATCCATAGCTGAAATTCACTACTGACGAAACGCGTACCCTTTGCAAAAGTGTAAACGCCTAAGCCAAACATAAAGAAACCCAGCACTTCGAGGCCCGAGGACATATTGCTATCGCCACCGACGTTAATCGCCGTCACCAATAAGGCAAACCAAACCACCACGTAAGCAGCGATTGCTAAGGTAAAAGTCTTGATCCCAATGTCCATGTTTGGATGCCACACTTTAAACTCACCACGGATCAATTCGGTCAGATTGGCAGTTAATGCGCCAATGAGGGGAACAAGCGGGATCACCGCGGGATTTAACATGACACACTCCATTAAGATTGAATATGTCTGTCATTATCTGTGGTCACTAGAATTAAACAAGCTTGATGAACAAATGTTAACACTATGGATATCATACTGTTAGAAAGTGACATCTATCACAATAAAGCCATAAGATAACGGAGTTCAACTCACATGAGCAATGAATTTGACCCATAAAAAATGCGCCCTCAGGCGCATTTTTTCACTGTGTTTTACACCATAAATGCGTGTTTTACACTTTCTTGAACAGTAATGAACCGTTAGTCCCACCAAAACCGAAGGAGTTACACAGAGCGTAATCCATCTTCACGTCACGGGCTGTATGGGCAACAAAATCTAAGTCACAACCTTCATCTGGATTATCCAAGTTGATGGTTGGCGGTACGGCTTGGTCGCGCAGTGCTAGCAAAGTGAAAATCGCTTCAACCGCACCCGCAGCACCTAATAGGTGACCCGTCATCGATTTAGTCGAGCTAACCAGTACTTTATAAGCGTGGTCGCCAAATACTGACTTAACCGCTGCCGCTTCCGCTTTATCACCTGCTGGCGTCGACGTACCGTGGGCATTGATATAACCAATTTGCTCCAGTGATAACTTAGCGTCATTAATAGCATTGACCATAGCCGCCGCAGCGCCTGCTCCGTCGCTTGGAGGCGATGTCATGTGGAACGCATCACCGCTCATACCAAAACCGACTAATTCGCCGTAAATGGTCGCACCGCGCGCTTTTGCGTGTTCGTACTCTTCCATCACCATCACACCAGCGCCATCACCGATCACAAAACCATCACGGTCTTTATCCCATGGACGGCTCGCCGCAGTCGGATCGTCATTGCGTGTCGATAATGCTTTCGCTGCACCAAAACCTGCCACGCCTAAAGGAGAAGTGACATCCTCAGCACCGCCCGCAACCATCACGTCTGCATCACCATAGGCAATGGTACGCGCCGCGAAACCGATATTATGCACGCCCGTAGTACAAGCGGTCGTCACGGCGAAATTTGGCCCTTTCATGCCAAACATGATCGACAAGTGACCCGAAATCATATTGATGATGGTACTAGGTACGAAGAAAGGAGAAACCTTACGCGGGCCACCATTCATCAATGCGCTGTGACCTTGTTCAATCAACCACATACCGCCCATACCCGCACCAATAGCAGTACCGACACGACCAGGGTTTTCTTTACTCATGTCCAGACCTGAGTCTTGGATAGCTTGGATGCCAGCCGCCATACCGTATTGAATAAAGAGGTCCATCTTACGGGCGTCTTTTTTCGTTACGTATTGCTCAACATCGAAATCTTTTACTGAACCACTGAAACGAGTGGTAAATTCACTGGCATCAAATTTGGTTATCGGTGCAATACCACTCTTACCCGAAAGCAAAGCCTTCCAAGTAGTATCGACAGTATTGCCCACTGGAGTTACTAACCCCAAACCGGTTACCACTACACGACGTTTAGACACGGCAGTCACCTTTAAATGCTAATTTGTTAATTCAGATAGAGGACACAGGGTTTTCTATCATTAGACAATTGCTTAAATAATTTTTATTTAGAAAAATTCGCCAATCTGCGGCGAGCATCTCGTGGATAACAATTAAAACACGATCCAGAGACGATTGAATGGCACGGAGGCAGAATTTGACGGGGGTAAAACAAAAACAGGCGGCAAAAATGCCGCCTGTCTTCAAGAATTCAGAATTACTGATTCTTAGAAACGTAGTCGATCGCTGCTTGAACAGTAGTGATCTTTTCAGCTTCTTCATCAGGGATCTCGGTATCAAACTCTTCTTCCAGAGCCATAACCAACTCAACAGTGTCCAGAGAATCTGCACCCAGATCGTCAACGAAAGATGCCGCTGGCTTAACGTCTTCTTCTTTAACGCCCAGTTGCTCTACAATGATTTTCTTTACACGTTCTTCGATGTTGCTCATTAGTTTTCTTTCCTATTCAAATTACGCACTTGCGTAAGATTGCGAGTAGTTTATTAGATTTGGCTGACAATGCAAGCTTAGTTTTCGTGGTCTAACCACGAAATTTCACTATCAATTGATACAGATCACTACTCAGTTGCGACAGAAATCCCTGCCATTCGCCCTTAAACCATGTACATGCCGCCATTCACATGCAAAGTTTCGCCTGTGATGTAAGCGGCTGAGTCCGAGGCCAAAAAGAGCACTGCATTGGCAATTTCTTGCGCTTGCCCTAATCGTTCCATCGGAACCTGTGACATGATAGCTTTTTGCTGCTCTTCGGTCAGCTCATCTGTCATATCGGTCTGGATAAATCCAGGAGCGATAGCATTAACTGTAATTTGACGAGATGCAACCTCTCTTGCAAGAGATTTTGTAAATCCAATCAAACCCGCCTTTGCTGCCGAGTAGTTAACTTGACCTGCATTGCCCATGGCGCCTACCACTGAACCGATATTGATGATTCGGCCAAAGCGCTTTTTCATCATGGTACGCATCACAGGTTTTGACAGTCTAAATAACGATGTCAGGTTGGTGTCGATAATATCCTGCCATTCATCATCTTTCATCCGCATCAGCAGATTATCACGGGTTATACCCGCGTTGTTGACTAGAATATCAACATCACCCGCTTTTTCTTTGATCGAAGCGAATAAATGTGTAACAGATTCACTATCTGTGACATTAAGCACTAAACCAAAACCTTTGTCACCCAGATATTCTTGGATTGCCGCAGCGCCCTTCTCACTGGTTGCGGTTCCAATAACCACGGCGCCCGCTTCGACCAGTGTCTCTGCGATCGCACGGCCAATACCGCGGCTCGCACCTGTCACTAAAGCCACTTTGCCTGTTAAATTCAGGTTGAAACTCATATAAACTCCTTACTCAGTTAATGCTGCTAATGAAGCAACATCATTAACCGCTTGGGCTGATAGTGATTTATTAATTCGTTTTGCTAATCCTGTCAATACTTTACCAGGACCACATTCCACCAGTTGGGTAATGCCTTTTTGGGCCATTAGCTCAACCGTTTCGCTCCAGCGGACAGGACAATATAACTGACGCACTAACGCATCTTTAATGTCATCAGCAGAGGTGGGTGATGCCACATCAACGTTATTAATCACTGTAATTGTTGGGGTATTAAACTGTACATCGTTTAATGCCACGGCCAGTTTATCCGCCGCAGGTTTCATTAATGCGCAGTGTGATGGCACGCTGACAGGTAGAGCCACCGCCATTTTAGCGCCCGCTGCTTTACAAGCTGCTGCAGCGCGCTCAACTGCGTCTTTTTGACCTGCAATGACCACTTGACCAGGACTGTTAAAGTTAACTGGACTCACCACGTCACCTTGAGCCACTTCGGCGCAGGCATTAGCGATACTCTCGTTGTCCAAACCGATAATCGCATACATAGCACCCGTGCCAGCTGGAACCGCTTGCTGCATCAGTTGACCACGTAATTCCACCAACTTAATCGCGTCTTTAAAATCCATCACACCGGCGCAAACTAAAGCAGAATACTCGCCTAAGCTGTGACCCGCGAGTATAGCAGGCATAGGTTTGCCTGAAGCCACGTAGGTACGCCAAATCGCCACGCTCGCAGCTAATAGGGCTGGTTGAGTTTTATCGGTTTCATTTAAGCTTTCAACAGGACCTTGCTGAACCAATGCCCACAGATCATAACCTAAGACGTCACTCGCCTCAGCAAAGGTTTGTCCAACAACAGCATGAGATTCGGCAAGCTCGGCTAACATGCCTAGGGCTTGTGAACCTTGACCCGGAAATACAAAAGCAACATTTTCCATATTCAAATTACCTATGGCTAACTTAATTTATTGAAAAATCATGTGGAACACACATGTAGAACTTAGAAACGAATGAGCGCACTGCCCCACGCAAACCCAGCACCAAAGGCCTCAAGCAGCAGTAGTTGTCCGCGCTGGATACGGCCATCACGTACGGCTTCATCCAATGCAATGGGCACTGACGCGGCAGAAGTATTACCGTGTTTAGCTAAGGTCAATACGACTTTATCAAGACTCATATCGAGCTTTTTAGCGGTAGCATTGATAATTCGGAAGTTGGCTTGATGTGGCACTAACCAGTCAATTTCTGACTTATCGATATTGTTAATGCGTAACGTCTCAGTCACCACATGGGACAATTGAGTCACAGCCACTTTAAAGACATCGTTGCCTTTCATGGTCATAAAACCGACCGCTTCAGAGGTTTCGCCTTGGCGTGGTGGGAAAGCGCATTTCAATAAGTCACCTTGGCGACCGTCGGCATAAATGTGGGTCGAAATGATCCCTGGCGTTTCGGATGCGCCTATCACAACCGCGCCCGCACCATCACCAAATAAAATAATCGTTGAACGATCTTCTGGCTCACATAAGCGAGACAGTACATCGGCACCAATCACTAATACTTTTTTAGCCGCGCCCGTTTTTACAAATTGATCGGCAACAGATAAAGCATAAACAAAGCCTGAACACGCCGCTGCGATATCAAAAGCTGGAATGGTATGCACGCCAAGCATGGCTTGAATTTCACAGGCCGCAGCCGGAAAAGCATTGGGAGCACTGGTGGTGCCGCAAACGATCATGTCTAAATCTGATGCTTCTATGCCAGCCATTTCTAGCGCTTTTAATGCCGCTTGGTAGCCCATAGTTGAAACGGTTTCATCGAAAGCCGCAATGCGACGTTCTGATATACCTGTACGTTCAACAATCCATTGGTCAGTGGTTTCCACCATTTTTTCCAAATCTTGATTGCTACGCACCTGCACCGGTAGATAACTACCAGTTCCGAGAATTTTTGTATGCATAAGGAGGGATCAGTTATTTATATCTAAAAGAATCGACTCCAAACGATCTTTTATCATTTCAGGGAGTCGACGTTGAGCTTCCGTTACTGCCAAACTAATTGCTTGTAAATAGGCAGTTTCATCCGCGTTTCCATGGCTTTTTACAACTATTCCGCGCAATCCTATCAGACTTGCACCGTTATAGTGGTCGGGGTTCATCTGACTAAGCACCGCCTGGATACGAGGGGCGATAAGTTTAGCCAGAAAACGAACGAATAAACCTTGGGTTAGTCCCCGTTTTAACTGATGTACTAATAACTTGGCAATACCTTCTGAGGTCTTGAGCGTGATGTTACCCACAAACCCATCACAAACAATCACATCCACATTACCGGAATAGATTTCATCCCCTTCGATAAAACCTGTGTAATTGATTTGTTCTGTGTGTTGCAGCAACTGCGCGGCTTGCTGAACTTGGTCATTACCTTTAATTTCTTCAACGCCCACATTGAGCAAGGCGACTTTTGGCCGAGATTTCTTATCTACCGCTTCGCACAGGACTGAGCCCATCACGGCAAATTGAAATAAGGTTTCAGAATCACAGGAAATATTCGCGCCCAAATCCAACAAATAAACCGGTTTTTGAGTCACCGCAGGTAAACAACTGACTAAGGCGGGTCGATCAACACCAGGCAAGGTCTTCAGCAATACTTTCGCCATTGCCATCAGCGCCCCTGTGTTACCGGCACTCACACACGCTTGTGCGCGGTCGTCACGCACTAACTCAATAGCCAATCGCATGGAACTGTTTTTACGTGTACGCAAGGCATGCACAGGTCTATCGGACATACTAACGACTTCATCGGTATGAATGATTTCTATGCGCGAAAGTAAACTCGCTTCGGCTTGACGTAGATAGACATCAATTTCAGTCTTGTCACCGACTAAAATGATTTTAAGAAAAGAATGTAATTGTAGTGCCCGCAAGGCTGCAGGCACCGTGACGTGGGGGCCATGATCACCACCCATTGCATCTAACGCAAGCGTCAGATTCGTCATTAGGAAACCAACAAATTACTTGTTGATTACCTTTTTACCGCGATAGAAGCCATCTGCAGTCACATTGTGACGCATATGGATTTCACCGCTGGTAGCGTCTACAGACAGCTGAGCAGTGCTCAGTGCGTCATGTGAACGGCGCATTCCGCGCTTTGAACGTGATTTTTTGTTCTGTTGTACAGCCATTGGCCTGTCTCCTCGATTACTTGCTCTTCAGTTTTTCTAACACTGCAAACGGATTTGGACGCTCCTCTTGAGCGGGTTCTATCTCGCCTACAACCATGTCTTTAGATCCCGCACTGCAATCAATTTCTTGATGCATTGGGATTATCGGCATAGCGACTATCAATTCATCTTCGATCAATTGATGTAGACGCACTTCGCCAATTTCATTGCACTCAATTGGGTCATACGCATCCGGGAGCTCATCGATTTCTGCCTTAGTCCGACATGGACCAAAACAAAACTCGACCGTAACCTCAGTGGTAAATAGTGTCATGCAACGTTGACATATCAGAGTGAGCTCCGTCACAGCCTTCCCTTTCAGGTAGACTATCCCCTGTAAATCTACGCCACATTCAAGCGACACTGCCACATCGGAACAGTCGCCGGCACATAACTCAGTTAATCTTTTCAGTTGCACACCAGGAACAACGCCCTGATAAACTAGGCGACTCGAGGCGGCGCGAAATGGATCAATTGAAACCGGTATCTTTACTGTTTGCATAAGGCGCGCATATTATAGTTTGAAAACGCTAGAGTCAAAGAAAAAATACTAACTTAAGTCCCAGTTTGCGACTTAAGCCTTTCCCCTGCCCCAACATTGAAATTGACGGAAGCGAAATAGTACCCAAGCATGGGGCCGCATACAAGCGCAAGCCGCCTAAAATAGTCGCATTCATTGAAAAGAAACCGTAAAAGACGAAACTCTTGCACTCTCGCGCATTGATTGGTCACAATATGAGTCACTCTTTTGCGGATATCTCATTATGCCAACCCCATTAATCTTAGCTTCGACGTCTGTATACCGACAATCTTTACTGCAAAAACTCGGGTTACCCTTCGAATGCTGCAATCCTAATATTGACGAAACGGCGTATCTCGAAGAATCGGCCCATGCTTTAGTGCTGCGATTAGCCAAAGCAAAAGCCGTCGCGGGAGCAGAACAATTCCCCGATGGTCTGATTATTGGCTCCGATCAAGTTGCCGTCATTGATGGCAAGATTATCGGTAAACCCCATCATTTTAATAATGCCGTCGCGCAGCTCACTCAAGCCTCAGGCAAGGCCATCACCTTTTATACTGGTCTTGCACTTTACAACGCCGAAACGGGAGCCATGGCCGCCGAGGTTGAACCCTTTACGGTTCATTTTAGGCACCTTAGCCATGCGCAGATTGTGGCTTACATTGAAAAAGAAGAGCCTTATTATTGCGCGGGGAGTTTTAAGAGCGAAGGTTTAGGTATCGCGTTATTTACAGAGCTCGAAGGTCGCGATCCCAATACCTTAGTTGGCTTACCACTGATATTACTGACGGAAATGCTGTTAGCCCAAGGTGTAGACGTTCTCGCTTAAACGTTTGCCAAGGCTTTGTTCTATTTGCTCAGTTTATTGAATCGATGACGCGTATCAAAAATATCGAGCTACTGAGTCGTTTCATCGACGAGAAGATGAGACGTAAATAAAAGTGATAAGGAAGTCTCATGCGCAGCGGCATGTATTGCCGCTTCATTATTAAATAGCAGTGTTAGAGGTATTGCAGTAATTGCTTTGGTGAATCAATCAAGGCGATAGGTTTTGCCCGCAGCAACTTTTCGGCACTGTGAGCGCCATAGGTCACACCAACGCTATCAATCCCTGCATTGGCCGCCATGGTTAAATCCAGCAGAGAATCACCCACCATTAAGGCTCTGTTCGGTGCAATATTCAATTCTTTCAGCAAGCTTGAGATCATTTCAGGATGGGGTTTGCTGTGCACTTCATCGGCGCAGCGTGATGCAACAAAGTATCGACCTAAGCCTGTTTGCTCAAAGACGCGATCAAGTCCCGCACGGGCTTTACCAGTTGCGACGGCTAACTTATAGCCTTGGCTATGCAAGTCATCAATTAACGCTGGAGTTTGTACAAACAAGGGCGTTGGCGTGGTGTCTAAATGCAAATACTGTGCTTTAAACTCAGCGCGCATTTGCTGATATTGATCATTTTCGCCTTGGCTGAATGCATTATTAGAATGCTGCTGATGCTGAGAATTGGCAGAAGAAGCGCTGCAATTAAGTCCCTGTGGGAACAGGACTCGCAGCGCTTCTGTCATAGAAAGACCAATAATATCGCGAATGTCACTTTCAGTTGGGATAGGTAACTGCAATGCCTTAGCCATATTTTCAATACAAGTGATAATTTTACCGATGGAATCCATCAGAGTGCCATCCCAATCGAAAATCACTAAATCGTATTGCTTTATCTTCATCCTTGAAACCTATCCCCGTCGATTACGCACGCTTTAACTTATCGAGTAATTGCGACAAATTTTCATCTAAAGGCGCTGAAACCCGCATCACTTCATCATTTTCTGGATGAATGAACATCAATTCAGCGGCATGTAAAAAGAGTCGAGTTAAGCCTAATGAACGCATACTATCGTCAAACCCTTGCTCGCTGTACTTATCATCACAGGCTATAGGATGGCCAGCAAATTGGCAATGCACCCGAATTTGATGAGTACGTCCAGTGACAGGGCTTGCCTTCACTAAAGTACAACCTTGGTAACGCTGCATAATTTTAAAGCGCGTTTCTGAAGGTTTACCCTCAGCATTAACACGCACAATGCGCTCACCCGATTTAAGGGTGATTTTCAATAAAGGCTGTTTAACGGCTTTATCTTGAGCAGACCATTCCCCTTTAACTAAGGCCAAATAGTCTTTCTGCATCTTTTTATACCGAAGCTGATCATGCAGATGTTTAAGCGCGCTACGCTTTTTCGCCACCAACAATACACCCGAAGTATCTTTATCGAGACGATGTACTAGCTCTAAAAACTTTTGTTGAGGACGCAGTGAACGCAATGCTTCAATCACACCGTAATCGACTCCACTACCACCATGCACGGCAATGCCAGCAGGTTTATTCAGCACGATCAAATGATTGTCTTCATGCAAAATACGATCTTCGAGTTGCGAGACTTTACTTAAGTTCGCCGATGGTGCGGTACGGTTATCCGGCTCTGCCACGCGGACTGGCGGAATACGTACTATGTCGCCAATCTGCAACTTGTACTCGGGTTTGATGCGTTTCTTATTCACTCTAACCTCGCCCTTGCGGACAATGCGATAGATCATGCTTTTCGGCACGCCCTTCAGCTTGGTCATTAAGTAGTTATCAATACGCTGTTCGAAGTGATCTTCATCAATCGTGATCAACTGAACCTGTTGTGGGGTGGATTCTATATTCATGATGCGCCATCTAATTATAACGGTCGCCATTGTACAACAACTGAGAAGAATTGTGCCTTTCCATTGCTGAATTTTTTGATTATTGCTATATTTCACCAGCGATTAGGGATAAGCCGTGAATAAAGTGTTCACAACGCCCTGATCCCAAGCGGAAAATTTAACGGATAAAAAAAGATTTTCTTGATAGCAAATCATTGATTTGCAAATCGTATACAGAGTAAAAATACCACAAATGCGTTTTTTACGATTAAATCGAGAAAGTCACCTTACTTTAATAAGGTTTACCCTAGGTTTTCCTCCCCGATTTCGAAGGATATTTTAACTTGTCGTCAGACAAACCGATTCGACTTGGGCATTACCGGAACGAAACTAAAGAATTTATGGGGTTGGTTGATGTTTTACAACGAATTCCTTGTTTTTGTAATCATTAAAAAATAAGCCATAAATAGGATGCGACACGCAGCGACTGCGTCTAACAGTAATGCGCACCTCTTGCCTAGCCACCAGCCGTGAGGCTCAGTTGACCTACTGCTAGGCCCGTAATGCAGCGAAGCGCGATGTTTGATGACCTCTATTTAAAGAAGAATGACGTCATCATGAAACGTATGTTAATCAATGCAACTCAATCAGAAGAGTTGCGTGTTGCCCTTGTTGATGGGCAACAACTGTATGATCTAGACATTGAAAGTCCAGGTCATGAGCAAAAAAAATCAAACATTTACAAAGGTAAAATTACCCGAGTAGAACCGTCTTTAGAAGCCGCTTTCGTCGACTACGGTGCCGATCGTCACGGCTTTTTGCCACTGAAAGAAATCGCTAGAGAATATTTCCCGAAGGGATATTCATTCCAAGGTCGCCCCAATATCAAAGAAGTGGTCAGTGAAGGACAGGAAGTTATTGTCCAAATTGACAAAGAAGAACGCGGCAATAAAGGTGCAGCCTTAACGACCTTCATCAGCCTTGCAGGCTCTTACTTAGTATTAATGCCAAATAACCCACGTGCTGGCGGGATTTCTCGTCGTATCGAAGGTGATGAACGCACTGAGCTAAAAGAAGCGATGGCTGACTTAGAAGTGCCTGCGGGCATGGGTCTTATCGTGCGTACTGCGGGTGTAGGCAAAGAATCTGCCGAGTTAAAGTGGGACTTAAAAGTTCTACAACACCACTGGGCGGCGATCACCGAAGCTTCACAAGTTAAAGGCGCACCTTTCTTAATTCACCAAGAAAGCAATGTGATAGTTCGCGCTATTCGTGACTATTTACGCCGTGACGTGGGCGAAATCCTCATCGATCATCCACGTATTTTTGAAGAAGCGAAGCAACATATCGCCTTAGTTCGCCCTGATTTCGTTGAGCGCGTAAAACTGTACGAAGCTGAAGTGCCATTATTCACTCACTTCCAAATCGAATCACAAATTGAATCCGCCTTCCAACGCGAAGTGCGTCTGCCATCTGGCGGTTCAATTGTTATCGACCCAACTGAAGCCTTAACCTCAATCGATATCAACTCTGCCCGTGCCACTAAAGGCGGCGATATTGAAGAAACAGCACTTAACACTAACCTCGAAGCCGCCGATGAAATTGCCCGTCAATTGCGTCTCCGCGACTTAGGAGGCTTAGTGGTTATTGACTTTATCGATATGACGCCAGTGCGTCATCAGCGTGAAGTTGAAAACCGTTTACGTGATGCTGTGCACCATGATCGTGCTCGCGTGCAGTTAGGTCGCATTTCTCGTTTCGGTTTGATGGAAATGTCGCGTCAACGTCTGCGCCCCTCTTTAGAAGAATCTGCAGCGCATATCTGCCCTCGCTGTCATGGCCAAGGCACGATTCGCAGTACCGAGTCTTTAGCACTATCAATTTTACGTTTGATGGAAGAAGAAGCCATCAAAGAAAACACCTCACAAATCGAAGCGATTGTGCCTGTGGATGTTGCAGCTTTCTTGTTAAACGAGAAACGCAAAGCCATTCGCATCACAGAACAGCGTCACGATGTCGAAGTGTATGTGATACCTGACGCACACATGATGACGCCTGATTACCGCGTGATCCGTCACCGTAGTGATGATGAAATCAGTGAATCAAGCTATAAGCGTATAGAGCATCCTGAAGCCAAATTGTATGAGCCACGCAAACTAGAACGTACTGCGGCGCCTATCCCGGCATTAAAAGGTTTTGCAGCGCCACAAAAAGTAGAACAAGCCCCATCACCAACGGTGAAAGTTGAAGCGCCACAACCAGGCTTCTTCAGCAAGCTTGTGAGTGCAATCAGTGCCATGTTTGCGCCAAGTGAAAAAGCTGAACCCGTAAAAGTTGTTGAAACTAAAGCAACGGATACCAGTGCGGCTAACGCAAATCGCCGTAACCGTCGTAATGACACTCGCCGCCCACGCAATGCCCAAGATGCCGACAAAGCAAAAGAAGGCACTCGTGAGCCGCGTAGCCGCAATCCAAAAAAACCGGCTGATGCAGTAGTCAGCACACAAGAACGTCCAGTACGCGAAAAAGAAGAAGCGGCTAAACGTCCAGCTAAAGCTGAACCAAAGCCACGCGTACAAGCGCCAAAAGATGTTGTTGCCGACATTGAAGCAGATGATGCCCCTAAGCAAGAAGTCGCCCGTGAGCGTCGTCAGCGCCGTAACATGCGTCGTAAGGTGCGTATCGATAATGGCCATAATACGCCAGATAATGCGATCCCAATTGCACCTGAAGATGCCGCAGAAGTGTTAGCGGAAATTGCAGCCCTTAACGCCGCAGCGGCAAGTACTATCAGTGTTAATGCCAAAGCTGAAGTCATTGCACAAACGCCAGTAGAAACTAAAGCACCAAGAACACGTCGCCAGCCTCGTAAAGAAGCTGCACCCGCTCAAGAAGCGCAAGAAAATATTGTGCTAAAAGAGACAACTGTAATTTCTACTGTAGTGGAAACACCTGCGGTTGATGCTGTTAACGTAGCTGAAAACACCTTAGTTGACACAGCAGCTCATACTGTAGCAGCGGATGCTGTATCGCAAGATAGCGAAGTTGATGCAGACAACGAAAATGCTAATGCTGATGATCAATCAAAACGCGAGCAAAGAGATGGTCAACGTCGTAGCCGCCGTAGCCCTCGCCACCTTCGTGCAGCGGGTCAACGTCGTCGTCGCGACGAAGATGACCAAGGTACATCAACGCCAGCGCAATTCGTTCCTAATGACGAATTAGGTGCTGACCAAGAGTACCCAAGCGAAATCGTCAGTGTTCGAGTGGAAACTCCTGTTGTTGCAACTCAAACAACAGCGGTAACTGAACCTGCTGACGTCGAAATAGCTGAAACAAGTTCAACTCCAGCTGTTGAAGCTCCTGCTGTTGTTAAAGTAGAAGCAAAAGTTGAGCCTCAGCCTCAAGCAAATGACGTTGCAGCAGTTGAAACTCAGCAAGTTGAAAGTAAACCTGTTGTGACTAAAACCACTGAAACGAAAGCGGAAGAGCCAAAGGCTGCTGACGTAAAAGTTGACCTTGCGTCAATCGTTGAAACTCAGGTGACCAGCGTTACTGCTGAAGCCGTAGTCGTTGCAGTCCCATCAGTTGAAAGCTCAGTGACTAAATCAGTAGCAGTACCCAAAGCTGAAGCAGCTAAAACCGAAACACTTGTCGAGCCAAGTGTTGCACCGAGCGCTGAAGTAAAAGAAGCCGTGAAAGCAACAGCCTCTGCGCCAATGGCCAGACCGGCTGCTATCGCTAAGCCTCAAGCCACAGTACAAACAGCTCCAACAACACCGCAAATCACGGATGCAGTTGTTGTCAGCAAGCCGAAAGCCGCTAGCCGCTTTGGCTCTATGGTGTCTTCGGATATGACCAAGCCTGTCGTTGAAGTGAGAGAACAAGTGGCAGTCCCTAAAGGACGAGAGTATGAGAATACTGCGAACGAAGAGTCTACTGCCAAAATCAAACTCGCTAATGGTGCAGAGTCTGATATGGCGCGTCCATAATCACTTAAGCTAAACCAGAAAAGCCATGCAATTGCATGGCTTTTTTATTTACACTGTAATACTCCACAATATTTAAATTTAGCTCTATCCATTTTTCGGCTTAATCGTAGTCCCTTGAATAACATAACCCATCAAAAGATCCTCGGTATATAGTTCTCAACTTTAAGTATTCTTGTGTTGTCACTAACGTCATATTAGAAGCAATAAACATGCTAACAAAATATCAGGCCAATACCCGCCAGTAGAAAGGGCTCTTAATCCATTTAGTGCTAACTGTAGACCCCTCCTTTATAAGTTAGGAAAACTAGTCGAGGGAAAGCATTATTCTGCTATAAAGTAGCCGATAATTAAGTTGGATTAGCAGCCTACAGCTTCTGTCGGAAATACTTAAATGTACGAAATGCAAGGCATCTCAATAGCCATATTCGTTTTTTGGTCGGCTCCAAACTACATCATAAATAAGCTAGTGTTCTTTAATATCAAGCACTAAATGCTTTGCCAGCCTCAACTCTTTACTACAAGGCTTTCAGCCTTAGGTGCAGCTTAGTATATGTAGGATAACTAAGTGCAAGAAATGCAAGTGCACCAATCATATTCGGCAATATCTGAAGTCACTGATTTACAACAAATGAATGATTAGACACATTCGCGTTCGACATTGAATATAAGATTACGCAAAAAATAAACTCGATAAGAGCAAGCGTTAAGAGTTAACATATAATGGAATTGAATGTTACAGGGGTAAAAATAAGGAGAGTGTATCAAATGGTTTTATTGAAAATCTTGGAGATATCAGAATTGGATTTTAACAGAGAAAGATTAGAGGATTAACTTCAGATTTAAGCATTAAATTAATGTGACATGTTAAGTGGATCTCGTCGCTTATACTGGATTCAACAATCTAAACTAAATGAAATCTTATTTTCGCACAAATAAAAAGAGCCACGGAATTAACCATAGCCCTTTAATCCATTGCTATTAGCTCTAGGCTAACAGCACTGAAAATTAACCAATGATAGTTACGTTTTCAGCTTGTGGACCTTTTTGACCTTGAGTCACAGTGAAAGACACTTTTTGGCCTTCATCAAGAGTTTTGAAACCGTCAGAGTTGATCGCACGGAAGTGTACGAATACATCTGGACCAGATTCTTGCTCAATGAATCCGAAACCTTTGTCAGAGTTGAACCACTTAACAACACCAGTAACTTGAGACATAATATAAATCCTGTAAATAAAAAATTAAAGCCTTAACGGCGGGTGGAGCTGGAAAATGCCGGTATTACTTATGTTTACAGGACGAACTGGTCGTATTGAACACATAAATATAAGCCCAACCTTCAAGCTGATAAGACTATAAACCATTCTAAAGATAAGTCAACACACTGCGACACTTTGGATTATTTATTTTGCCTAAATCTACTTTACGGTTTTGCAACCGGCTAGCAGAACACTAGGTTCATGCTGTTTAGCAAGTACAGTTAAGCATTTTAAATAATTTATTTCAATAGCTTAATCTTATCGCTTACTTTGAAATTCGATGCACCTCAATTTGGAAATCCAATTCACAGT
This sequence comes from Shewanella sp. M-Br, assembly GCF_036245925.1. Taxonomy (NCBI): domain Bacteria; kingdom Pseudomonadati; phylum Pseudomonadota; class Gammaproteobacteria; order Alteromonadales; family Shewanellaceae; genus Shewanella; species Shewanella sp. M-Br. The sequence continues at coordinate 125,674 of NZ_BJBV01000006.1, forward strand.
TCAGTCCTTGCAACGCAAATGCTTGCTTTTGGGCATGAGTAAACTTCCAAGCATAGGGCGTCATTTCTAAAAAATGAGCGATATGTTCACTGTTTACCAGCTCTAACTGGGAGATTAAGCGCTCCTGATGCAGACACTCAAATCCAGCAATATGCGCTGTGGAAACGGGGTGTAATCTTGGCTCAGCATAAATTTGTTGTTTCAACGCAAAGTGGTGTAAAGGTCCCGGAGAAACCGTTATCAGTAAGCCTCTATCAGCCATAATCCGTTGTAACTCTTCTACTTTTGAAGGGGCATAAATACGAATGGCAAGATCGACACTTTGGGATGCGATAGGCATTTCATAGGCACTTGCGACACAAAATTGCAAATTAGGGTAACGTTTAGCTGCATATTTAATTGCAGACTTAGAAATATCTATACCTTGTAAATTGCAATCATGGTGCTGGCTCAACACATGGAATAAACGTTGACTGTAGTATCCTTCCCCACAGCCTATATCGAGGATTTGTTTTGCTTCGGCACCAAACTCAAGTGCGAGCTCATTCACTCTATCACTCAAACCTTGATAGTAACCCGCGTTTAAAAATTCACGCCGAGCAAACATCATCTGTTTATTATCACCAGGATCTTTTGAGTTTTTCTTCTGTACAGGTAATAAGTTGACATAGCCTTCTTTGGCCATATCAAACTTATGTTGCTGTGAACAACCCCAAGTTCGCTCCGTTAACGTTAGTGGGGCGGCACACAGGGGACATAAATAATGCATAATGGACTCTTATCATTTAGCTAAATTTGGGTAAGAAAAGTTTACGTTTCGTCTTCCATCAATCGGTCTACCATCAGGATCAATTCCGGTGAAGCGAGTAATTCATAACACTCTAATTTTCTTAATAGCTTATCAGTGTTATCGACATCATTAGCAGCGCGGCTGTAGTTTGGACGCTCAAACATATGGGTATAGGTTCTAAATAACCATTGTTGTTTTTGCAGTAGCAAGGGATCGATCCTTAATACTTCATCAGCAAGGCTGGCGTGACATTGACCAAGCTCCCCGCGCATAAACGACTGCAATTCTAATCTAACCTGCTCGATTTCGGTCATGTAAATTGCAAGAGATTCAGATGATGCGGCATAGTCGTAGTGCCTTGCTAACAGAGCTTTAGCAACCATTAACGCTTTGGGCTCATGCAAAACCCGCAAATCCGCTTCTAAGGGTACTAACTCAAACTTTGAATTAGCTTGTAAGGCAAAAGTTAAGTAACTATTTGCACCTATTAAGTCATTATCTGCACCTAAATGACGAGTCGTATCTAAGGTAAAAGATACACCTCGCCTCAATTCTGCCGCACAAAATTTCGCAGCTGTTCCCATCCGTGTATAAAGCCTAAAACCTTGCCCAAGGCTGCGGGTTATTGGTGTATTGAAAGCCTGAGGGCTTTGCGGTAACGATTCGACCTTAAGACCCATAAACGGCTGGAAGCGGATGACTATATTTTGCTGAATTCCGGCTTCAGCGATGACGATAATCTCTAGTAAAGGGGCACTGATCGCCTGTGACACAATAAAATCACTCACATCGTCGGGTAGCCGTAATGTGAGTATTGATGCATTTTCAATATCAAGCACCATAGGTTCATTTAGAAATTGATAGTACATAAGACATTATTCTCCTATTTAACCGCAATTGTGCCGTCCAATACCAATTAAAATCACCCCGTAAGCCATTACCCATCGCAAGATATGACTTAATCTTCATGATGGCGTAAATAGGCATTCGAGAAATAGTAGTGACATTGCGTGGTAGCACATTTATGCCTCCAGTGTTCTATTACGTTAAGCACAGGAAGATGTAAGTGACGTATACAATGAACTTCGCGTAACCATTCACCCAATGTAAAACTCACGATGCACCCAACCCAGAAAGTGACGAGCCTAGTCAGCGTTATTAGGCATCGCTCGGCTTAGCGCCAGAAAACCATTCGGTATGCTGGTCACCTTGACGGCCAAAATAGGTTACACGTTTACCTCGCAAAAACACGAAATAACCTTGAACTCCTGCATTCATAGCGCGCTGACAGAAAAGCCGAAATGTTTGCCCATGCTGCTGACTATCCAAGATGGCAGCTCTGAGTTCAATCACATTAAAATTTTCAGCTATGAATGGAAGTCCCTCATATGATAAAGGTGATTGCACTGTAGAACCTGCTGCGCTATAGAAAGTAAATGACTTCAAGGCATAGTCCTGAAGAATCCCCTGATGATTTTCAGATAAATCATTAAATTAGAGTGAACTTGCACCTTGAAGTGTGATCAGATGGAAGTGCGAACAAACATCAATCACAAGGCATTAAGGTGCAAGTGTTAACTATCTTACATCAATCTCTCTATCAACATTGTCCAGAAATCCATCAAAAGCGACTTAATACACTCATGGTCGCCTGCAAAGCTCTCATCAATGCGGATTGTCTCACCTTAACGCATTTAGGGCGGCACATTGATGGCACGAGCACTCATACTAAACACTCGATAAAACGCATAGATAGATTATTGGGCAACCCGCACCTTCACCATGAAAGACTGGCGGTTTATCAGTGGCATGCAAAGTGGCTGCTGACTACTCATACGATGCCGACCATATTGGTGGATTGGTCAGATATGCGTGAAGGTCGTGAGCTGATTGCACTACGCGCCTCTATTGCTATCAAGGGCCGCTCTATCACGCTCTACGAGCGAACATTTCCGTTAATCCTGCAAGGCACTCAAACTGCCCATAATCAGTTTCTGAATGAACTCAAACAAGTGTTACCTGACAACATTACCCCGCTGATAGTCACTGACGCGGGCTTCCGTAATCCTGGGTCGTGTCAGAGGATTAAGTGTCTATCGGCCGCATCCTTCTGGTCGCCAATTTTCACTAAAAGCGCTTTATCCCCAAGCCAGTCGTCGCGCAAAACATGTTGGGCGGGTGGCGTTATCGGTAAAGAAACCCTTGTTATGCGAGATGGTGTTGTTCAGAGCCCCAAGTAAAGGCCAGCGAAGTACGACAACAGACTGTCACCATACGGCGCAATGGACGTATGAACTGACCGCCAAAGAACCTTGGGCACTGGTGACCAACTTAACCATAGAAGCCATGTCGCCTCAAAAACTGGTTAATATTTACCAAAAATGGATGCAAATAGAAGAAACCTTTAGAGATTTAAAAAGCCCCGCTTATGGCTTTGGTTTACGTCATAGGCAGAACACGTTATGCGGCGAGGATGGACATACTGCTATTGATAGCATTATTGGTGCAACTGGCATTTTGGTGGGTAGGATTATACGGAGAAACACAGCAATTACAGCGGCACTTCCAAGCCAACACGGTAAAGAAAAGGAATGTGCTATCAACAATCAGGATGGGCAAAGAACTGCTGCGGCGACGGTATGATTACCCCATATCAGCAGATGATTTGCTTTGTGCTGCGAAGAAACTAGCTGAACTCTCATTAACTCATGGTTGTTGGGGCTATGAATTATGAGGGGATCCTACAGGGCATAGTCTACATAGTAATACTCGACACCTTCAGCAATAAGATTGCCGACAATTTGAGGAAATGGTATTAATCCAGACAAGGTTGCTTGTGCAGATTCTAAAATTTTATCCGAGTTCATTGATGTCCTCTCTGGGTCTTGAGTGGTCAATTTATATGTTTAACATCAGCAGTAGAGCCAAAGTGATAGCACTGTAAAAACGTGGAGCATGCGCCAGCGCTGGTTAAACGCTCAAAACACGTACTCATAAATGATTAACGCAATAAACACGACCTTCAAACTTCCCCAAAATCGTTGCCAGACTACAAACACGTTTATGCATATATAACGTAAAGCCATATTAAAAACACTATGGCCAAACAACATAAGGACTTTAAAATATTCTGCGAGCCACTCGCACCCAGTGCCAATACCGTTGGGCTGTCTAAATTGATTTACAACTCACATAAACCCAAACTAAAAAAATGTATCATTTACGCTTATCATCTGTTTCTTTATCCCGCAAGCCATCTAGGCTACTGCTAAAATAAGCACACCGAATCAATTTCAACCTCTAGCAATGAGTTTATTGATGGATAATTTACAGCGACTGGGCATTATTTTTTGTATTCTTTCCCTGTGGGTCTTGGCAAACATACCCGTCACTTATGCTAATGATCAATTCATTATCAATCAGTCAGAATCCAAGCTTGATCACAGATATCAGTATACTTATGACCTTTTACAATTAGTTATTGATGCAACCAAAGCCGATTTTGGTGAAGCATCACTGCAAGTCTCAGATCTAATAATGAGTCGAAATCGTATCTTCAGAGCATTACAAGAGGGTGAAACCATCAATGTTATTGCAGAAGCCTCTAACCTACAGTGGAATAAACAGCTTATTCCAATAAAAATTCCCATTAGAAAAGGCATTCAGGGATTTAGAATTTTTATTATTAAAAAGGAAAATGTATCTAGGTTAGCCCAAATCACCTCGCTAGCGCAGTTAACTGCTCTTGATACTGGTTCAGGTAGCCAATGGTCGACTAAAGTTGCCATGCAACAAGCAGGATTTAAAATTATAGAAAGCAATCAATATGACAGTTTATTTAATATGCTATCAAAAGGACGGTTTATAACATTTGGCCGCGGAGTGAATGAAGTATTTCAAGAGGTTGAGCAGTTTAATCAACAATATCCAGATCTCGTTGTTGATGAAAGCATCATGCTACATATTCCACTAGCGACATATTATTATGTTTCGCTTAACAAACCTCGCTTAGCTCAGCGAATACAAATTGGCCTCCAGAGAATTATCGATAATGGTCAATTTGACCAGTTATTTTATCAACGCCATTGCGATTTTTTGATAAAAAGTAAATTGAATCAACGATTAGTTTTTAAAATTGACAATCCTTTTATATCTGAATCAGAAATGACTTCCATTGTCGGTAAAGATTTCTTACTCAATCCAATGGATGACTTTTCCATATTATGTAAGAAATATCATTGAATAGGCTTCATCAGATAAACGCTTAGGGTCCGTCATGACTTAACAATATCTCTCGGAAAATGGGATAAAAAACAGCAAATCGCGGCTTGAATTGAAGGAGGTTAGATTTTTGGCCTTGGGTATCTAGAAATCAAACGAAAACCTTCAAGGCCATTAGCCTTGAAGGAAACTTTTTTAGAATTGCACTCTGACACCAATAGCCGCTGTGCGACCTGGCATAGGGGATAAATGCCTTAGGAAACTGTTATGTGGGCGCGCATCTACATCGGTAAGATTATCTAAGCTTAGGTAGAATTGAGTCGGCACTTTCGAAATGACTTGATCTAAAGTGATATTTGCTCCGAGCAAAGCATAAGATTCAGAGGGCCTCTCAAATTTGTTAACGTCACCTTGTGAATGATAGCGAACATAATCGATAGACACAGTAAGCGCATCATACTGCCAATTTAGTGCAGTGCCTGTTTTGGATTGTGGTGTTCGAGGCATTGAAGTGCCTTCTAACCTGCGGCGAAAGTATTCGTCCCGCTCACCAGCGAGAGGTGGACGAGTACTAAAGATGTCGTAACTACCATCGTATTGATATCTAGGAGTATTTCTCACTCTGTCAGTAAATGCGCTAAGCTCAAAAACTCCCCACCTTTGCCACGGGAAGGTATAGATAGCTTGTACCTCTAACCCTTGATTGTTTGTATCTGCTTGGCGCCATTCACGAACATAAGTACCATTACGTTCAAGGCCTGTACTACCAAGATAAATAAAATCATTGAATTGATTTTGATACCAACTTGCTATTAGCTGTAAATCGGCGATTTTAGCGGTGGTATTTATTTCAAAGGAGTGATTAATTTCCTTTTTAAGATTTGAGCTGCCCTGTTCTTCAATTAACAGAGCATAGTGTGGGTTACTGGCGTAAAGCTCATTCATTTCAGGAGCACGCTCGGCATGAACGTAATTGACTCGTGTTGACCAATTTTGCAATATGTCCCATTGCAGTGATCCTGAGTAGCTTTGGAGATAAAAATTTCTATCTTTAACATTCGCTCCTGAGCCTCGACCTACCTTGTAACCCTCTGCGTTTACTTGGTGCTTAATCGCATCATAACGACCTCCAAACTCAAAAGTAACCGGACCAAAGTGCAGAGTTTGTAGCGTATAGGCTGCATAGTTTTGACTATCGACATCAGGCATGTAATTGTCATAGCCCTCCCCTTTATAGGCTTTAGTGTCGTACTGTAATCCTAAGACACCATCGAAGTTTGATGTCCAACTATGATAGAGCTTAGGGCTAATGACCCAAGAGGTAATTTCGAATTGGTTAACGGATACCTCTGCCATATGCTCATCATCGACTTGATTCGAATAGGCGCCATCGAGGCTAAATGAGTTTATCCAATTGTCATCCCAGTTTTCGACATACTTCATATCTACGCGATCACCACGGGAAAAAATTCGAATATTACCCCGTTGATCAAAATCCACTGGTGCGCTGCTGCCACGACGCATAAATCCCGGAATACCGCGATGAGTGTCCGTATAACCGTAAGCCAAACCCAAAAGACGTTGTTGGCCAGTGTAGCTTCCGCCTGCCGAGAATGATGATGTGTGGTGGCTGCTGTTAAGCACAATGCCATTACTGTCTATTGAGTAGTCGGTGATAATTTGTTGTTCTAAAGGTGTAGCATCTTCATAGCGTTTTAATTGATTGTTCATCTGCCACACAGGTTGCGCATATTTTATTTGGCATAGATCGGCAAACTGTGCGGCACCTACGACTTTTGACCACGTTTTACAATCGCTGTCTTTAGAATATCCAGGAATATCGTAGTCACCACGGTCTTTGTTGATCATATTAAGCGCAAAGTTAAAAGATTCATTCCCTACGGTAAGTTTTGCCAGTGCGGTACTTGTAATATTGAAGCCAGCTTTCACTTCAGCGCGGCTGTTAAACCCATTGATTGGACTTAATGGAATACGACCATCTTGGAGATCAACAATGCCTGCCATCGCTTGCCCACCATAGGCAATCACAGCTGTAGGACCTTTAATGACCAAGATACTGTCAGCAAGAAAGGGCTCGATGGGGATGTATTGATCCTCACTCACCGACGACATATCCTCAACTTGAGTTCCATTGAGCAACATTTTAACCCTGTTTCCACCAAATCCACGGATTTGTGGCCTACCCGATGAGCTACCAAAAAAACCACTGTCTACTCCCGGTAATTGGCTTAAAGTTTCTCCTAAGGTATCGGCTTTACGATTATTAAGTTCATCGCCGCTGAGTTCGATTTTACTGGCTTGTATTCTTTGGCTTAGTGGTTTTTCTAAAGCATGCCCAGTGACATTGATACGTTCAATAGGTTCTGCTGAAACAGCTAAAGTGCCAACACCTAATAACAGAAGGTATTTGTGGGAATTCATTTTGTGGGTCGTCTCCATATGATTACTGCTGAAACAAATGATATGTTATAACGTATCACCATGTATCAGTCGAGTTCAATATGAATGAAAGTAAATTAAGTTACTGATTGTAAATGGCAATCAGAACAACACTCGGTATGGTGACTGATGATTGCTAACAAAGATTGTCATTAGAAGGGGTGGATCAGGTAAACTGTTCAAGTATGATCATTTCAAAAAAATTGGCAGTTCTATGACAGGAAAAAATCTTGATTTACTGCGTGAAGTAGTGAAAAAGTGTGAAGAAAAAGGCATCAATCTTACCAGTAAGCGCAAAAAAGTACTTATCGTATTACAGGAACATGATGTTCCTTTGTCTGCCTATGAAATTGCCGATGTGTTAAAACAAAGTTTGGGCGAGAGTTTACCCATAATGTCTATCTATCGCATGTTGGATTTCTTAGTACAGGAACAATTAGTGCATAAGTTATTAACGGTGAATAAGTATATTGCCTGCCATCATGTATGCGATCATCACATTCACAATCAATTTTTAATTTGTAATACTTGTCAAAAAGTCACAGAGATAGCATTGCCCACTGCTCTTGTTGAACAGTTACAGTTGAATGTTAGCCAAGCGGAATTTACCTTATCGAGCCCACAGCTTGAATTAGCGGGTTGGTGTCATGAATGTCGGCAACAACATAATAGTTAAGTTATGTACATTAACTAATTTGGAACGCTATTTATCATGGTTACTGAACTTATCCCATACTCACAGTAACGCTATAAATCCCCCAGCCTCCGACATTCTGGTCGATAATGTCCGTCTAAAATCGTGGATATGCCAGTCTTGGTTTCATATCGCGGACCAGCTCATTAATAGAAGCAACATTACCCGGTCGCTTGCCGTGGGAAAGCGCCATGGCGAGTGATATAAGTTCCACTGTTCTTATAATATCTCGAGTAAAGCGGAACTGATCGGCCTTCGAATGTGTTAAGCGGTTTCCAAAACGCATAGGGATCTATAATATTTACCCATGAATTTAGTCACACAGGGACCAGCTTACGTGCGTCAGCAAGTCCTAAATCCGGGTAGAGACCAAAGGTTAAGCACCCTGATGGATTATCAATCCTAAATCGATACTGCCATGTTATAGTCCCTGCAGGGGTAATACGAACGCTTAAGCCGTCGCGGTCTGCAAGCTCTGGTTTCTCTAAATATGGATTACCGTTTATTGCACGTAACCAATTGTCAGATAAAGACATTTTAATTACCCTGTGTACATGTGATTTTAGCTAATCTGACGCAGAACCCAATATATACAGATTATGTACTCACATCGAAGAGCTGCATACTAAATTGATGTGAATGACAACGAATCCAATTAAAGCAATTTAACTACTGATAACATGAAGTTACATGCTTTAGAGAACGAAAATAAATGAAGATGAAAGACGATAAAGCAGGGTCGATTTTTTGGCACGACTACGAAACATTTGGAGCGAACCCAGCGAAAGACAGACCCTCGCAATTTGCGGGTATTCGCACGGATTTAGATCTCAATATCATCGGCGAGCCTGAGACATTCTATTGTAAGCAAGCCACTGATTATTTGCCGTCTCCGGAAGCAATATTAATCACAGGGATCACTCCACAGTTAGCTAATTTAAAAGGCATCCCTGAAACTGAGTTTATGGGACGAATTCAAGCGCTATTTAGCCAACCAAACACTTGTGTTGCAGGTTATAACTCACTGCGTTTTGACGATGAAGTGACCCGTTATGGCTTTTATCGGAACTTTATCGATCCCTATGCCCGTGAATGGCAAAATGGCAACTCTCGTTGGGATATCATTGATTTAGTGCGCGCTTGTTATGCATTTAGGCCCGAAGGTATTAACTGGCCGACAAAGGAAGATGGCTCTCCGAGTTTTAAGCTAGAACATCTGACCCAAGCGAATGGTTTAAGCCATGAGAAAGCCCATGATGCTATGTCTGATGTGTATGCGACCATCGCTATGGCAAAACTCATTCGCGAGAAACAGCCTAAGTTATATCAGTACTATTTTGACCTGCGCCGTAAGCAAGCGGTTAGCGATCAAATCGATGTGCTCAATATGCAGCCTTTGGTTCACGTGAGCTCTAAAATTAGTGCGCGCAATGGTTGTGCAACGTTGATCTCACCCGTAGCGCACCATCCTACTAACAAAAATGCCGTTATTTGCGTTAATTTAGCCATGGATTTAACGCCGCTATTCGAGCTAGATGTCGAGCAAATTAAAACGCGCATGTATACGCCAAGGGCTGATCTTGCCGAAGATGAATTACCTATCGCAGTAAAACAAATTCATCTTAATAAGTGCCCTTTTATCACCTCGGCAAAAATCCTCAGTGATGAGCATGCCGCTCGTTTAGGCATAGATAAAGAATTTGCCAGAGAGCAGTATAAACGCCTAAAACGTCACCCAGAATTACGCGAAAAACTGGCGCTATTATTTGAGCACGATGACAGCAGAACGACCACAGATCCCGATTTGATGCTGTATTCTGGTGGGTTCTTTAGCCAAGCTGATAAAGCAAAAATGGAAATCATCCGTCATACCCTACCGCAAAATCTAGCGGCGTTAGATTTGCAGTTTGATGATCCACGTATTCCTGAGATGCTGTTTCGTTACCGCGCCCGTAATTACCCTGAACTACTCGATGATACAGAGTCGCAGCGCTGGCGTGAATTCTGTCAAAGTCGCTTAGCCGATCAAGACTACGTACTTAAATTAGAAAATTTGCTACAAGAAACACAAGCGGATGAGACTAAGCAAAAGCTACTTGCTGCCCTTTGTCATTATTTGCGTGAACTTTAAGTTGTGTAAATTCAAGCTTAAGTCTTTTGTTTTATAGTCTTAAGCTTATTTTTGTGCACCAATAGACTCACTCTATACGTGAGTAACATAAGTTTATCACTCTCGATAGCACTGACATTGACAGCGTATAAACGCGAGCTAACTCGCATTTATGCTGTAACAAAATTACTAGAATGTTCTTCCATGAACTTAACAAATAAGGAATAGGGAAATGCAAGATAGATTCATTCGTAGCATAACCCAACTGCCAACGCCTTTAGCCGATGCACTTATCCCAATGTTGCACCAGAATTTTGCTGGACACATTGATGCGCAGCAACTTGCTACGCTAACAAGTGCAAGCAAAATGACCGAAGCAGAAGTGTTATTAGCATTACTGCCGATAGCAGCGGCATTGGCCAAACCGCCTATCAGTGAGTTTTATGTCGGCGCGATAGCCAAAGGTAAAAGTGGCGATATCTACATGGGGGCCAACTTAGAATTACCCGGTGAAGCGTTATTTCATTCTGTCCATGCAGAACAAAGCGCTATAAGCCACGCATGGCTCAGTGGTGAAAGCCAAATTGTTGATATCATAGTTAATGCCAGTCCTTGCGGTCATTGTCGTCAGTTTATGAATGAACTGGTTGAAGGGAGCAAGATCTGCATTCATCTACCCGCACAGGAAAGCCATCCTCTGGCCTATTATTTACCCTATGCTTTTGGGCCAAAAGACTTAAATGTCACTTCGCCCTTAATGGCCAAGCAACAAACTGAATTTGCTTTAGATAGTGCCGATCCTATGATCATCGAAGGTTTAGATCATGCCGGTTTAAGCTACGCGCCTTACACTCAGAGTTTTGCTGCCGTGGTTTTAGAAACACGCGATGGCGCAACCTATTGTGGTCGCTATGCAGAGAACGCGGCATTCAATCCTTCTATGCTGCCTATGCAGATGGCCTTATCAAACCTTGCACGCCACAATCGTGAGTTTAGCGATATCAGCCGTGCGGTTTTAATTGAGTCATCTCAAGGAAAAATCAGCTTAGTTGGCGCGACTATGGATGCGCTCCATACCGTTGCCGCCATCGAACTTGAGCACATAGTGGTAGATCCAGTGTAACTCCTGCTTCAAATGCCAAGGGTGTTTCAAAATGCCAACGGCGAAATTCGTTAATGCGTATTTCGCCGTTCGATTATCCACTTAAAGCTTAAAAATCAATTATCGTAAGCAATTCTGACGGCTAGTCATACTCCATCCTGTCTTCTACTAACCACGTCATTGAACTTAACCAGATACTCCCCCTTACGCTCCTCCATCCTAATAAAACAAGCTTGCCGCTCCACTTCCGACATAACGCGCCACGCTAAAATTTCATCAAGATGCCTGAAACAACCTAAACAAATATCTTGCTGATCTAAACAACAATTTCGAATACAAGGAGTGACAGTAGGATCATTCTGACCAGACGGCATATTCATTGCCACAAGGTTCAACAAAATGGAATCGACGGCCTCCCGGAAAACTAAAGATGTCAGCTGTGATAATGCCACCAGCTGTTACGACAGCCGTCAGAGTCAATTCTAAGTTCTGGCTGTAGATCACAATCAGCGGGCAACCTTTTGCGAGGGTGAAATTCACGTCGGCTTGATAGAATCCCCCAGTAATGCCGACATCCATAAAGCAACTGTATTCAGGGCCATAATCGACATAGGTCCATCCAAAAACTTGGCTAAAAAAAGCCTTAGAACTCGCAATGTCGCGACTTGGGATTTCCAAATAATTGATACTGTGGTGACGGTTCATAGACTTCCTTGCTATTTAATCAGGACACAAAATGATGAACATAAAATGCGTAAGTAAAAATGGGAGCCAAAGCTCCCATTCTATTCGCGGCTTTAACTCAGGTTAACCTTGGATTAAGGCTGCGGCAAGTCCAATCAGACCGCCAAACACGCCGCCCCAAATCACTAACCAACCTAAGTGCGTTTGGATCATGTCCTGAACGATTTGTTTCACCATTTGCGGTGTTAACTCGTTTAATCTTTGCTCCACTATGTTAGCAATTTTAGTTTGCAGATCGGCCATCACATTTGGCTGTTCAATTTCTTGTTTCAGCAACTCGTGAAATGCATCGCTTTGTGCCATTTCAACTAAAGAAGCTTTCATCTTTACAATAAACGGCTCTTTTAACGGCAATAAGGCATCTGTGCCACCAAACATAGACAACATGCCGCCAAAGGAAGATTGGGCGACTGTGCTAATTAACGCATCAAAAGAAGGCGCTAAATCAACCTTTTCAATCACTGGCGCCAAGTCTATTTTACTCAGCCCTTCTTTTTCAGACAGGAATCGGTCGATATTTTCAGTGGTAAAAAACTGTTTCATCATCAAATGAGCAATGCCCGCCTTAAACTCTTCAAAACGAGAAGGCACGACTCCCGAACCATAGAGTCCGGGGACTTTCTCAAACAACATATAAACTGCAACCCAGTTGGTAATTGCACCCGATAAAGCAAATAATCCGACATTCAGGACAATTGCCGAATTCATCAGGTAACCCACTACGACCAAAGCAGCCGCCAATAAATTCGTCACTAAACTCTTATTCAATCTCATATCCCCTAAGGTGGCATCGATAAGATGCAAAACTCGCCTATATTAACAAGTTAACGGGAGTCAGGTCTAACACTCAAACCACAGTAAACAAACCCGTTTTAAAATCTGTTTTCAGTGCTAAGTCTTGGCGCGAGGGGCAAGATGAAGCCCATTAACGAAGCCGCAGCATCACTGAGCCACAAGAAGCTGATTAGCCAGCACTGAATAAAGTGAATCTCCTTGTAGAACATTAAGTTAATTTAATGTTTGCCGACCTGAAAAACGCAAAAATTTTAATTTACCGTCTGTGAATTATCAACTTGCCTCAACTACACTCAATCAAGATAACGCACAAAAAATATGGCTCAAAATACAGACGGTACTGAACACTGACCGTTAACCTCGGCTCAAAACACAAAATTTACCCAAAATAGAATAAAGGATGCGCTTATGGAATCGGCTTTTAACACTGCAGGGGCGTTAAGTTGGCATGAATTGACAACCAATAATACCGAAGAAGCTATGCACTTCTATGCTGAGATTTTTGGCTGGCACTTTAAAACCGTCAAAATGCCCCACGGTAATTATCATATTATCGAAAATCAGGGCGTCAGCATTGGGGGGATCACCGATAGTTTGCTCCCAATGCTTCCCTCACATTGGACCGGCTACATTACCGTTAACGATGTCGATCAAGTCGCTATCAGCGCAAAAAAACTTGGCGGGGATATTCTGTTTGGTCCTGAAGATATACCCGAAGTAGGCCGTTTTTGTTGGATAAAAGATCCACAAGGCGCCATTATTGCAGCGATTAGTTATTTAAATCGCTGATCAAAAATAGCGTCCAACATAGCGAGTATTGACGACTCAAAACATTAGCCATAGGCTGAAACACATGTAGTTATCAATGTAGATGATAGGTTACCACTCAGGAATGTCTTAGATCAGAAGACGTTATTGTCTGTGTAATACCAAGATTTCATTGGTAAAAATATAAATAATTTCTGGAAATATTAGCATTATTCGCTAGAATGTCCGTACTTATGGAAGTTTTTCCCTGTCTTATGCATTGGAGCCTTGATATTAATGCTGACCCAGTTATCGCAATTCAGACACTCTTTTTTTGCCCTCCCAAGATACCTGCGAGTGATTATTTACCTCACAGCAGTCTACCTTAGCTATGTCTGCACATTAGGTTTAATCCTCCCCTATGCGATAACCACGCTGGCACCAGAAAAACTCTCAACTCTGCTCGGTCGTCCCGTCACCCTCGGTGATATACGCATTAACCCTTTTAATTTCAAAGTCGAAATCGACCAACTGGCCATTAAAGAAAAAGACGACAAACCTTTTGCTGGCATTGCACAAGTCCAATTCGAAATACACTTTTGGCGATCTGTTTTTAATCGCGCCGCCGTTATCGAAAACATACACATACAAGCGCCTTTCGCACATATCATTCGCGTGGAGACAAAAGGGAAAGCTGGATTCAACTTCGACGATATTCTGCAGACCTTGAACGAGTATTCATCCGCGAGCACAGAAACAGCCCCCACAGAAGCCAACTCACCCGTTCGTGTCCTGCTCAGCCAATTTGTGTTGGATGCGGGACAATTTAACTTCGATGACAAAATTACCCACGCTCAAGTGAACTACCCCAATATCAATCTAAAACTCAGTTCCCTTGATACTGAATATTTGATGGCGGCATCATCGGCATCGATAACACCAGCTATAAAAGTAAACAAAGTTGATAATACGACACCAAACGCCCAATCAACTTCTGACTCTCCCATTGTGCCTATCAAGCACAATCACTATGCGATACAACTCAGTGATGATCATGCTGGTGAAATCAGTTTGCAGGGGCAATTCCAATTGTTCCCGCTAAAAGTTGCGGGTGACATCCAAGTCGCCAAACTGAAACTGACACCAATATGGCGATTTATCGACGATCAATTTAATCCCGTCCTCACGGATGGCGAGCTCAGTATTAAAACTCAGTATCAAGTGGATCTTGCCGAGAATGGCGAGTTACAAGTCATCAGCAACAATGGCCAGTTTATTGTTGAAAAACTTAACCTTAACGACAAAGATCGCTCAGTGGTCAAACTCCCCATGTTTGCCCTCGACGGCATTTCAGCCAACTTGAAGCAGCAGAAAGTGCATATCAACAAACTCCACAGCGATGGCCTAACAATGAGTGCCATTTTGAACCAAGACGGGCTCGATCTTGTTGGCTTATTCATGCCTAAATCGTTAAGCGCCTCCACAACGACTACGCAGCCAGTTGCTAAACCAACCGATGCTAAATCGCTAGAACGCGTACAAGTTGCGCAAGTCGAAGAAAAACGTCAAATAGCAGAGACTGTCACAGATACAAGCGATAGCGCAGACAAAGCAACGGAAAGTGAATTAGCCGCAACTAACGAGAGTGATAAAACAGAACAAAAGACAGAAGCGACCGTAAATGTCACCACTGATGCTGCTAAAGAAACCGCTGCAGACATCGCTTCAGAGGCAAATCCTCAACAGCCAGTCAAGCAAGCACCTGAGACACCTTCAAAAGACACTTGGTTAGTGCAACTTGATGCGCTCAATATTGAAAACTATGACCTTAATCTATCGGAACAAAAGCTAACGGCAACGCCGCAGCAATGGCGAGTGTATCCGCTTAATTTTTCAACTAAGGTCATAACGAGTACCTTAACCGCTCCGATTGAATATGAGCTACAACTCAGCCTCAATGATCAAGGTACTTTGAGCTCTCAAGGCCAAGTCGATGTGACGGGCGAAACCATAGATGCCAATATCCAACTCGATAAGCTGGCATTAACCCTATTTCAGCCCTATTTAGCGCCCTACGTGAATATCCAGCTCAAGAGCGGTCTATTAAGCTCAGCAGGCAAGCTGACCGCCGATGCTAAAGGCAAAGCCATTTACGGTGGTAGTGTTGAGCTCGATGATTTAGCTATTCATGACAAATTGCGTAATGCTCCACTGGTCAAATGGCAAAAGATGAATATCAATCAACTGGATTTTGACCAACAGAAAAATCAAATCAAAATTGATCACTTAGCCTTTAATCAACCCTACGCCAAAGTGGTGATAGCCAAAGATAGAACCACTAATATCAGCGATCTTGTCGTTGAGGCTCCGGCTACAAATAGCAAGACAACTAAAAACACAACCACAGCCAGTGCTAAGCAAACCGAGCTGCAAACGGCAAGCAAGACAACGCCTGAGTTAAGCCTCGATATTCAAAAAATTAGCTTTAGCCAAGGCTCAGCTTACTTTGCCGATAACTCACTGACACCAAACTTTGCCTCAGGGATTGAGTTACTTGAAGGTAATATCACTCACTTGTCGTCAACGCCAGGGACGAAGGCCTCGGTCGATATCAAAGGTAAAATAGACAAGTATGCGCCTGTAACCCTAAAAGGCGATATTAACCCTTTGCTAGATATGCCATATTTAGATCTCGATTTAGTCTTTAAGAGTGTTGAGTTAACCTCAGTCAATCCTTACTCAGGCACCTATGCGGGTTACTACATAGATAAAGGGCAGCTATCGTTATCGCTGAACTATCAACTCGATAAGAACAAGCTCAAGGGCAGTAACCATCTGGTCATAGACCAACTGAAACTTGGTAAACCCAGTGACAGTGACCTTGCCACTAGCTTACCCATCACGCTCGCGATTGCCCTGCTGCAGGACCGTAACGGCGTGATTGATTTAGGTATGGAGGTCTCAGGCGATTTAGACTCACCCAGCTTTAGTGTCGGCAGCATCATAATGACGGCGATTACCAATGTGATCACTAAAGCCGTCACAGCGCCCTTCACTTTCTTAGCTGGACTCATAGGTTCTGACGAAACCTTAGATAAGATAAGCTTTGCCGCAGGCAAATTCAGCCTAAGTGAAGATGAGCAAAAAAGTTTAGACAAACTCGCTAGCGCCTTACTCGACAGACCTATGCTCAAGCTTAGCGTTGAAGGGGAAGTCGATGCCATCAATGACAGCCAAGCCATTGCTGAGCGCATCATGAAGCGTAAATTGGCTAAATTAGCCAATATTGAATTTAGTGCGTTACCTGATGATTTAAGTCCGAGCCAATTCCCGACCCAAGGGCCGCTTGCCGATGCGCTAGTAAAGCTTTATGAACAAGAAGTTAAAGCCGATCCTGCCCAAATCAAAGACACTGTTATCGCAGAGGCCAAAGACGCGCAGCTTTCCGATGACGAAATCACCACCCGCTGGCATATCGCTTTATATAATCTGTCGGTAAAAGCACAGAATGTTAACGATGGCATGTTGGGTCATTTGGCCCAAGAAAGAGCCAAAGCCGTTAAAGCTTACCTTGTGGACGTGAAAGAAATTGCTCCAGAGCGGATCTTCTTGCTCGAAAGCCGAGTGAGTTTAACCCAGAATGCAGCCCAAGTGAGTCTCACCATTGATGCTCAATAACTCAGCCAATTAACTGCTTTTTATATAAAACTAAGCCCGCTAAAGTTCGACTTTAGCGGGCTTTTACCTTATGGCTAAGCGTCATAACCAATCAAAAAACCATTCTTCTACAATCAAATCATCTATCTGTTAATTCACTCTAAAATGTTGGCCGTGCTTGGTGCCATAGGTTACACTCTGCGGCCTTTATACAACTGAGATCACAGTTTTAAACGGCTGGAGCTCAGACTCGCCACACACTTTCTGTGGCGCCATAACGCACAAATGTTCTTCCACAAAAATTATCATTAAGGTCAATAACATGTTTATCATTCGCTGGATTTTAGGCAGGATTATTCTGTTTTTAAATTTCGTATTTAGCCCTAAGAAGCGCCAACGTCCACTGGCTGAGCAACAAAAAATTGATGCTCAAACTCAAGCATTAGCCCTGTATCAATATCCTGCATGCCCATTTTGTGTAAAAGTCCGCCGTGCAATGCGTCGCCAAGGACTCAACATAGTGACCCACGACGCTAAAAAAGCGCCGCATAAAGATGAACTCATCGCTCAAGGCGGCAAACAGCAAGTGCCTTGTCTGCGGATTGAAGAAAACGGTCAAGTACAGTGGTTATATGAATCAAAAGAAATCATTAACTACTTAGACCAACGCTTCGCCTAAATCACGGCGCAACGGTCAGCGCAAATATACAAATAAGTGCGCCCAGTAAACTTTTCAATCGTCTGTTCAATGGGCACTTACAAAGGGCTTTACGTTGGAATGACGAGGTTTCGGGCGCAGTTCTTTTATTGCGTTGTTTTATCACATTCTTTTATCGCATTTACTTACGCCACTATCGCATTTACTTACGCCACAAATATTCACGGTCAGAATAATCAAATAACCACTGGGGCTGATACACCACCAATAGCGTCACCGCCATGCCATTAAGCAATGCCTCTGGGAATGCCAGCAAAGGGATTAGCATCAGGTAGTCGTCTACTAACACATTCCAATCGTAATCCGCCGCAGACCACAACCACGTCGCCCAACTCAATTGATGAAACACAGTTGAGAGGCCCGCATTGATAAAACCACCGACGAAGATGAATACAAAAATATGCTTAGGAAATAAATGGTAACTGCGACTGTATAGGATAAAACACAGAAACAGCGGCACAGCCATAGCGAACAAACTAAAAGCACCAAAATCAGCGGGCTGCTTTAATACAAAAAGACTAAAAAAAGCACTCGGCAATAGCAACACTAGGGTCGCAAGACGCCAGCCGAACATCAGCATACAAGTGACAATTCCCAGAAAATGCAGATGCAACCCAGTTTGAATACTGGCATTTAACGACCACAGTGCATTGATCCCCACCAACGTCAGCAACAAACGTAATTGGAGATGTTTATCCCGCCGGAGCTGCACTAACTCTTCTTTTGGCCATATGGCGTAGAGCCATAACGCCAAGAACATAAGGCATATACCTTGAGTCAGGCCCATATCCCATTCGATTTGCGCCCATTTATTCGACCAAAACGCCCACATTACTCGCCCATCCTTAATCCATTACACCTATCGGCGCGTACTCACCCTATGAGAATGCCATAAATCCATGAACTTTAGGGCCATATTAAGGTATTCTTCTGTCAGTTAATAACTAAGAGTTAAATTTGATTATGCCGTTTCGATATCTCAGCCTTGCCATCTTAAGTTGTTTCTCGCTCATCGCCTGCAGCAGTGCGCCAATTGACCCGAGTGAACTCGCCGGAAAATTACGGGATAAGTTGACGACAGATATTAAAAGCGATGGCCTTAAACTCTTCAGCTACAAAGCTCGTCTGGTCGATGAAAAGTCGACACTGAATGATACAGACCGCCCTTTTCCACACGAGGCACGCATACGTAATATGCAAGATCCCCGTGAGCAACGTCGCGCGATGCAAGATCTACAGGACTCATTAGAAATTTGGGGGAGACAGGTTGATTTAGGTTTAATCAAAACCCTTGAAATGACGGGTTATTGCCGCGAAGGTTATATTGAATTAAGCCGAATTATCGAGCCCGGTCGAGGAGAAATCCGCGGTGAGTGCCAAGAGGGTGCAACCAATGCTGATAAACAAAAATTTATGAGCTATTAACTAAACTCAAAGTAATGAAGAAACGTGCACAGTTACCAATACAAAAAACTTAAATCGGCTAAAAATAGCTAAAACAATAATCAGCAGAATAAAAAGCAAGCATGCGCGTATGAGACAATACGCGCATTCACATCACACTAGACTGATTCGGTCAGTGGCACAGCACGATTTTCCAATAACACAGGGATACCTTCAGTGATCGGATAAGCAAGTTTATCTGCCTTACAAATCAACTGCTGCGTCGTTTTATCGTACTCAAGTTTTCCCTTACACACAGGGCAAGCCACTATATCTAACAATTTTTTATCGAATGCCATGGAAGTTTCCTTATTTAGCTGCAGCCACTTCACGAAGACGTGCGAGCAGCTGTTCATCAAATTGTGGGGATAGCTTGGCATCGACCGCCAAATACCACCAGTTTTCTTGTGCAAAATCGCGACATTTAACCGCATCTTTTTCTGTCATCAACAGTGGCAAGCCTTGGGCTAAATCACCTAACTGGATTTTATCGTAGGCCTGATGGTCATCAAAACCATGGCAGAAGGCCAGTTGATAGCCTTGTGCGCGCAACGATTCAAAGAAACGCGCTGGATTACCTATGCCTGCCATCGCAACGAGCGGCAGAGACTTATCGAAAGTATATTCACCAGACGTCGCATCACATTTAACAGGCTTCACTGCCGTAGGTGTCAGTTGCATTTCGAACTGCCCTTTTGCCGCTGGGCCACCATTACTGACAATAAAATCGACGGTATCGAGACGCCACGCACCTTCACGCAATGGACCTGCTGGCAATAGCAAGCCATTGCCTAAACCGCGCTGACCATCAATTACCACCAGCTCAATATCGCGTGCCAGAGCATAATGCTGTAGGCCATCGTCACAGATGATGACATCAACACCAAACTCAGCAATAAGCGCATTAGCCGCATCGACCCGTTTAGCACCAACCACCATAGGCACTTGAGTACGCGCCACTATCATGGCAGGTTCATCACCCACCTCTGCCGCACTTGCACCTAAGCAAACCGATTTAACGCCTTGAATATCAACACCGTAACCACGACTGATCACACCGGGGTGAAATCCGTGTTGGCGCAGTAATTCAATCAGATAAATCACAGTTGGCGTCTTACCGCTGCCACCGACGGTAATATTACCGACGACGATGACAGGTACAGGCATTGCAGTTTGTGATTTCATCCCGAGGTGAAACAAAGCGCGGCGCACATAAGTGATAACCGCGAATAAGCCAGATAAAGGTAACAAGAACCATCGCAGTGGATGGCCCTGATACCAGATTTTATTCACTAAGGCCTGCATCTAACTACCAAATTGCATCTGGTATAATTTGGCGTACATGCCATCTAATTCCAATAGTGATTGGTGCGTCCCGCGCTCGACGATACGCCCCTGATCCACCACTAAAATCTGATCGGCACTCTCGATGGTCGATAACCTGTGGGCGATCACTACAGATGTGCGGTTTTGTCTGAGGTTATCTAACCCTTTTTGAATGGCTTTTTCTGACTCAGTATCCAGTGCAGAGGTCGCTTCATCGAGGATCAACACAGGCGCATCACGCAACATAGCGCGCGCAATCGCAATCCGCTGCCTTTGACCACCGGACAATAACACACCATTCTCACCCACTTGGGTATCAAGGCCTTGGGGCAGCTGATCAATAAACTCCATCGCATAGGCCAAGGTCGCAGCTTCAATGATCTGCTCACGAGTCGCCTCACCGGGATAGGCGTAGGCTATGTTGTTGGCAATCGTATCGTTGAATAAGGTCACCTGTTGCGATACCAGTGCCACTTGATTGCGCAGCGATTTTAGCGAGTAATCGTAGATGCTGACGTCATCAAGCAGAATATCGCCGGATTCAAGGCCCGTATAAAAACGGGTCACTAAACTCGCAATAGTCGACTTACCTGAGCCAGAACGTCCAACTAAGGCTAAGGTTTGCCCGGGTTTGACTTCAAAATCGACATTCTCAAGTGCACGACGATCTTGGCTGTCATAGGTAAAACACACATTATCAAAACGTAGATGACCCTTAGCACGCTCAACAGTATAAGTTCCCGTATCGGACTCTGGCAGCGTATCCAGTAATTCAAACACTGTGGTACAAGCGGCAATACCCCGTTGAAATTCGGCATTCACTCGGGTTAAGTTTTTGATGGGTTGTAACATGGCCATCATGGCGCCAAGAATCGTCGCGAAGGTACCCGCGGTAAGATCGGCTTTCATGCTGTCTAAGCTTGCCGCATAAAGTACAAAGGCTAAGGCGAATGAGCCAATAATCATGATCAAAGGCTGACTAATGGCTTGTGCCACAGCTAACTTCATATTTTGATGGCGGTTTTGATCGTTTACTTTAGCAAAACGGGTTGCTTCTGTTTCCTGTCCACCAAAGGCCAATACGTTTTTATGGCCCTTAATCATTTGCTCAGTTGTGGCACTCACGCCGCCCATGGCGGTTTGAATTTGCTTAGAAACCTTACGGAAACGACGACTAACCACCGCAATGACCATGCCCATGATAGGACCAATCACAAGAATACAGAGGGATAGCTTCCAAGAGTTATAGAACATCAGCACCAGCATACCAAACACAGTCACACTATCGCGGACGATGGAAATCAAAGCACTTCCCGATGCTCGAGCGATTTGCTCAGTATCAAAAGTCACTTTTGAGATCAAGTTACCGGTATTTTCCTTATCCATATAACTGACAGGCAGACTCAGATAATGCTCAAACACTTGCTGACGCATGTCCATGATCAAACGTGCACTCATATATGAAATGCCGTAAGTCGAAACAAAGTTGGCAAAACCGCGTAGGGAAAACATAACGATAACCACAAGCGGCGCCATCATAAGAACGTCGTTGTTTGCGTGAAAACCTTCACTGGTTGGCAATGCTATGCCGTTGGTCACCGCAGCAGGGGCGCCGCCGGAGAAACCCTTATCAATAAAGGGGCCGATGAAAGCGATAAAGGCGGCATCGACGAGACCATAAATAATTAATCCCGCAACTGAAAGCATAAACATGCCTTTCATCTGTTTTATATAGCCCAGTAATCGTTTGAAAACTGTCCACATTTCGTCTTTAGGAGATGTTGTCATTGATAACACTAAATTATGGCAAAGTAGGCATTCTACTCTGGATTAATCAAGTCACCAAATCTAAACAGAGAGTTGTACCAAAATGGCGCTAAATCACCACGATAGGTCTTAACCTCTCGCTCAGACTGCTGAAAAATCACACTAATCTGCCCTTCTATACCTGTAGTTAGGCCCATAATCACCCGTTGCTGATACCGTTCAACTACTGTGGATTTGGGAAACCCCCAGCGATTAGCAAAACCAGCAGGAAACAAGACTAACTTGGGGGCAACAGCATCAATAAAGGCTTCAGTTGACGAGGTTTTACTGCCGTGGTGGGGCGCAACGAGCACTTCACTTTGTAACTCATACTCACCACTTAGGGCACGACTTAATAGCGAAGTTTCGATTTGCTTTTCGATATCCCCCGTAAGCAGTAGACTCTGCCTGTCATCATCAATGCGTATAACACAGGAACCATTATTACCCGCTAACGCTTGAGGCGGAGAAAGCAAATTCAAGCTCAGCCCTTGCCATTGAATCTGCTTTGGACGGCAATCTTGGCCGCTAAAGCCAGCCACGTCTGTGATCACTAAAGCCTTAGGGTAAGCCTCAATCAAAACAGGGGCACCACCTGCATGATCGTTATCGCTATGGCTGATAACAATATAATCAATCTCTTGAATGCCTTTGGCTTTTAGGAAAGGCAATATCACCCGTTCCGCATAACTGAAGTCATCACCAAAGGCGGCACCAGTGTCGTAAACCAGCCCTCTACCATTCTTTTCAATAACCACTGCTAAACCTTGGCCTACATCCAGTAAATGCATAGCCCATCGATTATTTTGAACGGGTGACCACAGCGTAATACAGAAAAGCAAAGCGGGAATAAACAGTAAACTCAGCAGGCTTAACCAAGAAGTATAATATTTATTTTTAGGCACATAGCGCCATAACACACCACCGATGAGCGCGGATAACCCCAAGGCTAATATCGTATCTGAAAGCGCTAACCAATGGGCTGGCAATTGCTGGCTTATGCCTAGCAACTGCGCATAGGGTGATAAACTCCAATCACTTAGGCGAAGCAGTCCTAACCAAGAGAACCCAAACGCAGTACCAAACCACCAGCATATAAATCCCGCCATGGCTAATGGGATAACAACAAAACTAAACCATGGCACTGCTAGGATATTCATCCACAAGCTGTGTAAACTCACACCACCAAAGAGTGCTCCTTGCAGTAATCCAAGCCCAAGGCTCAAGCGCCACTGGATGGCCCAAAATTGCAAAAGCCCCGCGCCTACACGCGTCCTTCGAGTCGACACAGCCGTAAACTCTTTGGGCTGGATGACTAAGGTATATAAAATCACCCCTAAAGCACAAAACGACAGCCAAAATCCCGCACTTAAACAAGCAAGCGGGTCGAGTAACAATACGACAAACAATGCAAACAGCAAGCGCTCCCACGCAGTAGAAAATCGCTTTAATAAACTCAGAAGCATTAACAGTAAAATCATCACGAGTGCACGCTGAGTCGACACACCAAAGCCTGCAAGATAAGCATAAAATGCGGCGCCTATACCTGCCGCGACTAACGCAAAAGTCATATTCCGTCGACTCTGATGTGACACAAAACGACTCAATCCAAACAAAAGGCAAGCGTATACCCATGCCGCGACGACGGAGAGGTGCAAACCGGAAATCGCCACTAAATGGCCAGTGCCAGTCTGCCTTAGTGCTTGCCAACGAGCTTGCGAGATCAAATGCTTATCCCCCAAAAGCAAAGCGAGTAAAATGTCACCTTGAGGTAAAGAGGCTAATTCAGGTGTCAATGCGCTTATGAGGTCATTACGCAATGAAGGCGAAACTGCAAGTAACTGCGCCTCAATCACTCGTCCTTTACCGACAACATGTTGACTGATTAATTGTTTTTGTTCGTTGTAGCCGCCTTGATTTAGCACGCTAGCAATGCTCTTAGGTGTCAACGTAAACAGCCAAACCTGACCCACATCGACTTCTGGCGGATCTTTCCACGTGAGTCGCAATTTTGCGTTTGGCCCTAAGATTAAATTTGGTTTAATGAGCGATATATCCAAACTTAGCCAGTCGCTGTTTCGACTAACTAGTGATATGATTTCGCCCCTTACCTGTATAGGTTGTTGTAACACTGGCAAATCCTGCCTAGATAATCCTAAGCAAAAACCAGTTAGCCATGCTACCGCAAAGAGCCCACCTGCACAGACAGGGATTTTTCGGTGTAAGATTAACGCCCCAACAACAAGGTAGGGTATGTAACTGACTGGCGGCAGCGAAGGCCATAACATCGCTGATAATAAGATGGCACTAAAGCCAAACATGAATCGATTCATAGTGAATTAAGTTAAGACAGCAATTTCAGCATATGCCAAAAAAATTAATTAAAAGATTTATGCCTAAGCCTGAAACCTTGCGTGAGCATAAACACTTACGCATGTTCGGACGCTTGTTACATAATCCCAATCTATGGGCACTTAATCGAAAATCCGCCCCAGGCGCATTTGCCGTAGGGTTATTTGTCGCTTGGATCCCAATGCCATTTCAGATGGTTGTTGCAGCGGCTTTTGCCATTCTATTTAACGTTAATATTCCCGTTTCAGTTGCATTAGTATGGATAACCAATCCCTTAACTATGCCAGTGATGTTTTATGGTGCGTATTTACTCGGTGCTAAAATACTCGGCCATGCTCCGCAAGATTTTGCCTTCGAAGCAAGTTGGCAATGGATTGAAGCATCGCTTGCAACCATAGGTCCGGCATTCTTACTCGGTTGTCTCGTGCTAGGAGTGGTTTTTTCCGCTGTCGGTTATTTGCTGATTAATAATCTGTGGAAATATTCAATTATGTTTAAGTGGCAGAAACGCAAGAATAAATAATCTTTTATATTCAAACCGCTTATGTTGGTACAACGATTGAGTCGAGGTAACAGCATAAGCGGATTAACACATTCGCTCTCGCTTCCCTTTTGTTCATCATGTGAATCACCTTCTACAATACAACCACATTAACTCCACTTTGCGCCGAATTTAAGATCGTACATATCTGTGAATTAAATCACACAGCGGCGCCTAGCTTTTCCCTAAAAACAGATTTTTGCTGTTACTATTTATAAAAACATCAAGTAGGGAATATCCATGCCTTTTTATCATCAATATGGTTCTAAAAGCCTTAAAGCCGTTGAACACTTAGTCCTATTTATTATTGCCATTGCCACCGTTGTCGCAATAGGCCAAGAAATTGTGCATATCATCTCTGTACGTATGGTCGCACTGGCCGATTTACTCTTGTTATTTATTTTCTTAGAAGTGTTAGCCATGGTGGCTAACTACTATGAATCCGGTAAGTTACCAGTACGTATGCCGCTTTATATTGCGATTGTCGCCTTGGCCCGTTACCTAATCTTAGATATGAAGAGCATGGAAGACTGGCGTATCGCAGCAATATCATTATCGACGCTAATTTTAGCGGCAACCGTGATTGTGATTCGTTGGGGCCAATTAAAAATGCCTTATCCAAAAAATCAAGAATACGACAATTAATCAAATACCTGAGTTGGTGCTATTGAAACCTAAATCAATGGCACCTGCTGTTCTCGTTTTAAAACTATTATCAAAGACCTAGCTTTCACATTGGTATTCTGCCAAAAAGCAATTATGCTAGTTTTACTGAGATCAATAATTTACGGGGCAATTGAGTTATGGGTGACCATACTACTGGTTTTGAAGAAAAACGCACATCACTGCGAGTCGATATGGAAGCAGAGCGCGTGGTCTTAAATTGGATCGACACTCAAGGCATGAAGCAAACAGATGAAGGTGTGTGTATCGACTTAGCAAGACGCGGCATTTTATTCGATTATAAAAATCCGTTTGCACTCGGGGAACTCATCGAAGTGACCTTTAATCCCGATAGCACACAACAAAATACCGTCAAAGGACAAGTCTGCCGCTGCGCAAAATGCCATGACCAAAGCTACCATATTGCTATGCAACTGCTTTAATTTAACTTAAATTTCGCAGCTTTAATGGCTCTGTTCTACACTCAATGAATTGAACAATTCATTAAGGGGCGTCAGTATGATCTTGCTGGTAGGTGGTGAAAAAGGTGGTAGCGGAAAAAGTTGTCTCGCTCAAAATCTTGCCGTTTATATTAAGCAAAAATTTCAGGCAAACGTCCTCATGGTCGATTGTGATCCCCAACGCACGACTTCAGATTGGATCCAAGCAAGAAATAATGATCCAAGCCTCCCAAGTATTAATTGCATCCAACTTTACGGCAAGATTCGTAATGATTTACTCAGCCTCAATGAGCGTTTTGACTACGTAATTGTAGATTGTGGTGGTCAAGATAACTTAGCCATGCGCGCAGCTATGTCGGTAGCGACTTATGTTGTGATCCCCCTCAGACCCAAAAGACGCGATCTCAAAACATTACCCCACATGGAAGACATGCTAAGTACGTGTAAGATGGTGAATCCTAAAATGATCGCGACTATAGTGCTCACCCAATGTCCAGCGCTTCCCACACAGTTTAAACGCATTTTAGAAGCCAAAGATGTGGTGCAATCCTTTGGACTAAGGGTGCTAAATTCAGTTACATTTTGTCGAAATATTTATGATGACAGTGAAGAAAGAGGCTCTTCAGTCGTCGAAATAGAACCCGATGGGAAAGCAGCTGATGAGATCCGCGCCATAGCGGATGAGTTATTCGCAATGCCACCAGAAAATAGCTATGAGCTTAACTGATCTTAAACGTAAGAAACCTAAGCAAATCATCAAGCCGGTTTCTGTCGATGATTTCATTGAAGATGCCAATAACTACGCCTTAGGTAAGGCGAGTTTATTAGCTGCGCCCACCAAACACACCATAGTTAAGGGCTTAGATAAAAAATCGACTAAGATTTATCGCCACGCGACCTTTACCCTCACTGAAAACAGCATTTCTCAGCTTGATGCCCTATCGAAATCCACCAATATTGCAAAATCTCGATTACTGCGTATTTTGATCAATGAATTTACCCAACTCACCCCCGCACAGCAGGAACAAATTGCAAATAAGCGCCACGATGAAACCTGAGATTCAACAAAACGATTACACGTCTAAGCGGCTAAAAACCAATCAATAAAATACAACAAAATAAAATGAGTACGCTATGGCACTGTGTATTATACCAATAATATTAAATAGTTAGTCAGTTCAGAGCCTCACTGGCATCTCAATCCAAGGCGCATTGATGCAGAAATGGTCATTCCCTTTTAAGTCAATGCAACACCGGAGTGGGATGCCTGTGTGGCTCCCGAAGGCGGCTGATGTTAATGGCATCGCGCTTTATACTGCGTTTAAGGCTTTTGACAGAGCACCGCTATGCCTTCAAGCCTTCGCCTTGTCTAAAGCTAGTTAAATTCCCGCTGAATGAACAGATATTTAATACGATGGGTATTAATGCTCACACTTTCGCCCAGCTACAAGTTGAATACCTTGGGACGTTTCGTAAAACTTACCTTTACCTATGAGTAACTCAATTAATGCTTCGGCACTCAAATCAGTTGCACTACAAGTATGGTATCGAGCCGCCGAGCCAAACTTTTGCTCCATCATGGAAATTAATTCAGGCTTTATAATAGCGGCCCCTTGAGCTACCATCAGCGCCATAACATCATGACCGTGAACAGAATTGGACATATGTCCTCCTAAAGATGCAATATTATTGTTCTTTATATCCTAACGGTTAAATTCGAACCCTGATCTCGCGCACAAACTTTCAAATGGGGACGACTGCGCCGACATCTGTGACGATAATGTGAGCCATTATGTCTTTGATCCTATTACTGACCCAACAGATGTCGCTGTACTTAGTGATCGTTTACTTAGTCAGTAAAACGCCACTGTTTAAACTGTTTGCCGAAACGTCTCCTCGTCTGCCACATAAGATTTTTATGTATCTGATTTTTTCGAGTTTCTGCATCATGGCCACTTATTTTGGTGAGCAAACCTCGGGAGCGATTGCCAACACTCGTGCTATGGGCGCCGTTTTAGGCGGATTATTAGGAGGACCGGTTACTGGTTTTCTGGTGGGGCTGACTGGTGGGCTACACCGCTACAGTATGGGCGGCTTTACTGATATAGCCTGCGCCATCTCCACCACCTTAGAAGGCTTATCCGCAGGGATGATAAGCTTCTACTTAAGACGCGCAGATAAAAGTGAGCTCATCTACAATCCATTACTCGTTTGCCTAGTGACTTTTTATGCTGAAATGATGCAAATGAGCATCATACTTTTGGTCGCACGCCCCTTCGATGATGCATGGGAATTGGTACGTCAAATCGCGCCGCCCATGTTGTTAGTGAACTCCGTGGGAGCGGCACTCTTTATGAGCATGATCCGTGACCAAAAAACCATGTTTGATAAACTCTCATCGAGCTTTTCGACTAAGGCATTAAAAATTGCCGAACGCAGTGTCGGATTACTATCCAAAGGATTTAACGAAGAAAGTAGTAGTCATGTCGCCCAAATCGTCATCGAAGAAACCAATGTGGGTGCAGTGGCCATCACGGACAGGGAAAAACTGTTAGCCTTTATTGGCATAGGCGCCGATCACCATCTCCCAGGTACACCGATTTCGTCCAAAATCACCTTAGAAGCCATCAATCAAAATAAGGTCATGTTCGCCGATGGCGTTGAAACGCCCTATGCATGCTCTATTTCTTCTCATTGCCGTCTAGGGTCAAGTCTAGTGATCCCGCTGCGCAGTGATACCGAAGTCATTGGCACGATTAAACTCTATGAGCCTAAGAATAAACTTTTTTTGAATATCAACCGTACTTTAGGTGAAGGTATTGCCCGCCTGTTATCGAACCAAATTCTTTATGGGCGTTTTGAGCAACAGCAAAATCTACTGACTCAAGCCGAACTTAAATTGCTACAGGCTCAGGTCAATCCGCACTTTTTATTTAATGCACTGAATACCATTAGCGCGATTATCAAACGTGATCCTGATATGTCTAAGCAGCTACTGCAGCAGTTATCGCAATTTTTACGGATCAATTTAAAGCGAACGACAGGCTTAGTGACGCTTGGGGATGAGCTAGATCACATCGCGTCCTATCTCACCATTGAAAAAGCGCGTTTTATTGATAAATTACAAGTCAGTATCGCGATACCTGAATCACTCTACCACTGTAAAGTCCCCGCCTTTACCCTGCAGCCAATTATTGAGAATGCCGTAAAGCACGGCACTTCGCACATGATTGAGCAAGGGCAGATTAAAGTGACTGGCAAGCTCGAAAATGATGTGCTGGAGCTAGAAGTCACAGACAATGCCGGGTTGTATCAGCCCATTGAGGGATCAGAAGGCCTAGGGATGAACTTAGTGCATAAGCGAATTCAAAATATTTTTGGCGAACAATACGGCGTGACAGTGGAGTGCGAGCCCGATCAATTGACTCGTGTCACCATAAGATTGCCCATAGAAAGCCCTGAAACATCAAATATGGATAACCGCACGTGATCACTTGTTTAATTGTCGATGATGAGCTGTTTGCTCGTGAAGAACTAGCTGACCTTTTGGGGCAAGAACACGACATCCAAATCGTCGGTCAATGCGCCAATGCTATTGAGGCATTACAGAGCATAACCAAAGAAAAACCTCAGTTAATCTTTCTTGATATCCAAATGCCACGCATTTCGGGCATGGAACTTATTGCAATGCTCGACCCCGATGACATGCCGAAAATCGTGTTTGTCACCGCCTACGACGAGTTTGCCGTCAAAGCCTTCGACAATCATGCCTTCGATTATTTACTCAAACCCATAGATGCCGACAGACTCAGTAAAACCCTCACTCGTGTGCGTAAAAATCTAACGCCTCAGGCTATGGACTCCATTACCCCAAAGAGTCTTGAACATATTCCCTGCTACAGCGGCAATAAACTCAAAGTCATTGCAATCCAAGATGTGGAATATGTGTTCAGTGACTTAAGCGGCATCCATGTGGCCAGCACGAAAGGCAAAGTCCATACCCAGTTGACCTTGAAAGTGTTCGAAGAAAAAACCCCACTGGTGCGCTGCCATCGGCAGTATTTAATTTCACCTAAGGCGATTGCTGAAATTGAGCTGTTAGATACTGGGGCTGAAGTCACCACTCATTTAGGCGATAAAGTCCCCGTATCACGCCGCTATCTTAAAAGCCTTAAACAGCTATTTGGCTTTCAATAAACACAATCCAAAAGTCATCTTAGCGATGTATTTTTAGCCATAAGATAGCCAACAACACTCACCGTTAACATACAATGGTAACCACTTAAGCTCGCCTATTGCCGCTCACACTGCATTTTCGACCACTCATTGAGATTACAAAGTTTTATATCAACAACTTGTTTACACTCGCCAGAACTCAAATGGGGAGATAACAAAAATGATGTGGTTCCTACTCTGTGTCGGTCTACTGATCGGCGGCTACTTTATCTACGGCGCCTTTGTCGAGAAAGTCTTCGGCATTAACGCTAATCGTCAAACACCCGCTTTCAGTCAAACTGATGGCGTCGACTTTGTGCCTATGTCTAAAGGCAAAGTCTATCTAATTCAATTATTAAACATTGCAGGCGTAGGCCCAATCTTTGGTCCTATCTTAGGTGCACTCTATGGTCCTGCAGCCATGTTGTGGATTGTGGTTGGCTGTATCTTTGCAGGTGCAGTACATGACTACTTCTCCGGTATGTTGTCAGTACGCAATGGCGGTCAATCCGTGCCAAACCTTGCGGGTAAGTATTTAGGAAAGAGTGCCAAACACTTCATGAACGTGTTTGCTATTGTGCTGTTACTGCTCGTCGGTGTGGTATTTATCTCTGCGCCTGCTGGCTTACTTGGCAAGCTTACTGGTTGGGATGTCAGTATCTTCGTTGGTATAATCTTCGTCTATTACCTGATTGCAACTGTGGTACCTGTCGATAAAATTATCGGTCGTCTGTACCCCTTCTTTGGCGCTTTATTGTTCTTCATGTCGTTTGGTTTAGCTTTCGCAATTATGCTATCAAGCGAGCATACCTTACTGCCTAACGTACAAGCGGGCGATTTCTTCCAAAACTTAAATCCGAACGACATGCCACTTTGGCCTGCCCTATTCATCACTATTGCCTGTGGCGCGGTATCGGGTTTCCATGCGACTCAATCACCGTTAATGGCCCGTTGCGTTGAAAACGAGACGAATGGTCGCTTCGTCTTCTTTGGCGCCATGATTGGCGAAGGCATTATCGCATTGCTTTGGTGTGCCATCGCGTTGTCTTACTTTGGCGGAGTAGAAGGGTTAAGTGCGGGCATGTCAGGTAACCCTGCCAACGTCGTCTATGAGGCCTCTACTGGTCTGTTAGGCGCTATTGGTGGCTTTATGGCTATCCTAGGGGTGATTATTCTGCCGATTACCTCAGGCGATACGGCTTTCCGCTCTGCGCGTTTGATTCTGGCTGAATTTTTCAATATGCCACAAATCTCACTACCAAAGCGCTTAGTGTTAGCTCTCCCACTGTTTGTTATCGGCGGCATATTGACCCAAGTGGACTTTGGTGTGATTTGGCGCTACTTCGGTGTAGCAAACCAAGCCACTGCAGTATTAATGCTGTGGACGGCTTCGGCTTACCTGCTACGACATAACAAACTACATTGGATTGCGACAATTCCAGCGATGTTTATGACCACTGTGGTTATCACCTTCCTACTGAACTCGTCAACCTTAGGTGCAGGTTTACCTATGACGGTATCGACCATAGCGGGCATAGTCACAACCTTAGTGATTACAGCACTCTTGATTGTGAAAACCAAAGGTAAAGGCGAAATTGATTTACCGGTTGAAACTGAGCTTAAAGAGACAGTCAAAGACTAGTCAAACAGTCCAAATGACCAAACTAAAACAGGCGCTTTATTGCGCCTGTTTTGATCATACTGCTCCACCAATAAAAGCTATCACAGGTTTGAGCTAGCAAGGAATTCAAGCTTGACTCGATACCATTCCACACTGTATCAGGCATACAAAACTGCTATACTCCCGCCATAGCACATTGCAACATGCATAATATGAATCAATCGAATAACCCGCTCCACGGCATTAAACTGGAAACGATCATCACTTATTTAGTCGAGAAATACGGCTGGGAAGAATTAGGTGAAAGAATTAATATCCGTTGTTTTACCCACGATCCCAGCATCAAATCCAGTTTACGTTTTTTGAGAAAAACAGAGTGGGCGCGGGATAAAGTCGAATATCTTTATTTAAGAGCCAACAAATTACCCTTGCCGCCACCTAAAGCCGAAGCGAGTCAAACCGCTAAGAAGCCTGCGGCAAAAATCACAACTAAAAAAGCGACTCAAACCACGACAGACAAGCCAGCTAAAAGCGAGAAATCCAGCTCAGATGACAAAGTAAATAGCCATATTTGGGGTAATAATTAATCCTCGACCGCTGCTTCCATAAAGTGTAGACAGCCCTAAATAAGGGCTGTATTGTTAGAATGAATCAATAACTCATCGATTTTTCACTAACCCACACCTTTAATTTAATTGTGACTAATAGCGTTTACTAAGAGGCTGTGAGCCATGAAGAAGCACTCTTTTTGGCCGAGCGACAAAAAGTGACTTCAGTTTTCAAATTGATGGCCGATAAAAGTGTAGCATCATCCAAATTTGCATGAATGGAGTGTTGAATGAACATTAATGGAATAAACAGTAACGCAACTGGCTCAGGTTTCACCACCGTATCGGGCGCATATATCGCAGCGACACCAGCCGCAACAAAAACACCAACAGCGAATAGTGAGTCCGCTGGCTCACAAGATACCCAAGACACAGTCTCCATTTCTAATGCGGGCCGCGAGGCTTTATCCAACGACTTTGGGGCCCCTTTGAGAGAAAAAGCATTAGCTAAAAAAAATGAAGCTGAAGTAACTCCAAAAGAAGAACCTAAGACATTAATTGATGAACAAATAGACAAAATAAAAGAAAAAATAAAAGAATTACAAGAAATATTATCCAAGCTCAAGGGAGATGACTCAGAAGCTGCAGATCAGCAACGTAAAATGCTGCAAGAACAAATAATGTTACTTAGTGGCCAAATCGCCACCTTGTTGGATAAAAAGATGCAAGATAGTAAAAAGTCAGATTAACTGAAACAGTATTCTACTAAACTAATACAAGACCAACCGACTATCGTTAACCCACTTAGATGGGAAAGCTGAACATTAAACGCCAAACATTGAGCCCATCGCCACGACGATAACTGAATCCGATGCGATCAACACTCAATAATTCACCGCCTAACGGCTTAGAAAAGGCAAGGGAGAAGCCTGCCTCATAGCTGCCAGAAACAATAGTATCTTGCTCTATCTCGCTGATAAATCTAAGTTCATTGAAATACCAATAGCCTACGGCAAAGATCCTTGGTTGCACCTGCAGATCCCACCATTGCCAGCGTGGTGCTAACCCTAAATCAACACCTGTTTGTAGTACTGCAAATTGATCCGAAAACTTACCATAGTGCTCACTGTACCCAGCAAAGCGTAATCTCGATACCCACACAGCATCCTGCCCTGCTAAGGTAAAGTCATACAAGCTACTGATCCCTGAGGCGATAATAGCAACGTTATCGTTTTTATCGAAATTAGTGCCAAAACCGATATCTAAATACCCTTCCATTCGAGTATTTTCGCTCGCCTGCCAATGATGCTCAAAACCTGGGGTAACTGTCATAGTGCCTATCGACGACGGTAACTCGCCTTCAGTGATATCTTTGGCTAGATAATCAAAAAAGCCAAAGGAGATAGGTAAACGTAACCAAGTTTGGCTACCACTATCTTTCTTCAAATCAAAACTTAACGGAATGCTAACGACGGTGGCATTTTGGTTTGCAGCGCGGTAAACGCCAGTGCCAAGATAACTACCAAAGGCGTAAACAGAATTTGGATTAGTGCTAGTTTCTATCGGATTACTACCATTAGCATTACTATTCGGTGCATGATTGATAGAAAAGCCGGGATCATCCGCTTGAGATGCTGATATGAATGTATTTGTAGCGGAAATACTATCGGCAAAGGTGGTAGGAATAACGCTCAGTAATGCCAAGCACATTAGCGACAAGCTTAATAGCAACCGACTGAAAAAATGGCTCAATTGACTTAAACCTTACTCATTTCTGACTCAATCGGTCGACCCATCATAAATACAAAGTTACTTATTTTCATCCATAAAATGATATTCAGACATCATGTGTCCAAGCTCAGTGGATTTGGTCTTTAAGTACGCCTCATTGTAACGATTCTTACCAACTTGCAGCGGTACGCGCTCAACCACTTCGATGCCAAACTCCTTCATCGCTTTTACTTTGCGAGGGTTATTGGTCATCAAACGCACATGCTTCACCCCTATCTGTTCCAGCATAGGCTTGATCATGTCGTATTTACGCATATCCGCTTCGAAACCGAGTTGCTCGTTGGCTTCAACCGTGTTGGCGCCTTTATCTTGCAGCTCATAGGCGCGAATTTTATTAAGCAAACCAATGCCACGGCCTTCTTGGCGTAAATAGAGGATAAAGCCACTGCCCGTTTCCGCAATATTTTGCATGGCAGCTTGTAACTGAAAACCACAGTCACAACGCAAGCTAAATAAAGCATCGCCGGTTAAACACTCGGAATGAATACGGCCCAACACAGGTTCATCCGCACTGAGCGCACCGAATGTGAGCGCAACATGCTCTTTACCTGATTCGGTATCTTCAAAACCATGCATGGCAAACACGCCCCAAGGAGTGGGTAACTTTGACGTCGCGACATATTTTATCGACATACTTAACCTTAACGACAACTCTCATTCCATGAGACGAATAAGATCCCTAGAAACAAAACGAGGATTAGGCACTTAGCCAACTAAGCGCACTATTCTAAAGTGTTTTCGAACAATCCAGAAATACTTTAGTGTTTTAATCAACTAAACCAAACATGAATGTCTTTTCGATGGGCAGCACGAAGGAATGGATTAAAACGAAGCAATGCATTAAATACAAGGAGCACAAACACGCGATCGTCACTCGATCCCGTGCCAGTGACATCCAATCCCACATTAAAATTTTGCGGGAGCGTATCCAGTAACTTCCGTTAGCCCCATTTCACGGCCGATAGCCGTCATAGGGTGGATTACCACAAGCCCTTTGACAGACTTTTTCAGTTTGCCCATGTCTGCTTGTTCCGCTTTTGTCAAAGCACGATGGAAAGGCAAACCTTTGATATCTGACCCTTGCTTATTCAATAAGCGGGTTTGTTGCCCTTTCACACTGCCGATTTGCTTAGTGACCGCAGCGATTTCGCGTTTGAACTGGGCAATAATGACGTCATCGCCTCTTTGTTCAGCCGCAGCAAGTTTACGACGAAATTTATCTAATTTATCGTTAAGCTGCTGCAGTTCTTGCTTTAAATTCATTCTGTTACCTTAAATTACCTAAGTTAGCCACAGTAAAATCTTAGCCTGATTATGCTAGCGTCTGTGTCAAGGCCTGAGATTATAGCAGCAAGTTACAGATCCTCGTTACCGCTTTTATAACAAACGAATGATCTGATTGCTGCTACCGCGAAACACGAGACTCGGATCGGCAAGACTTTGTTCAAATTTTCCGTCCACCAGCACATCAATATAGGCCAACACGGCGCGCTGTTCATCACTCAACTCATCGAGCACATAACCTGTCCACAGCCAAATATCCTTCCCCTTACACTCAGCCTTGACTCGTTTGACGAGCGTCAAAATGGCACTGAGATTGACAGGCAATAAAGGATCGCCGCCCGAAAGCGATAAACCACGGCGCACAATCCGCTGATCATTGAGATCGGCAATAATCCTATCTTCCATCGTCCTATCAAACACATGCCCAGAACGGGGATCCCACGTGCTTTGGTTGTAACAACCGCGGCACTGGTGCTCACAGCCAGAAACAAACAAGGTCGCACGGGTACCTGGGCCATTGACCACATCGATAGGGAAATATTGATGGTAATTCATTGATGGTCACTCACAGTGCATTTCAACTTTTAACATTGGTATTTACCCCATGGCACCATTGATGCCACGTGATGCCACGTGATGCCACGGAATAAGTCTAACAGGCAAAATAAGGTAATAGTGTTACAAGTGTTTGATCCTGCGTTTTACTTCTTCTTGCTTGCCATAATTAAAGGGCCGCGCATCAGGACTGCCTAAGTAACCGCACACACGGCGCGTCACAGAAACCCGACTAGGCTCATGATTGCCACACTTAGGGCAAGTGAACCCTTTACTGGTACAACTAAATTCGCCGGTAAAGCCACAGTCGTAGCATTCATCAATTGGCGTGTTAGTGCCATAGTAAGGCACGCGGCTGTAGCTATAATCCCAGACGTTTTCCAGCGCTTCGAGGTTATGCTGCATATTGGGATATTCGCCATAACAAATAAAGCCGCCGTTCGCGATAGCGGGATATGGCTGTTCAAAATCAATTTTATCGTAAGGATTTACGCTTTTTTCCACATCGAGGTGGAAACTATTAGTGTAATAGCCCTTGTCCGTCACACCTGTGACTAGGCCAAATTGCTTCGCATCCAGTTTACAAAAACGGCTGCAAAGACTCTCACTTGGCGTGCTATACAGACTAAAGCCATAACCTGTTTCAGCCTTCCACGCATCGGTAGCCGCTTTAAGATAAGCTACAATAGCAACGGCTTTTTCCCTTAATTGTGCATCATCAAAGACATGGGTTTGGGGACCATAGAGTGCATTCATAGTTTCATGCAGTCCAATGTAACCGAGTGAAATCGAAGCGCGGCCATTTTTAAAGATTTGCGCCACATCATCATCTGCGCGCAAGCGTACACCACAGGCGCCTTCCATATAGAGGATAGGTGCCACGCGGGCTTTAACACCGTTCAGTCGCTCAATACGGGTATCCAGTGCTTTACGGGCTAATACTAATCTGTCATCTAAAATACGATAAAACTCAGTCTCATCGCCATTGGCTTCTAAGGCAATCCGCGGCAGGTTTAAACTGACCACTCCCAAATTATTGCGCCCTTCATGCACAAGCTCGCCATTTTCTTCATAGGTGCCTAAAAAGCTACGGCAGCCCATTGGGGTTTTAAATGAACCGGTCACTTTCTCGACTTGCTCGTAGTTGAGGATGTCGGGATACATGCGCATTGTTGCGCATTTGAGCGCCATCTGTTTTACATCGTAATTGCAATCGCCCGCTTTATGATTAATACCATCGCGAATCGCAAACACTAGCTTAGGGAATACTGCAGTCTTGCGATTTTTACCCAATCCCGCCATCCGCACTTTGAGCATAGATTGCTGAATTAAGCGTGATTCCCATGACGTACCTAAACCAAACCCAAAGGTCACGAACGGTGTTTGGCCATTGGCAGTGTGTAAGGTATTGACCTCATATTCCAAAGACTGGAATGCATCGTGACATTCTTTTTCAGTTTGTGCCGTAGCAAAGGCTTTGGCATCGGTGATCTTCCAATTCAGGGCAATTTGGTAATGCTTGTCGTAGCTCTTAGCGACAAATGGCGCTAACACTTCATCAATACGGTTGATAGTTGTGCCGCCATAGATATGACTCGCCACTTGGGCAATGATCTGCGCGGTCACTGCTGTCGCTGTTGAAATAGACTTAGGGGTTTCAATTTCGGCATTACCCATTTTAAAGCCGTGGGTCAACATGCCAGCTAAATCAATCAACATGCAGTTAAACATCGGGAAAAACGGAGAGTAATCTAGGTCGTGGTAATGGATCTCGCCCGCTTCATGGGCAGCGACCACATCCTTTGGCAAAATATGACTCTTGGCGTAATGTTTGGCTACTATGCCCGCGAGTAAATCCCGCTGAGTAGGAATGACTTTTGAATCTTTATTAGCATTTTCATTGAGCAAAGCCGCATTGCTTTGCTCAACTAAACCACGGATTTCGAGGTTGAGTTTACTGGTCGCCTCACGGCACACATCTCTGTCGTGGCGGTATTCGATATACACCCGCGCCAGGGACTTGTACGGCCCTTCCATCAGTAAATTCTCAACCGCATCTTGTAGATGGTGGATATCGACTTCAGCTAATGGCGCGACGCTCTGACTGATACACGCTGCCACTGTCGCTGCATAGTCGCCATCCTCTATTCCAACTGAGTTTGCAGCGGCATTCACTGCATCCCTTATCCTTGTTTCATCAAAAGGTGTGCGGCAACCATCACGCTTAATTACGACTGGCATTGTTCAGTTCCTCTCCATCTCGCCTAAAAATTAACACTACATCTAGTGATTTTAAAAGCATAAAACACAATATGTAGAGCATTAGGCTACAACAACGATGAAGCGTCCATGATCCAGATCATAGTTTTTAGGATGAAATAAAAGAACAAACCAGAACTGCAGCTAGGCCCAATTATCTGAAAATTGCGCCTTGACCTGCTGATTAAACCCAGCTAGTTGAATGCGTGACAATTTATGTTTATCACGCACTATGGATGTGAATTAACGTTTAGCAAGCGCAAGATAACTACTGAGTTGGCCCGATGCAGATTGATGTGACCCCATAGATGAAGCGAGTTGCATCATAGATTTTAGCCCCTGCCACTGCTGCTTTTGAGCATCCGTAAGCGGAGGTTCAGAATTCAAATAATCTGTCAATTGGCTAAGGACTTTCGTGGCCTTCTGGGCTAGCACCGGCGACTGAGCATCATCCATATTGGTTAAGACGTTTTTAGCATCAACTAAGGTATTGATAAGAGGATTATTAGGTGATTTTTTAGCTAATGACTTGATTTCATCATCTAAAAAATCTTGCAACGATTGTTTAGTCGGCGTTGTTGTGCTCGGCACTGTAATACCGTTTTTCGATAAACGCTCGAGTTGCACATCCGATAAAATGCCATCTTTTTGTAAGCGCGACACCAATGCGGGAATATCGGCGACGCCAAATTGACCATCGGCAAAAAAATCCTTCGCCATCGATTGAATTTTCTGTGCGCGTTGCGCCCTTGGCGACAGCGCTATCTCATCGGTTTTACCGTTATCGGGTTTGGAAGCATCCGTCTGCGTTTTATTTGTTTCTGTCGTAGTATCGGTTTTAGCCGTGCTCGTCTTTTGGCTATTGGCACCATAAGCATCGGCGATACTGGCACTGCTGCGATTAAGATTAAAGGCATTTAAAATAGAATTCATCGTCAAAAATTCGGCGTCTAAGACTCAATGACGGTTTTAAAGCAAAAACTAAGCCAATCAAGTATTAATCTTTGCAGAACCTGAATTCTCGGGTAGCGAACAGCACCAGCAGCTTTATCTCTAGGACTGTAAATCTTCAATAAGGGCAAGACATTGCCGCCTCAATAAATCGAGTGCCTCGAAATCCATCTGCACTTTATTCAGCAAAGTTTGCTTCAAGGCTAGAGCTTCATGCTTAATCGCCTCTCCCTGAGCCGTCAGAGTGATCAATTTTTTCCGCTCATCTTCAACGCAGGCCAAACGCGTGATCAAGCCTTTTACCTCTAACCGCTTGACGATTGGCGTTAGGGTTCCCATATCGAGTTTAGTCGCCATTGATAGCTGGGTTTGGCTACAGCCATTTTGACGCCACAGGGTTTGCATCACCAGATATTGAGGAAAAGTTAACTCGTATGCCTCGAGTAAAGGCCGATAAGCGCGCACTAATGCATTGCTCGCAGAATATAACGCGAAACAAACATTATCGGATAAACAGAGTGGATCGCTAGAAGCTTGGCTATGAGTCTGTTTTGTAGCGTCTAGCTCAGGTTGAGGTAAGCAATTCTGCACGTTTAAGCGCCTGTCATTTAAACATAACGCTATCTTATCCGATCTGTCCCACCCCATCTAGTTTGCGCGCAAACTATTTGCATTCAATCTTAAAGCCACGTAGAGTAAACATCATTAGTTTGCGCACAAACAAAAGGTGAGTTTTTATGAAGAGTATGACTGAAACCCGTGAAATCCATCTAGCTAATCGCCCAGAAGGCATGCCTACAGCACAGAACTTTACTTTAGTAAATAAAGCGTTAGCACCGCTCGCTGATGGACAAGTGCTGATTAAAAATCTATGGATGTCGGTTGACCCTTACATGCGCGGGCGCATGGTTGATCGCAAGAGTTATGTTCCGCCCTTCGCCTTAAATCAAGTCTTAGAAGGCGGTGCGATTGGTGAAGTTATCGCGTCAAAAAACACCGAGTTCCCGGTTGGTACTAAAGTCAGCAGCATGCTAGGTTGGCGTGAACACGCAGTCACAGATACCGCAGGACTGACAGCTTTACCACTAACTACGCTTGATAATTCACATTTCCTCGGCGTACTCGGAATGCCAGGCATGACAGCTTGGACAGGACTGACTCGCATTACAGATTTAAAAGCGGGTGAGACACTGTTCGTTTCCGCAGCCTCTGGCGCAGTAGGTAGCGTAGCCTGCCAAATTGGTAAACTAATTGGTGCTCGTGTAATAGCCTCTGTCGGTTCAGATGAAAAAGCTGAATTATTAAAAAGTTATGGTGTTGATGCGGTCATCAATTACAAAACTTGTGGCAATCTCACCCAAGCGTTGACAAAAGCCGCCCCAGAAGGAATTGACGTGTATTTTGAGAACGTCGGTGGTGAGCATTTAGCCGCAGCGCTGAGCAATATGAAAGATCATGGACGTATCGCTGTTTGCGGTATGATTTCGCAATATAACAACACAACTCCAACACCTGGCCCAGACAACTTAGCCCTAATTGTAATGCGAAAACTCAAGTTAGAAGGTTTTATCGTATCCGAACATTGGGCGCATTATCCTGAGTTCACCGCAAAAATGGCTCAATGGTTAGCGGAAGGCAAAGTCAAAGCAGAACAAACAATTTATCAAGGGCTTGAACAAGCACCTGATGCTTTTATCGGTCTATTTGAAGGTAAGAATCGCGGTAAAATGTTGGTAAAACTAGCCTAAGTCACCAACAAAGCGGTATAAACATCTCAATATGAGATAGCAAATAGTCGGTATCGCGAAAGTGATACCGACTTTTGTTTATCTGGCAATCAAACGCTATCTATATAAAACTTTTGACTCTACATTTTGCCTCATCAGCCCTTCCAGAGCGCTGCTTCAATCAAGTGGGCGACTTTCTCCACCGCAGCTTCGCCGGCGGCAATCGCCTCATCAGCACGGTGAAACTCCATAGTGCCGATATTTCCCACCTCTGGCACAATACAAATATCTGGTGGATCGCCCATCAACCGCGCCCGCTTATGTCTTTGCTCTAAAATACCCATAGATTGCGACATCACAGCAATCATCCCCGGATTCGATTTAGTGCCGAGTGAAAACTTATCGGTTAGGTTGCTGACATAATCTCGGCCACGGGCGAATAAATCCATAAAGCCCGTTTCTTGTCGCGCTGGCATATCCATTTCAGCTTGGACAGTCCTTTGGCTGGTCATATTCACGGGTAACACTTGGATACGCCCAGAATGATAGCCATATAAATCCACTGCAATCACCACATCAACGCCCATGGCGCGGCTGACCGAAACAGGAACAGGATTCACCACAGCACCATCGACTAACCAGCGTTCTCCTTGTCTGACAGGAGCTAAAATCCCCGGCATGGAGCAAGAGGCCCGTACCGCTTGCCGTAAATCCCCTTCAGTAAACCAAATTTCCTGACCAGAGTATAAGTCAGTCGCGACGGCTGCAAAGGGACGATTGAGATTCTCAATATTCACATCTCCTATACGTGCATGCAGCACATCGAACACCTTGTCTCCGCCGATAAGCCCGCCCTTACGCCATCGAATATCCATCAAGCCAAGCACGTCCCAACTAGAAAAACCGCGCACCCATTTTTCTAACTCGGGTAAATGATCATGGGCGTAAGCGGCCCCCACTAAAGCCCCCACCGAACATCCAGCCACTTTATCGGGCTTAATACCCATGGCAGCTAAACCATTCAATACACCTATATGTGCCCAACCTTTCGCCGCCCCACTACCCAAGGCAATACCTACCGAAGGGATTGTTCCGTTAGCCATAAATCATTTCTCCTGTAACTCAATGCAGTACACGATAACGTAAAATCCTGCCATATCCACTGTCAATAGGTAAAAACGACACAATTAAGAGGTTGTAATACCAATGTAAATAAATACAATCAACAGAGCATAAATGGCGCACTTTCTACATCAATCCGTGCATGAAGCAGAGATAATCACCGATGTGGATAGCTGAGCAAGGGCGATTAAGGCTATAATCTGCCCTTACTAAGATTTAGGGGATATACCTTTGCAATTTACCGATTTTTCTCTGGACCAGCGTCTGCTTCAAAGCATAAAACATATGGGGATCACAGAACCCACCGCCATCCAGGAACAAGCACTGCCTATCGCATTGGCAGGTAAAGATTTAATGGCGTCATCAAAAACGGGCTCAGGTAAAACCTTAGCGTTTTTGTTACCCGCATTGCAAAGAGTCATTTCTACCCGCTCACTGTCGAAACGTGATCCTAGAGTCTTGATTTTATTACCGACCCGCGAACTAGCGCATCAGGTTTATAGTCAGCTTCGCCTGCTTGTCGCCAACACCCAATACAAGGCCATCAGCGTACTGGGCGGGGAAAACTTTAATGACCAAGCCAAAGCCCTAGCGAAAGAACCGCATTTTATTGTCGCGACTCCAGGCCGTATCGCCGATCATTTAGAACAGAAGCATCTTTTTCTCAATGGCTTAGAGTTATTAGTCCTCGATGAAGCCGACCGCATGTTGGATTTAGGCTTTGCACCGCAACTAAAAGCGATCAACGATGCAGCAGATCATAAACGCCGTCAAACGCTGATGTTTTCTGCCACGTTAGATCACGACGAAATCAATGATATCGCAGCAACATTACTAAAAAATCCAGCGCACGTGGCGATTGGCGCGGCTCACTCTGAGCATAATGATATTCATCAACGTATCTTTTTATGTGACCACTTAGACCATAAAGAAGCGTTATTAGCCCGTTTGCTCAAAGATGAAACCCATAAACAAGTGATCATCTTTACTGCGACGCGCCCAGATACAGAGCGCTTAGCTGCTAAATTAACAGCGCAAGGTTTTGCAACCGCCGCACTCAGCGGTGATTTAAAGCAAGCCGCACGCAACCAAATCATGGACCAATTTGCCCGTGGCCAACAACAAGTCCTAGTGACGACCGATGTCGCCTCTCGTGGTCTGGATTTGCTCAATGTGTCTTTGGTCGTTAACTTCGACATGCCTAAATTTGCCGAAGAATACGTGCATCGTATCGGCCGTACTGGTCGTGCAGGCGCAAAAGGTGATGCGATATCGCTCGTCGGGCCAAAAGATTGGGACAACTTTAAGAAAGTCCAAGTCTTCCTCAGAAAAACCTTTGAGATCAGCACAATTCCAGGCCTAGAAGCTAAATTTAGTGGTCTAAAAAGCAAAGCTAAACAAACGCCAGTAAAACGTGTTGCTAAAGCGGAGCTTGCTAAAGGTAAGAGCAAAAGAACCAAAGCAACCACACCAGCACCGTCGCGGGATAAACGTTTCATCACGGGCGTGGATGTTGGCGATGCTCCTATGCGTAGAAAACCTGCTGCGGCACAATTACTACAAGATAATGATACTGAAGAAGTTTAAAACTAATTTATGCATAAAGGCCGGTGGATTTA
This sequence comes from Shewanella sp. M-Br, assembly GCF_036245925.1. Classification (NCBI taxonomy): domain Bacteria; kingdom Pseudomonadati; phylum Pseudomonadota; class Gammaproteobacteria; order Alteromonadales; family Shewanellaceae; genus Shewanella; species Shewanella sp. M-Br. The sequence continues at coordinate 169,996 of NZ_BJBV01000006.1, forward strand.
ACATCAGATATTATCTCTGATACAAATCACATAGGCATGATCTAATACTGGAAATTGACATACTAAAATTATCAGTCTGTCGCCAAGCGAATCAAAAGCGCATGGTAAACACTGATCCTCATGTCATTTCCAGCTACAATAGCGCTATTATCGATATTTTGAAGGTGTAACATGAGAGTTTGTGGTGTTGAATTAAAAGGTGGCGAAGCCATTATCAGTTTATTGAGCTATGAAGGTGAAACCTTCAATGTGCCAGAATGCCGTAAGGTGTCTTTCACCGTTTCCCAATCTGCTACCACAGAAGCTATTCGTGAGTTTCACTTCGCTTTTCATAAGCTTATGCAAGATTATCGCGTTGATGAAGTTGTCATCATAGAACGTGAGCAAAAAGGTAAACTCGCGGGTTCAGCGACAAGCTTTAAACTTGAAGCAGCCATTCAATTAGGGGAATTACCTGTCAGTCTATTGTCTCCTGTCACTATCAAAGAGCAAAACAAGCGCAATCCCCCCCAAGTTGATTTCGATAGTTTAGATCTTAAAAAAGTACAGCAGTTAGCTTTCGAAGCCGCTTATGCCCATCAAAATCGCCGAATTTTTGGCAAAGTATAAGTAATGTGATGAACTCAGGCTCCGAAGTCATTCGGAGCTAAATCCTCTATGAATCCATTAAAGTACTTAAACGGTTACAGCCTTGATATTCAACAGCAGGTACAGCAACATCTCGATGCTGGCACATTACCCAAGCTATTGCTGAAACGTCATCCTGTCATACATAGCGTTCGTAGCGATAAAGCGCTGTACGACTATACTCAGACGATTAAAAATCAATTTTTACGCCAGTCCTCACCACTCTCAAAAGTGATATTTGATGACAAAATTAATATTAGCCATCATGCACTTGGCTTGCATTCTTACGTAGCACGAGTTCAAGGCAATAAAATCAAAGCGAAGAACGAAATTCGCATTTCTTCGCGTTTAAAGCGTGTGCCAGAACCTTTGTTGCGTATGGTTGTCGTACACGAATTAGCCCATTTAAAAGAAAAAGATCACAACAAAGCTTTCTACAATTTGTGTACTCATATGGAGCCGGATTATCACCAGTTTGAATTTGATTTGCGCTTATTATTGACTTGCATCGACGCTAACATATCCCCTTATTCTACAGATAAAATCGACACCTAACCTTCGTATATTTTTCGCCCAAAACTTGACTGATAATAGTTTTTATTTAGAATGCTGAAGTATCTCACGCAGGAGAACTCAGTAATGACAATGACGAAACAGAATATCAATAAACTTTTGAGCAAATGGTGTAAAAAACAAGCTAAAAAGTTACTCAAAACACAGGCGAAATCTGTTTCAAGTTCAGGAAAAGTGATTCCATCCTTATCTCGTCTGAACACCCTGACTGATAAATCTTTGACGAATAAAAAGGCTCAACGAAAGCACCTCACCCAATTACTCTCTAAGCATATTGCTCAGCAAGAATTTGCCCATAGCAATAAATCAACACTCAAAAAACAATTAAAACTCGCGAAAGCTAAGTTTATTGCCGCAAATGATGCGACATTTTCATCGACTATTATTACTCGACTTTCTCCTTTACCCACGGAACACAGCTTTGCATTACGTCCCTTTAAAAAATCACCCTGTGGTGGCTGTCCCGCATTAAAAGGTAAATTGTGCAAGTGCGCATTAAAAGTGATACAAAGGCGCCACGCAAGCTGATAGGCACGATTTAGCACTGCATATTGGGTTCTCTGTTCAGTCCTTAATAAAAAACGTTATAAGCTCTTCAGCCGCACAATTTTCCTCTTCACAACCTTTTGAATGACTCGCTATAACACTTCTAACTGAAGATCCTATCTATTTTATCCCCTTATGTTTTATCGCCACGACTTCGAGTCGAACAAATTTTAAGCTTTTATACAACTCGAACAGTACTCGTGATAACAGGAAAATGTCTACCATAATAAGTATTGTGGAAACAAAAATGCCGATGAAATTTTCATTTCATCGGCATTGATAAACTCTTCTAGAAAGTCAGTGCTATTGTTTATTCAAACTTTGATACTATAAATTCTATTAGCTTAGGTTTGGCTAACCTAAGTTCATTATAGCTTCACGACTCTTCACCATATTAGTGAATGTGCGTAAATCTTGATTCGCTAACTTGCTCGACATAGGAATATCGGCTTTCAACGGATCAACAGGTTTACCATTGATATGGAATTCATAATGCAAATGCGGGCCAGTCGAACGACCTGTATTACCAGATAAAGCAATCACTTGACCGCGAGTTACACGTTGACCTTTACGCACTAACGCCTTAGACAAATGTAGGTAACGGGTACGGTACTTACCACCATGTTCAATCACAATATACTTACCAGCAAACTGATGGTCCGTCACTAAACTGACAATTCCATCACCAGGTGCAACAACTTTAGTCCCGATCGGCACAGAAAAGTCTGTTCCATTATGGGGAGAAATACGCCCTGTGATTGGGTGTTTGCGATGGCTGTTAAAACGTGAACTCATACGCGGTTGTTTAGCTAACGGATAACGTTGGAATGCCCGAACTAAACTCTGACCTTTAGCATCATAATAACTACCATCAGAATATTGATATGCACTAATTTCAGAACGGCCACTTTTAATACTGACGCCTAAAATTTGGCTACTTCCCGTCGGTTCACCTTCAACATATTGATCATTTACCAAAACTGAGAATTTGTCGCCAGCTCGTAAATCACGGGCAAAATTCAATTTTTCTTTGAGTAAATCTTCAATTCGCTGAATATCTGCAGCGGCTAAGCCCATTTTTTGGGCTGAAACGTAGAAAGAACCTTTAATATCGCCAGTCAAAATTCGATTTTGCCAAACACCTTCAACGTTCACTTCTTCAACATTAAAACTACCGTCTTCATAACGCGTAAAAACCACTTGGCGGGCAGCGTTAAAATAAAGTTCTAATTTTTGTAACTGGCCTTCACTATCAAGCCAAAATTGCATTCTGTTACCAGGTAACAAGGTATCAAGTGCCAAAATGTTTAAATCAGCTTCTAAAACCTTATACATAGTCTGCTGATCAACACCCGCCTTGGAAAATAACCCACTTAAGGTATCACCGGAAACGATAATTCGCTCAAACTGGGGAGCATTATTAATGAGTGCAGCTTGATCTAGGACTTCAGGTTCAGAAACTTGAGGGAGAATATTTTCAATATCGAGAACAACAGGGATACGCTGAGCAGTTGGCGTAACATGGTTATTATTCGGTATCAACATCGCAGCACCCATCAACAAACTACCCATTAATAGAATGTTCTTTTGGGTCGATGATAAGTTCTGCAAACGGGTTTGCGATAAGTTGATAAAGTTGGGTTTGCCTGTTTGCAACGCTTTTCACCTTTCGTTAACTTTGCGCTCTATTTTTGACCAGTCCCTTTGAGGGAAGCCCGAATTTTTTCCAACTTATATCAAAAAACCGATTATGACAAACGCTATTTCACTCTTTTGTTGCACCATTAATGAAAAACATGCGCTAGTTGGCATTTCCAACTCACTTTGTGTGTATTATCCGAATGTTAAACACACAGGAGATACAATAAATAACACTTATAAAACAATTTGTTATTTATCGCACTCTGTGAGAATGAGCAACTAAGGCAAAACTATCGTCATTTCGCTCCCATGTGAGGTTTTATTGATGTCGATGCGGGTATTTATCTGCTCTTTCATTTCCGACACGTGCGAGATCACCCCTATCATGCGGCCAGAGGATTGCAAATCCATCAGGGTCCGAATGGCCAGTTCTAAAGAATCTTGATCTAAACTGCCAAAGCCTTCATCGATAAATAAAGTATCGAGTTTAATACCACCAGCATAGGCTTGCACGACATCAGATAGGCCTAACGCCATAGATAATGCTGCCATAAAACTTTCACCACCGCTTAAGGTGGCCACAGGACGCACTTTGGAGGTATAAGCATCTTCTACTTCCAATTCGAGCCCGGAAGCTTTGTTACCCTTGGCCCTATCTTCCTTACGTAGTAAACGATAACGCCCTTTGCTCATTAGGTGTAGCCTGTGGCTTGCCTCTAACAACACATCGTCAAGCAGTACGCTTAACACAAAACGTTGCAGACTGATCTTATTACCTGTATTTCCATTAGCGACATCTGCAAGGGTGCCAATAACCGCATATTCATCTTCCAAAACCTTAGCTTTTGCATCGGCAATACTCAGCTGGGTTTGGGTTTGCATCAGTAATACTGTGCGAGTGTGAAGCAACTGCCATGCCTGCTCGGCAGCGTGTAATGCTTGCTGCGCGAACTCAAGCTCAGCAGCCAGCTTAATGCTATCGGGTAGTACTTTATCCTTAAGCTTAAGCGCTAACTGCTCGCACTGTGCCTTGGTCAAAGCACTGCGCTGCTGGTAAGCCTCAATTTCGCTGGCTAATGCACGCTGTTGTTCTTCATCCAGCATGGCCTCAAATAAGGCCTGTTGATCGGCAAAACCTGCTGCGACTAATTGCTGATTGAGTTGCTGCTGTGCACGCGTTTGCTGGGCTAATGCCGCCTCAGCAGCATTTTCAGCACCATTAAGTGCCGCTTTAGCCGCAACAAAAGATTGGCCAGTCTCTTGTTGGAGCTCCCTAACACTAGTGATCTGTTGCTTAATTTGGCTGATACTTTGCTGATTTTGCGCGATTGCTGCAGTTAAGGCCTCAAGCGTTGCAAGCGCAGATGGAACACTTTGCTGCATGTGCGCTAACTGCCCCTGCAATAGATCCACTTTAGATTGCAGTGCACTGTCGTGTGTTTGTCCTTGCTCTAGCTTTTGTTGTAGATGCGTTTCCTGTGCGTGCAACAATGCAATCTCTTGCTGTAACAGCTGTAACTGCTGATGGGCTTGCTCCGCTTGAGTGAGTGAGAAAGCGTATTGCGACAAGGTATGTGTATGTTCGCCTAAAGGAATATCAACCGCAGTGCCCAATTGGACCGCGAGATCTTGTGCTTGCTGTTGCAAGGTTTCTAACTGCGTTTGTAGCCCACGATATTCCGCTCTGGCTTTGCTCAGGATTTCTTGAGCATTCGTTTCAGCCTCTAGTGCTAATTGCAGCGCTTCATCACTTGGGAGCGGCTCTTGACTTTGTGCTGGCTGTGGATGTGTTTGGCTGCCACAAACGGGGCAAGGTTCATCTTGCTGTAATTGCCGCGCTAAAATAGCGGCCTGCCCTTGGTGCCAAGTCAACAATAAGGCTTTATATGCAACCTGTGCTTGCTGATGCTGAGCACTGAGTTGTCGCCCTTTGACTTTAGCCTCAACAAGTTTTGCCTGTGTCGACGATACCCTTGCCGCCACTTGTTGCCATTGCTGATAGGTAGACAATAACTGCTGTTGCTGCTGATGCGCTTGTTGCAATGAGAGGCGAGTTTCGCTGTTGGCCTGTAGTTGCGGCAGAGCGGATTCCAATTCACGGCGTTTTTGGACTACGGTGGTTAACTCATTTTTGCTGTTCTGAAGTTGTGTTTTCGCGCTAATGAGCTGCGCTTGCTCTTGTTCAAGGGTTTTATTAAGCCTATCCAATTCCCTGAGCTGCGGCCCTAAGGCATTCAGTTGCTGTTTGACCTGTTCCTGTTCGAGTAACGACGCTTCCAACACGGGCAAATCAGCGGCCTTAAGCTCTGCGTTATCGAAGGCTTGTTTAGCATTGATTAATGCTGTTTTCGCATGTTCAAGGGAAAGACTTGCCGCCTTGGCTTCCTGCTCACGGGCCACAAACACCTCAAGCATGGGTGCCAAGTGCTGCGCCTGTTTGGCCAAATTCAGTTTGTAGGTTTGCGCAGCCATGTTTTCTTGCTGTGCATCAAGCGCTACTGCCATTTGAGTTAAGGCATCAAACTGCGCAAATTCTGCCAATAAATGCTGGGCGGCATCGCTGGTTTTTATCACCCATTGTTGCTGCTGTAATGCTTGTTCTTTCGCACTTTGGGCAGTTTCAAGTTCTGGCGTGAGCTGGGCTAATTCACAGCTAAGCTCGTCATCGGATGCTAAACCCGCACTTTGTAAAATGCCATCACGGCGACTGCGTTGATCTTTCACTAAGGCGCGGATATCTGCAGCCTTACTTTTTAAGGAATCTTCAATACGTCGGTATATATGCGTTTGAAATAGCTGACTAAATATCAGTTCTCTGGCTTTAGAGTCTGCCATTAACAATTCGCGAAATTTTCCCTGCGGCAACACCATCACTTGGCGAAACTGCTCCACATCGAGGCCAGTTAAGGCTTCAATCTCAGCGGTTGCCTCAGAGACTTTGCTCGCTACCAGCAAACTTTCATTACCCTCGGCGTCTATCTTATATAACTGAGCTTCGGGCTTCTGCACCGTTGAGCCGTCACCGCTTTTTTTAACCCTGTCTTGCTCTGGCACACGGCGAATACGATAACTGCTATTACCCAACTGAAAACTAAAAGTGACTTCTGTTAGCAGACTATCATCGGCCATATCGCAGCGCATCTGGCTGCCTTCACGCTCATTACCAGTGGTTTTGCCATAGAGGGCAAAGCAAATACCATCGAGCAAGGTCGTCTTACCCGCACCTGTGGGTCCATTGATCAAAAATAACGGATTAGTCCCTAAGGCCGTAAAATCAAGTTCTTGAGTCGATGCAAAGGGGCCAAAGGCTGACATGGAAAGGCTAAGTGGTCTCATGCTTGGCGCTCCTCATTGTGTAGCTTAGTCAGGAGTTCATCCATCACGGCTTGCTGTGCTTGTGTTAATGACTCGCCGGACACTTGAGAGAAAAAGTCACGGAACATGTCCATCTCGCCTTTTTTGATATGATCTCGGCTCAAGGTGACTTGTTGCTGCCCCGCCATCAGACCAGTCCGCTCTAAATGCAGCACATTAGGGTAAACGGCTCTCAATTTTCCCATAGCATCTAAAATGGCATGTTTATCAAGGAGTCTGACCATAAGGTAGTCCTCACGCTTGATATCCGTTTTACCTTGGGCGAGTAATGTGGCTAACTCCCCTTCTAAGATACGGACATCGCGTATCGACGTTAAAGGCAATAAACTAATTTTAATCGGCGTTTGCGCGCTAAGTTCGACTAAGGTCACCGACTTATGTTGATGTTGTTCGCTAAAGGAATACTTCAAAATCGATCCTGAGTAGCGCACATGCTCTGCACCTTTGTATTGCGGTCCGTGCAAATGCCCAAGAGCGACATAATCAAACTCAGTAAATAGCGTTGGCGATATTTTATCGGCGCCACCAATGCTCAGTGGCCGCTCAGATTCTGACTCGCTACCACCATCCAAAAAACAATGGCTTATCACCACTTTAGGCAAACCTTGGCTATCGTGCTGGCGTACTTGTTCAAGCAATAGCGTCATTGCGGCCTCATGGCTTGCCGCCTCACACTCAAAAACTTGGCGCACTGTGGCAGGTTCGGCATAGGGCAAGGGATAAAACACCACATCACCGCTTGAACTCGATAAAGTAATGGGATGAATGTCAGCACTCAAAGGCCCAATAATATGTAACCCACTTGCCGCCATTTGTTTTGCTGCAAAACCTAAGCGCTCGTGACCATCGTGGTTACCCGCAATCATAATGACTTGCAGGCCTAAATCATGCACTAAGCGGTTAAGCACATCATCTAACAGTGCGACCGCATTTGCAGGCGGAATCGATCTGTCATAAATATCCCCCGCCACAATCACGGCATCCACCTTGTGTTCATCCGCTAGAGCAATAATTTGCTCGAGCACAAAGACTTGATCATCCAGTAGTGATTGATTGTGTAATTGACGACCTATGTGCCAGTCCGAGGTGTGGATAAATTTCATAATCGCTCTTTTAAAGAAGTGGTGGCGCTAAACCCGAGCGCACATGCCGCCCGTCGATGCAAAATAAGACTGGCAAGATAGACACTGCACTTATATCAATCGGATTAAATATGTACACAATATTTAAAATACACACCAAAACAATAAGAAGCCTAAAAAGTGTATTAAAAATGACAGGTAATACTATTCAAAAAACTTGAAAGAGTACACCTAACTCAAAGTAGGATGAGACGTTTTAAGTCGTCATTTGGCGGATCTTTTGGGTGATATCCACCTCGGCTTAACTTTTGAGCCAAGATGGACGCCACTAAGATACACTCATGCGCAGCTTAAAGAGCGTCTATTGATGAGTGAGTTTTATAAAATGCTTAATATCAAAGAGTTTACGAAAATAAATTATATTGGCTCGCCAAAAGTTTAAAACTCATAGCAAGGGACATAGTCACCACCAATGGCTTGATAATCTTTGTACCTTTAGTGACCACGAGACGAGAACCCAAGGTTGCGCCAATCGCTTGCCCTGCCAGCATGACTAATCCTAATAACCAAATCACTTTTCCGCCCAAGGCAAAGAAGATCAGCGAAGCAATGTTAGTGGAGAAATTAAGGAGTTTTGCGTGGGCAGTTGCCTTCGCCAAACCAAACCCCGCTAACGACACAAAGGCCAGCGCAAAAAAGCTCCCAGTACCAGGGCCAAAAAAGCCATCGTACAATCCCACGCCCAATGCCGCAGTAAAGGCAAATGCGGTAGGAGTCAGCACTTGATGTTTATCATCTTCAGAAATCTTTTTCGAAAATAAAAAGTAACAACCAATAGCCAAAATCAAAAAAGGTAACATCAACTCCAGCACTTCAGTATCGACGAGTTGAACTAGAATCGTACCTAATGCCGCACCGATAAATGCACAAATCAAGGCTAACTTAACGGATTTAAGATCAACCAGCCCTTTACGGACAAAGTACAGACTCGCAAAAAAACTGCCGCCACAGGCCTGCAGCTTATTTGTCCCTAAGGCAACCGCAGGCGGCAAGCCTGCCCACATAAGTGCAGGAATGGTCAGCAAGCCTCCGCCACCGGCGATTGAGTCAATAAAACCAGCCACCATAGCGACGGCAAAAAGTATCGCTGCGATTTGTAGAGTCAGTTCAAATTCCATGATGATTTATTATTCTTCTGATAAAAAAGAGAGTGATTGCCGAACATTAGACTGCGTTTGCCAAATAAACGCAAAGGAGTTATTGTCGGCACAGCGTGAGATAAACTCACACAAAATCCCGAGTCCTGTTCTGATTTTCCAGCAGTAGGAAATAAAATGTTTGCCGAACTACCGCCCCTCAATTCTCTCCGTGCCTTCGAAGCCGCAGCACGTTTACAGAGCATGACATTAGCCAGCAAGGAGTTGCATGTCACCCATGGCGCAGTCAGCAAACAAATCAGAGTATTGGAGGATTATTTAGGTTTTGCGCTCTTTGTACGCTTACACAAAAAAGTCGGTTTAACCGATGAAGCCAAACGCTATTTACCCCATGTTCAAGCCGCTCTGCAGACACTATCTAGTGCTACAAGTGACTTGCGCCGTCAGCCCACTAAGCCGCAAACCTTAGCCATCAATGTGCTGCCAAGCTTAACCATCAATTGGCTGATTCCAAGAATGGAGCAGTTTAAATCCCGCCATCCACACTTGTATGTCGACTTATCCATTGGCGACTTTGCCGTGGATTTTAGCCAAGGTCGTTATGATATTGCGATCCGTAGTAGCACTGTTATCCCTAAGGGCGCGAATTATATCAAGCTGATGGATGAGGATTTATGCTTAGTTTGCGCGCCTTCGTTAGCCCCGAAACTCCAGCGTATCGAAGATATTAATCATGTCACTTTGCTTAAACACACCACCAGACCAGAACTTTGGGAGTATTGGGCGGAAAAGGTGGGTTTAACACTCACCCAAGCACAAACCTTTGGTGTCGAGCATTTTTATATGTTGAGTCAAGCGGCAGCGAGTGGCATGGGCGCAGCACTTATTCCGCGATTTTTCATCGAAGAACAACTGGCACATGGCAGCTTAGTCATCCCCTTCGACGCCCCCTTTACCAGTCCCTATCGATATTATTTACTCACCCCAAAATCCCCAAGCCTGCCGTTAAAAGCTCAAGCTTTTATCGACTGGTTATTAGAGATTTTTGCGCCCTATCGTCATTAATCTGCATTAAGCCTATCTCAGTTCAAGCGAGGCACAATAACGCTATAAGTGCCAAACGAAGCTATTGAGATCACTAACTGAGCGCAGAAAAACACCAATAAAAAACCACCCAAAAGGTGGTTTATTAGATTCAAGGCTTAAAGCGCATCAGAATTAGTGATTGCAATGCTCACCGTGAACATGGTCATGGTCATCATCGTCCATAAACTCATCGTCACCGTCTTGATGTTGCATTACGCCCCAACCGTCGGTCATGCCGCCGAATTCGGCAGCAAAATCATTTAGCATGACTTCTTGTTCAACCAATGTATCGTACTCAGGCACCATATTGAGACAAACAATGATTTCCCACTTACCAAGCTCATCATTCAGATTCAGCTCAAGCTCGCCTTCCAAGTCAGAATTTGTTAATTCTTCTAACGCAGTTTCAGCATCGCGTTGGTCATCAAAAACCAAAAAGAAATCAACATCTAACTCTTTAGTTAAATCGATTCCCGCTTCAGCCATTGCGGCCAGCATTTTACCATTGTCATCATCTGGAAATTGCATTTCTTGCTCCACTGTTTCAGGCTTATTCTGCCGCAATGATTTGAACTGATTCACCATTAAAGCTGACGATGTCGCCCGCGATAATTTTTTTACGTTTACGAGTTTCAACTTCACCATTCACAGTGACTTGACCTTCGTCGATAAAATGTTTGGCTTCACCACCCGCATTGCTCATGCCTTGCACTTTTAATACTTTGTACAATTCAATGAAATCTTCGCCAGAATGCAAAGCCAATTGATTAATTTGCGCCACTTAATACACGCCTTCTAAAAATAAACCTGCGGCATTATACCAGCACAGTACAAAATTCGCTGAAGATAATTTGGCTAGAGACGTCTTTCATCGGCGAGTAGGCCAAAGGCTGATTCATCGAGCCAGTTTTCACCTATTTTGAATTGCTGCCTGAGCAAACCTTCAAGCCGAAAACCACACTTTTCGAGTACTCGTGCCGATGCGTGATTATCTTTAGCACAATGGCCAACAAATTTATGTACATTAAAACTTAAACAAGCCCAATCAATGACCGCCATTAAACTCTCAGTCGCATAACCTTTACCGTGGCCCTCGGCCGCCAGTAAATAACCCACTTCGGCACGCTGTTCCTCGAAACTTTGACAATAAAGGCCCGTTAAACCAATAAACTGCCCAGTATCAACTGTCTCAATCACTAAGGTCAGCCAAACACCAGAACCGTAGAACCAAGTATCAGAACGCTGCTGAAACTTACTGCGGATCACCTCTTGCGACTCTGGAACGCGTACAAAACGATTAATCTCAGGATCGTTATGCAGTGCATAAAAATGTTCCCAATCACTATCTTGTAAGCTCCTGAGCTTCAATCTATCAGTGTAGAGTTCCAGCATAGTGACTCCGTGATGAGCATATAAAACAAAACGGCAGCAAACGCTGCCGTATCAAACAAGCTGTATTAGATAAGCGGCAAAACTTACGCGCGGCTGGTCACTTCAAGTAAATGAAAGCCAAATTGCGTTTTCACGGGTCCTTGTACTTCATTTAATGGTGCACTAAAAACCACTTCATCAAACTCTCTGACCATCATGCCAGGACCAAATGACCCCAATTCGCCGCCTTGGGCACCTGATGGGCAAGAAGAGTGCGCGCGAGCAATTTGAGCAAAATCTGCGCCTTCCATTATTTGCTGTTTCAGCGCTTGACACTGCTCTTCACTGCTGACTAACAAATGTCTTGCTGTTGCCTGGACCATAGTAAAACTCCTGTAAGGATCATGAGACATTTGCCCCAAATATCATTGAGTTCCCACTAAAACATTCGTTTTAACAGGTTTGGAATCAACAGTATAAAAACTTTCTGTTGAATAAAAAAGTCTTAAAATGCCGTCACTGACAACAAAGTCAATTAACGGCATCTTACACGGCTAAGCTTGTTTCGACGCAATCCAACGATCGATCTTGTTTTCCATGACCGCCATGGGTAATGAACCCGAGGTGAGGATTTGATCGTGGAACGCTTTAAGATCAAATTTATCACCCAAGGCTTTTTCTGCGCGGGCACGCAGTGCCAAAATCTTCAACTGACCGACCTTGTAAGACAAAGCTTGACCAGGGATCGCCATGTAGCGCTCCACTTCAGCGACTATGTCACTCTCAGCCATAGGCGAGTTGTCTTTCATGTACTGAATCGCCTGTTCACGACTCCAACCTTTAGAATGAAGGCCAGTATCAACCACTAAGCGCATTGCCCGCAGCATTTCATCGGAAAGCTTACCAAAATACTGGTAAGGATCGGTAAATAGCCCCATCTCAATCCCTAAGTATTCAGCATAAAGTGCCCAACCTTCCTCGAAAGCGGTATAACCGCTGAAACGCTGGAACTCAGGCACACCAGTCAGCTCTTGTTTGATCGCGATTTGGAAGTGATGCCCAGGAGCGGCCTCGTGCAAAGATAAGGTCGTCATCCCCCACTTAGGCTGTGCTTTGAGGTTATAAGTGTTGATATAAAACACCCCTGGACGGCTACCATCCACCGCAGGCGCTTCATAAGAGGCACCCGCTGCTGATTGTTCTCTAAAACTTTCAACCGGCTTAACCACATAATCAGCCTTTGGCATCACATTAAAGTAGTTAGGCAATACATGATTGATTTTATCTTTTAATACCATATAGCCATCAATCAAGCCTTGGCGATCGCTATAGAAATACTGCGGCTCTGAAGATAAAGACGCAAAAAACGCCTTCAAATCGCCCTTAAAACCGACCTGCTCACGCACCTTATCCATCTCAGATAAAATTCGCGCCACTTCACTTAAACCAATTTGATGAATTTCATCCACAGACATAGTGGTGGTCGTATGTGAGTTCGCCAGATGCTGATACCAAGCTTTACCGTTAGGCAAACCTGACCAACCATCAGTCGCCCGCGATTTAGGTAAATAGGTTTGCTTAAAATAATCGCGTAAGTTCGTTAACGCTGGCACGATACGTTCGGCTATCATGGCTTGATAACGGGTGGTCAATTCCGCTTTATCTTGCTTTGAAAAACTCTCGGGGAAATGCTGGATTGGCGAGTAAAAAATACTCTGAGTCGCATCCGTCGTTAACATAGCATCTAACTGAGGAATAATGCGCTCTACCAACACTCGAGGTAGTACCACTTTACTTTCAATACCTTGATTCATACGATTTTCAGCAAGTGCGACCCACTTGATGAAACCATCGACTCTCTGTTCCCAATTACGATAATCTTGGACAGTCTTAAAAGGTTGTGCACTTTCGCCACTTCCCAGCTGCACCATAGTAATGACAGTGCTATAGAACTGGCTTATCGGCATAAAGCGTGAAGGGAAAGTTTCGTCTACTAACGCCATATCACGGTCATAGACGAACAGGTCATAACTCAACTGTAGATCCGCAGGCAGTTGCTTTGGATCTATCGCACGCACCTGAGCTAAATAGTGAGTGTTAAGATCATGACGAGCCTTAAGGTAATCCTCAGTTAAATCTCCGCCGAAATCGGCGTTATAGTCATTAACGCCGACAAAAGTGGCGTAGATGGGCTCAAGCTTTAGGTAATCTTTAAAATAAGCATCCACAAGCGCTAAATAACGCTGCTCGGCCGTTTGTGTTTCGCCCTGCACTGCTGTCATATTAGCCGAGCTATTTTCTTGAACTGCAGTGACTTCAGGTTTAGAACAACCTTGAAGGGTGAAGATTAACGCTATCGAACCTGCCAATAAACCCAATTTCATTTTAATATTTCTCCTTTTTGGCCCGCTATTGCAGAACTGTTTCTATACTTAGTTCAAGGTCTGCTATCGGAGTTAATCTATGATCTACTCGTTCCGCAACTCAGGTTTCAGGGATCCAGAAACTGGAGTCTATAACCAAACCTATTTCATGGAAGTATTCAACCGAGAATGGCATCGTCACATGAGAGACCACCAAAGCTTGGCACTATTGTATCTGTGCCCTCACATTCATGAAACCGTCAAACAACCCCATTTACTCGAATTCTTTACTAAACAAGTGCAAGAAGCGTTATTAAGAGCAACAGATATGATTGCTAGGCTAGATCACAATCACTTTGCGTTGGGTTTGTTCAATATAGATGAGGTGGGGACGGAAGTAGTGTTAAAACGAATAGAACAACAAATATCTGACTTTAATCAAGATTTTGGTAAACATCATAAACTGACAATCGACTATAAACTGGCTGCCTGTATTTGCCTACCTACACAGGAAAGTAAAATAGAGTCACTCTTCAGTAATGTCAGCCAACTTTCACAACAGCTTGAAAAAAATCATGATCAATCTCAAGCTTTAATCCGCTTACAGTAAATAGGTTTATTGATACCAAAGAAAAAGCCCCTTTCGGGGCTTTCGATTCAAACACTAAACTGCGAAGTAATTACAGCGTGATATTATGCATACGTGCTTTCTCTTTAATATAAGAGATATAGCTATTTGCACTCTTCTGTGTCTTCTTATCATTAGCAGCTAACACTGCACGGTTATAAGCCGACTTATACTGTTTCAAACTTAAATGAGCCAAAGCTAATTCAAAGTTTGCTTCACCAGGATGATCAATACCCATTGATATGGCTTTTTCAAGCACAGGGATCGCAGCTGTATATTGTTCATTCAAGTTTAATAAGCGACCTTGTTTCAAGTAAGTCTTGCCATCATTGGTGATGGCTGCAGCTTTACCGTAATACTCAGCAGCTTGCTTAAACTCTTTCGCATTTTGATAGAAACCCGCCAAAATCTCTAAAGACTTAGCGTCCTCAGCGATCATGCCTGATTTCATATGTTTCTGATAAATTTTAGCGGCTTGATAAGGAGCACCTTTTTGTGCCATTAACTGCGCTAAACGCGTAATGTTGCCCGCGCTATCTAAGAAACCATTTCTATAAGCCAAATCGTAAGTTGCAAGAGACTTGTCATAGTCTTCAACCATCAAATAAAACTGTGCTAATTGAACCCACAATCTGCCATCATCCGGGAATAAAGGCACCATGACTTCTAACACGCCAACAGCTTTCTTGTACTTCTTCTGATTGAAGTAAGCTGTCAGTTTCATTTGATACAGACCTTTGTCAGGAGATTCAGCTAATGAAAGACCTTTGTCGGCCACTTCAATCACTTTATCCCACTGTTTAAGTTCTGAATGCGCAATACCAATACGGCGATACATTTGAGAATCGGCTTTACAAGTAAATTCCATCCACTTGTAATAATAAGGAATCGCTTCCTTAAACTTTTTCTCTTGTAATAGCAAATCAGCATAAAGACGCATAGTTGCAGCATGATCTGTACCACCTAAAATATCAGCTTCAACAGCTTGTTTTAGGTACTTGATCGCGGTATCCATTTTGCCTTTCTCGGCATAAAAGTTACCCAACATACGTGCAACATAGGCTTTGTCGAAGTCGTTCTTGGCATTTGCCTCTAGCAAAATAGCAATAGCTTCATCGACCTGACCATTGGTATAAGCTTCAAATGACTTCTGAACTTTCTTCGCCGCGCTTTCACCCACAGCTTTAGATTGACGTTTGTCGATAGCACACTTTTCTTCTGCGACTGCAGATGAAAGAGTTAATGAACCGCCACAAACAGAAAGCAATAATAGAACTGCGATTTTATTAACATTACGCATTATTGGTTGCCTCCTTTATCTAAGGTGAAGTCTAGTTGTACTGTCATACCAGGTTGTTTCAATGGCTTGCCATCAACAATCTTTGGCTTGTACTTCCACTTCTTCAGTGCACGAATCGCTTCTTTATCAAATAAGCGTTTTGGTTCTGCTTGAATAACTTCAACATCGTCGATACCACCGAGTTCGTTAATGGTAAAACGAAGTTGTACCCAACCTTCTTTACCATCACGCGCCGCAGCAATTGGATACTGAGGTTCGATACGAACGATAGGTGTAGCATCACCATCGCGAGTCATCATATTGCCTAATTTAAAACCACCTGCTGAGTGACCTCCTGCTTCTACACCACCCATATTGAACGACATTGCTGTGTCAATATTGCTCGAAGATTCTGGCGGCGTTGCCTCAGGCTTCTGTGGCTGTTCTGGCGGTGGTGGTGGCTTAGGCACTACCCTTGGCTTATTCTGTGCTTTTGAATCCTGTCTATCCATAGTGATTTCAATTACAGGGGTCTCGGCCGATGTTTCGCCGCGCTGTGCGCCGCCACCGACCAAGAACGCCATAAAAGCGAACAGACCAAAAGTCACAGCAGCACCAATAATGATCGATACTAGTGCTCTTAGCATATTAATCGTTCCCCGCAGATACCGAAATTTTATCTATACCAGCCGCTTTGACTTGGTCTAGAACTTTAACAACTAAGCCATGCGTTGCGTCTTTATCTGCCTGAATCAATACCGCAGCTTCAGGAGCTTCAGCTAACATACGTTCAACGTTTGCTGTTACACGTTCGATATCAACCTGACGGTTTTCCATCATGATCACGCCTGTTTTACTGACGCCGATAAAGATGTTAGCCGAAGGCTTTGAAGTCGCTTGCGAAGCTTTGGGTTTGTTATAATCCAAACCAGAAGGTTTCACAAATGACGTTGTTACAATGAAGAAGATCAACATGATAAACACGATGTCGAGCATCGGTGTCATATCAATTTGCGCTTCCTCGTCTACACTGGAATGCTTTTTACGTGCCATGTTCAATCTCTCTCTAGTGGTGCGGCATGCTGTCTTTTAGCTTTTCTAAACTGATTTTCATTTTTACATCCAGACGAGTACTAAAGAATACTCCCGATAATGCTGCAACCATCCCCGCCATCGTGGGCATAGTCGCCATTGAAATACCAGCCGCCATTAAACGAGCATTACTCGTCCCCTGAACTGCCATCACATCAAACACTGAAATCATACCGGTTACGGTACCTAACAAACCTATCATAGGACAAATAGCTACTAAGGTTTTTATCATCAGCATACGTGCATTCAAATCTTGCTTCGCTTGGGACAGCCAAGCTTCACGGATACGGTGTGCGTACCAAGAGGTGGTTTCCTCTCTAGAATCCCACGCAGATATGATAGCTTTATGTTGCTTTGGTGATATCCAATTAAGATACCAATAACGCTCAAGCATCAATACCCACATTAAGAACAATACAAACGCAACCAACCAAAGGACGTTTCCTCCAGCGGCCATGAAGCCCCTGACGGAATCCCATATGTCCATCAGGTATAGCATCATTAGTTAGCCCTCTTCTCAGCATGTGCGGCGATAATGCCGGCACTTTGCTCTTCCAAAATTTGGGTGATTGATTTGCTACGCGCAACGAGTATTGCATGTAGTAACATCAGAGGCAGAGCCGCAACCAGACCTTGCACTGTAGTAACCAGAGCCATAGAGATACCACCCGCCATCAGTTTAGGATCACCAGTACCGAACAGTTGGATACTTTGGAAGGTCGCAATCATACCTGTTACTGTACCTAGCAGACCTAACATTGGGCCGATAGCTGCAATGACTTTCAAAATTGAAATTCGAGCTTCTAATGCAGGCGTTTCTTTCAGAATAGCTTCATCCAACTTCAACTCTAATGTTTCAACATCAACATCTTTGTTTTCATGGTAAACCTTCAAGATACGACCAAGGGCATTGTTACCTGGATTATCAACATTTTTAGCTTGGCGTTTAACTTTTGCACCGATAGCTGCCAGCACAATGAAACGCTCAACCGCAATTAATAAACCAATTGCAAGTAATATCAGAATAATATAGCCAATGGTACCGCCTGACTCGATACGATCTTCCATGCTAGCTTTGTTAGTAAATATGTTTAACAGTACGCCACGAGCAGGGTCAATATAGAAAGGTGCTGTACCAGAAGCCGTTTCTTCCCATTTAGCAACTGCGCTAACTTGGTAGCCTTCAGGTTGTTGAGACAGCTGTTGTACTAAACCTAATTCAGGGTTATATACAATATATTTACCATCAGCCGTTAAGTTATAAGCACCAATACGATGAATAGTCGTTGTTTTCACGCTACCATCAATTTCGGTAACAGAACCTTCAAACTTAACCACTTTGCCAGATTG
Organism: Shewanella sp. M-Br; assembly: GCF_036245925.1. Lineage (NCBI taxonomy): Bacteria > Pseudomonadati > Pseudomonadota > Gammaproteobacteria > Alteromonadales > Shewanellaceae > Shewanella > Shewanella sp. M-Br. Next base: position 188,166 of record NZ_BJBV01000006.1, read on the forward strand.
CGCCATTTCAAATAGCTGCTCTTGCCAGAATTGTTCTAACTCTTCAATTTTTGGTAATTGCTTACGGGCACCTAAATCAGCAATAAATTTATCGCGATTTGGAAATTGAGCACTGATGTTTGAACTTGCCAGTTTACCTGCGAAATCGCCAGCTTCACCTTTAACTACACCAAACATCTCACCCAAGTCACCTTGAGCCGTTTTTAGATCTTCTTCTAACTGAGCAATTTTACGCTCGTTATCTAAAAACGCTTGGTTCAAATCTTTACCACGTTGCTTTTCAGCAGCCAACGCATTTTTTTCTTTTTGCAGTAAAGCGGCCTTATCGCCACGCTCTGCTTGGAACTCTTGCTCACGCTTGCTGTTGACTTTACCTTCTGCAGCGCGTTCAACTTTAACTTGTTGCAATAATTGGTCAATTGACTTAGGCGCATCAGCAGCGCTCGCCATACCAGCAGTTAAAGAGAAACTTGCAGCCAACACAGCTGTAGTAATTAACTTCTTCATTATTGTGCAGTCTCCGCAGCAGGAATTGGTAACGCGAATAGATCTAGAGCGCCTTGTTTACGGGCAATGCGGATACCTTTGGTCAGTTCACGCAAATAGCTGTCATCTAACTTATCCCAACCCTTAGATTCTGGGTTGTACATCCAGCCAGTCTTTTGATCTAAACTCTGTGCATAAAGAGCAACACGACCTAAGTTAAAGAAGTCAACCAACACTTCTTTACCATCTAGGTTTAACTTACCTTGGTTAACGGCAACAGCACTACCATATTCGCGCTCAATACTATAAGCATCAAGAATTAGACGGTATTTTTCTGCTAGTGTGACTTCGGCAGTATTAAGGAGTCTTTTCAGCTCATTAACACGATTAGTACGTATTTCAGAATTAAAAGGTAAATCTAATTGAACAAACTGTTCTAATGATTCAACCATTTTAAACATTAATGGCACAACACCTTGGCGAAGTTTATCAACACCATTGATGTCACCCTGCACTGAATCCATTGTCTTTTGTTGATCAGCGACTAAGCTTGCAACGTAATCGTTATATGATTTCAGTGATTCGCGCTCATCTGCGACAGAACCATACTCAAAAAGCATGTCTTGTGCTTGATCGAAATACTTATCAACGTTCTTTTGCGACGCAGCAGCATCAGCATGGATCATACTATCCGCTTTCTGCACGTCGGTAAGAGGATCTGCAACTACTAAGTTGCTGCTCGCTAATGCCAGCACGCCAACAAGTGCAGTAGCGATTTTTGTTCTATTGCTTACCTTGGACATAGTTCCCAACCAATTTGAAGTGAATAAAAAGGTTTAACTTACCAGCAACATAACGACAAGGCATAAATACTTGCCGAAAAAATTCCTGTAAGTTCGTCTTTCTCTTGTGATTCTTAGTTTTTTCTTCCCTTTCCTACGCCCTTACAGGCATAGACCCGCTGGCATCATTTCACAAAATGTTGACCTGTGTCAACATTTCAGACGACTAAAAACTAGTGTAAAGAAGCGTTAATAATGAAATTTTTTACGAAAGGTGTTTTTTTAGGCGGAAATGAATCTTTAGGGTTATTATTATTTGTGTTACAAAATATAAAATCAATTTAAAACCCATAAAATCATAAAGATAGATCACTCTCAACTTTGTGTACTCCGTTTGTTAAAATTAACATTTTTTAACATTGAAGCAACTCGAGTAGATGTTCTTTACTCATATTCCCCGATAAGATTTACTTAACTTGAACTCGGTGTAAGAACATCAGAACTAGCGGCACCGTGTAATAAAATCTTTCGACCTCAAATAACCCCATCACACAGAAAGCCTTGACACAACAAGTTAGTAGGAGTGTTTTGTGATATCTATGATGTTTCCGTTGTTTTCATCATGAGACAGAAGAAAACTTTATTAACTGAAGAGACGCACTGACTGCTTCACAATGAATGAAGTGATGACCACCATTATCTTCTTCCTAATACCCACCATAGTGTTTTCAAAAATGTCTACACTGGCTAACTGACTCCTTTTTACAAAGCAGCTTTCCTAAATTTACTCAATTACCCCGCTTTTCTTGGAGAAATGTCTAGGATCTGTTGCTCTTTCGAGAGTGATATTTAGAGACATAGCAAGACGTTATTATTTGTTTTACAAAAAAACTAATAACTTCAAGCCATGCCAAGATTTATGCTAACTGATACACAGGGAAAAGCTATTTCATTTAACTAATGAAAAGCATAGGCCATGTTTATGGTAAACCTGAATATAGGCAAAAATTCAAAGGCATTCTTTATCTCCTTCGACAATTATTCCTTTGCAAGGTTTTCCCAAAGAATTCGATCATTGGAGTACAATCTTTAGACAGCTTCATTTATTGTCTAAAAAAGCATGTGGGCTTACCTATAAAAAGCCTTAGCTAGACTTGCTAACATAGGATTAGTCTTTATCCATGACTCGATCGTGCGCGTACATCAGTACTGAACTGATGCAACCACACAGAACAATCAGAGCCTAGATAAAAGTCGAAGCTGTAATTAAACTTATAGCAGTCGATAGCGGAGAATTACCGATTTATGTCGAATTATCAGAAAGCCAGAGACACAATATTACTATCGCAGCCAACCTCATTGCAGGGGCTGATTACACTTTTTGACCAGCACCAAAAATAATCTCCTCAGTGAAGTCATCACTCCAGCATGCCCTATTAAACTTCTGATTCTGACTCGTTTTTGCGGGATGTAATTTCACTAAATTTAATGCCCAACGCCTTAAAATTGCTAAGATACTGGCCCCGTCTTCATCATACATCTTCTGCTTATCTTCTTGAAATAGCGTATCTAAAAGCCAGTGTTGATTGTTTTCTGTTTGCCAGTGCAGTGCGCTCTAATCGCTGTACCAAATTCTGTGGACGTTAGCTCTGCACTACTCACATAAAAATGGGTATCAATGCTGATGGTATTGCCCACCTTACGATGCCGTTCAACGGCGATTAATGTGTGCAGTTGAGCCCATTTCGCCTTTAATTCTACTGATAAATTCAATGGGCATTGAAAAATGAACCGTTTTTCAACTCGACCATGGCCTTTATCGTCTTGTGTAAAACATTCAGCATCTGGATTCTTCTCAATATAATCTGCAAATTGTGCTTGCACTGCCTCATGTAACGTTGGCTGGTTACCTTTCACTTGCAGAATACAATCACCACCTTCTTTTACTATATAATCAAGTGTTTTAGTCTGACAGTAGAGCGCATCAAATGTCAGTAATTCTGATTTCAAATCAAGGCAAGTTAGCCGCTCCTGAACCAGTTTCAACTCACTCTTTTTACTCACGCCTGATTTTGCGTTAAACACTAAGCCGGGGCCAGTATCATAAGCAGTGACCAAATGTAAGGTTGCGCTTGAAGCTGATGCTTTGGCACCTTTAAGCACTTTCCCAACAATCGCAATGGGGGATGTCGATGTTCATTGACCCAACTCATGAGTGCATCAAGAAGAGATTGCTTAGATATGCCTCTGAAAATTCGCCCAATACTTTGCTGACAGGGAATACCATTTATGAAAGGGCGATGTTGGCGTAGCCACGTCAGTTTCAATGTACCGAACTCATGGCAATCAGCCCAACTTTGCGGGCCTGAGATAACCGCACTCAGAATAAGAAAACAGATATCAATGACATCATGTTCTAGATTTATATGGGAACGGCAATCAGTAATGTTTTCGAAATGTTTAAGCATATTAGGTGTTGAGACAAAGAAAAAGAGGGCTATTTGATCACACTAACGAGATCAATCAAGTTATTTTTATCTCTTTGTTTATAAAGGGGACGTATGAAAATCGATCGAGCATGATCAGCCCCTGGCCTCATTGAGCACTTAAAGCAGGTTGATACTGTGACTGTTGATAAAGGTTATGGAAGTGATACTTTTCGTGAATTCTCCGCAAATAAAGGTGGGAAATCAGTTATCTCAAAGCGCAACGATAACAACACACCTCAAGTGAAGATTGATTAGTGTTTATATCGACATTTGGTGGAGAATAATTTTGAAAAATTAAACACTGCCGAGCAATATAAAAAATTAGCGAAGAATTACGCCAATATGGTTTCACTGGCATTTACGTTAATGTGGTTACCATGTATAGCCTGAGTAATACTTGTACAACAAAAACAATAAGCCCTAATCTAAGCAGCATATTTACATGACTTTACTTACTAATAAAAAAACCGGATCAACATTGATCCGGTTCCATTCTGTAATAGTCTAATTACCGATAGTCAGTCATTAAAACTTGGCAGTAACACCAGCATAGAAATAACGTCCTGTTACATCATAAGCCTCTGACGCAGTATTGATACCTGTTGAGCCAGAATTAGAGCCTTGAGGCAATAATGGAGGTTGTTTATCAAATAAATTACGGACACCTACCATTGCTTCCCACCCATTCGCAAATGTATAACTAGCATTTACATCATGGTATATAACCGCATCAATCTCGTTAAATGTAGTTAATGAAGCACCATCTGTAAAATTACCATTACTTTCATCTACTGAGTCAACAACTGCATCCCAGTAACGCATACGCCATGCAAAGCTCATCTCATCAAGAGCATAGGATAAATTCAAGTTAGCTCTATGTTCTGGATGCGTAACATCACCGACATAATCAATGGCCTCACCAGATAGAATGCCTGTAACAACATATTCATTAGTGTAGTTCCAAACTAGTTGAGCTTTAAAACTACCAGGCCCTAAATCAGTCGTATAATTAAATTCAGCATCAATACCTGAAGTATCAATGTTATTTTCGTTAGATGTACCTGAATGAACTTCAATCAAAGCACCTTTAAAATCACGTACAGCAGCTCCATTACAATTTTGTGAGAACTGACTTGCATCAACATCAAAACAGCGGTTCAACACTGTCGTGCGACTTGTTGTAGAAATTGCATCCTTCACAGATATATCATAGTAATCTAACGTAAATGCCAAATCATCAACGATTTGCCAAATAATACCTGCACTCCAAGTATCAGCAGTTTCCGCTTTGACATCAGGGTTACCACCTTGTGTACCACCAGTGGCCTGACGCTCTGCTTGAGTTAACTTAAAGACTCCATCAGCAGCGATTCGATCACTTACAGATTGGATTGCACGACAATTAGCCGCCGCATTTCCAGCAGTTGTTGCAGTCACACCATCACAAGGATCGGCTACAGTAGCAAAAGTTTCACCACGTCCTCCGTATAAATCAGAAATATTTGGAGTACGTATAGCTGTGGCAGCAGAAGCCCTCACCTTAAACGAATCAAATGGCGTATACTCTAGACCAGCATTCCAAGTCCAATCACCACCAGTAACAGAATGATCAGCAAAACGCGCTGCTAAATCAAATTCCAGGTTTTCAAGAACAGGAAGAATTGCTTCAACATAAACGTCTTTTGAGTATAATTTTCCATCGGTAGGATCTGATTGGTTAGTACTTGACGCACCTGTTTGAGCTAAATCCCCAGGACTGTAAACGCCGCGTTCTTCACGATATTCCAAGCCCATGGCAACACCAATATCTCCCCCCGGTAATGCAACAGGTAAAGCTCCTGTTACGCTACTTCCTAGAACAAACTGCTCTGCCTGACCAGCTGCTTTTGCAGGAGATTCAATATACTTAACAGCCTCATCAGATACAGTACCCGCACCAAATAAATCTAATGGAACGCAACCTTGTAAACGTGCTAGTTCATTAGCACATACTAAGTTGCCATTGGCATCTTTAATCACATCCAACGCAAGTGCTGCTCGCTCTTTATTTACCTGACCACCGTTATCTTGTAACTGGTCAGTTCTCCCCCAGGTCATGTACGTTTGGGATGCCCATGCATCATTTATTGCCCAATCGACACCTGTAGCAATACGAATCGTATTTCTTTCTAAATCTGTAGAGCGAGGACCAAATTCAACCAATCGACGAGTAAACGTTGTCTGATTTAAATTTGTAATTCCGTCAGCAACAAGAGCATTACGTAAGGCATCAGGAATCAATGGAGAATTAATGTCCATTCCACCTTTACCATTACGATTTTTCAACCATACATCGTTTACGACATCTAAAGGTGTTGGTTCAATAGTGGAATCTATCGTTTTAGTCGTATTCCAGTTAAGTTCAGTAAACATAGATACGTTATCTGCTAGCTCCATATTCAAGCCAGCCGCTGCATATTTACGCTCAAGTGGAGTAACTAACTGCCGATATTCTGCTCTGTTAAAACTACCTGTTGCACCTGAATATAAAGTACCATCACCATTATACTTACCAATTTTGCCTTGTGGGGCGAAAGAGGAATTCAATGGACCAGCATATTCATTACCATTCTCATCAAGAAAAACTGCCAAGTCCTGTTTAGAAAAATCACGGTCAGTTGCTTTAATACCTTCATCATCATCATAACCCAACGAAACCCAAGCATTACCACCTGACCAAGTTTTACCGGATGTAAGGCTAACAGTCTTAGTATTACGATCACTCTCTCCAGAAATACCTGTTTGAGCATTTACTTCTACACCATCAAAATCTTTACGAGTAATGATGTTAACTACACCAGCTACAGCATCAGAACCATAAATAGCAGAAGATGCACTTTTTAAAATTTCGATACGTTCAATCATCGAAGTCGGAATTGCGTTTAAATCTACTGCATAACCACTTGATGGATCAACACCAGAAACAAATCTGCGACCATTGACAAGAACTAAAGTTCTTGAGTCTCCTAAATTACGTAATGAAGTTGTATTGAGACCAACTGTAGATGTAGTGAAGGCACTATTTGATTGATCTGAACCAGCAATTGTTACTGGTGATGAGTTCAAAATATCCGCAACGTTAATTGCGCCTGTTTGAGCAATATCTTCTCTTGATAAAACTGTAATTGGTACTGTTGTTTCCATATCAGTACGTTTGATACGAGAACCAGTAACTTCAATACGCTCGACTTTTGCACCATCTTCTTCCGCAGCAAATACGCCGAATGTACTTAAGGTTGTTGCTGTCACACCGCTAATCAATGCGAAACGCACTGATTTAGCTAATAAATTATTATTATGCATTGCCTATCTCCCTTGACATACTATGTCTTTATTATTTTTCATCGACATCTCACTGACGACTTTTCCTCTAAGCTCGACACCAAAAAATCACACGCCGACACATAGATGAACCAATAAAATCACATTTAAAACACTTAATCAACAATTGAAGCAGAAATAACACAGCAATCGCCGTTTGTGAATAGTTTAAAACTGATGATTAGCCATAAGCTTTATCTAGTGCCAAATTGAATAAAACCATAAGACAATGAAATTTAAGCATTTATTTTAAGGTGATGGAGAGTTAACCATTATAAAATTGAAAAACAACTCAAACACAAATACTTGCAAAAAAATTAACACTTAAAACCACTTTTAAGTATAAGTGCTCAAAAAACCTGACATTTTATGGCTAAATTTTGTTCGGCAAAAAATGGGGAGATCATTACAACATAGGAATAATTTTCAACAAACAACCTCAGTTCTGCTTAAACATGCACTTTTAACCAAAGTGATTTTAATACTGACATTTGACTGGATTTGACTTGTCCTTGATTGCCAATAAGAACAATGACCAAAGATGTCTGTGATAGTTTACATGTGCGGGCAGAACTGACGAGTTCTGAAAATTTGTCGAACAAATACAATAACAAAATTTGAATTACCTTCCATTTGAGAAGTACTCGTTATTTAAGGTGACCAAATTATTGAAATAAATGACTTAATCTAAATGACCATTACGCTATATACCAGTTAGTTTTCCATTTTCTTCATTCTGATGATAAAAAACCCCAAGTTGCCTCAGGGTTTTTATAATTAAAGCTGGAACAAAATAATGACTCCCGCTAACGAGGATTTAGAACTTCATACTCGCACGAACGAAGAAATAACGACCTAACATTTCATAAGTATATGGATCTGTGTTTGAGTCATTATTACCTGTGTAATAGGGAGGCTCTTTATCAAACAGGTTATTGATACCACCTGATAGACGAATGTTTTGAGTTAAATCATAAGATCCTGATAGATCATGGTATATAACACTCCCAACTGTTGGTGCATAACAACTAGATTCTTTGCCTTTACAAGCAAATGAGTCCATCCCATCAATATAACGAGCTTCGTAAGTAAAGCTCCAGTCATCTGCACTAGCAGTGATGTTCATATTACTCTTGAATTTTGCATAGGCTCCCGTACCGCCGGTAATGTAACCACGATAATCCACAGCAACACCATCAGGATCGAATTCTTCATATTCGGTCAGAATTGATGTATCCCAACCTGCTTTCCAATCCAATCCTAGAGCTGAAAATGCATAAGCAACATTAAGGTCATAACCCGCAGTGTTCGTCGCACCGATATTTTGTAGGCCATTGTCAAACTTAATACGACCACTGTTATCAATCTGAATATTAGAAGATTGACACAATACAGTATCAGTATTGATCTTATTACCTGCAGCATCTAAACATTGGTTAGCAATATAATTGTTGTCAACAGAAGTTATAGTGTTTGTTAATTCAATATCGTAGTAATCAACAGTCATAGACAGACCATCTACGAAGCTTGGTGAATAAACTAAACCTATCGTTGTAATGTCGGCTTCTTCTGGAGTTAATAACCCATTACCGCCAACAGTGACTTCTGCTTGGTCTTGTTCTGTTGCAGGATGAACAATTTGTTCGAAGGATGGTGACTTACCACCATATAACTCATCAACAGTTGGAGCACGGAATGCAGTAGACAACCCCCCACGGAACATAAGGTCATCATATACTCGCCAAGTTAAGCCTAGTTTCCATGTAGTGTCATCACCAAACGTGCTGTAATCAAAATAACGCATTGCAGCACTCAGATCGAGTTGTTCCACTAGTGGTAACCCACTTAACAATGGGATAGCCAATTCAGCATAAATTTCATTAACGCTAAAATCACCACCGGTAGGTTCTACCCGAGGATCATTAGCTAACCCCTGTGCTGTTAATGAATCTGGTGTAAACTTTGCTGCTTCTTTACGATTCTCGTATCCAGCAGCAAAGCCCATCATACCCGCTGGTAGCTCAACAATATCACCCGATAAGGTTGCGGCAATAATATCTAACTCACTTCCACCACTATTTACTTCGGTATAGATGAATGGAGTGATGCTCTCACCTTCCCATGAAGACTGTAAAAAAGGATCAAATTCCCCCTTTAAAACTGCTGCATTAATTGAACCTAAATTATGTAGATTTGCCAGAGTATCGACAGAGTCGTTGCGACCTTTATTATAAGAGGCATCCCAACTCCAGCCATTATCAAATTCACCTTCTACGCCTAAAACAATACGAATAGTGTCTACAACTTGACTAAAGTCACGGGTACCGGACTCAACCATGCGACGACCATAAGAGAGTTCTTCTCCAGGCTTAACCCATGGCAGCAGGTCATCGGTCATCCAACCACCAGCTGAAATAGGATTATAAACCCATGCATCGCTGTTCCAAATTGGTTGAGGAGCCATTTGTTGATTTGACCAACGCTTTGAATACATAGCCTCAGTAAAGAAACGAGTTGTATCTGTCAACTCATAGGTTCCAGCAGCCGTGAGATTCAAGCGTTCCATTGGCGTCGATAGATAACTATCTTTCGCATAGTTATATGCATCATTTGCAGTAACATAATCATGGTAAGTACCACCTCTACCACTTAGATCTGCAGTATCGCCCCAAATATGACCACCTTGAGAATAACCACTACCACCGCAAAACAAGCTAATTTTACCACTTGCATCAGGCTTAGTTTCTGTTACAGGGCAATCAGAAAAATCACGGTCAGCTTGGCTTGCCTCGCCACGCTTTGTATACTGTGCGCCTATAACGACATTGCCTTTATCAAAGGTGTTACCCAAAGTCATATCAATCGTAGACTCGTCAGCATCACCTTCTCCAGAAATGCCGGTTTGGGCGTTGACTTCAAAACCTTCAAAGTCTCTTTTCAAAATTACGTTAACCACACCAGCAATAGCATCTGTACCATAAACCGCAGAAGCACCATCTTTAAGTACTTCAACTCTTTGGATCATAGAAACTGGAATCGTATTAAGGTCAACAGTAGAAGCAGCTCCTGTACCAGAAGCAATCATTCGACGACCATTAACCAAAACTAGAGTACGGTTAGTGCCTAATCCTCTGAGGTTTATGCGAGAATTACCACCAGAACCATTATTTATGCCAGCGTTAGTCATAGCACCGCCAGCCGAAGTCATTTTCTGCAAAACATCATCAATCGATATTGCACCAGAGGAAATAATGGCTGAAGCATCAATCACGCTAACAGGACTAGCAGTTTCCATATCTGCGCGTTTAATTCGCGAACCAGTTACAGCTATACGCTCAACTTTTGCTCCATCTTTATCATCTGCAAATGTAAAAGGTACATTTAATACCGTAGCAGTCACACCGCTAATCAGTGCAAAGCGCACAGATTTTGCTATCAAGTTTTTTTTATGCATTGTCAATCTCCCGGGAAAATCATGTTTTTATTATAATTTGCTTATTTAATAAGCAGTTTTAAACAAGGGCACCTTAAACATTCCGAAGTGCTGCGGAAGCATAAAATCATATGAGAGACATTTAATCAACAAAAAGATAACTAAATACAAACAAAAAATACACAATGTTTTTTTTATTACTAATTGACTTATCGTTAAAAACAAAAAGCCAGTCATTGCTGACTGGCTTTTTGTTAAAACAGTGGTTTCTACTATATAGAAACTGGAAACTTAAAGTGTGTAACGGATACCAATGGCAACGCCGTCAGATTCAGAAAGCGCCATTCTAGCTTCTTGTTCTTTATCTGCACTGGTAAAATCGCTGTAATCTTTACGTGCTTCTACGTAAAGCACTGTGTTTGGGTCCCATACAAAGTGCAAACCAACCACGACAAACTGACGTTTGAACTCATCGTTAGGATCGGCATTAAAGTTAGGTTGAATGACATAGTCTTTACCGGCATCAAGCACGTTGTAAGAAATGAATGGGCGTAATCCATTGTCAAACTTGTAAGAAACTAAACTTTCAATACCATAGGCGTCTTTAATCAAACGACCAATATTGTCTGTGTCATGATTTTCTTGTCTGTTAACGTTTGCAGCAGCGTATAAGCCATTGCTATCGAAGTTACCCCAAGTGATACCCGCACCGTAGATAAGATCAACCGCAGTGGTTTGTTCGCCATTACCAAAACTCACATCAAACTCACCGCGGTTAACACCCGCAGTTAAGGTCAGCATATCAGTGGCTTTATAGGTCAGCGCGCCACCATAAGTATAATTGTATTCTACTTGTTGAGCTGCTTTATCACCGCTTTCCCAGTTCGCTTGACACTGAGCTTGTGAAATATCATCCGTTGTATCACAGGTATAGAAGCTGCTGTTTTTCAACTGTGCTTGAACTGCAAAGCTTACATCGCCAAATGCATTGCGATATTGAACTGTTTTATCACCACGACCAACACCGTTTACCGCGCCATCATCTTTATTATAAGTGTAAACACCTGCAGTGTTACCGTCCCACACAAAACCATAGTTAGTGTTGTAAACGACATCGTACCAAGCGCCCCACTGCTTACCAATAGTCAGTGTTCCATAAGTGTCATGGGACAGACCAGCGTAACCTAAACGGTTATAAAAGAACTCTTCTTGAACAGATTCGAAGCGATTGTTATAGACGATGTCGCTACTACCAACAGGATTCACACCCCATTCCAATTTAGCAAATGCTTTCCAACCGTCAGTCAACTCACGATTAAAACCAAAATTAATGCGAGATGCGCCGTTAACAACCTCTGTTTCCCCTTGAGTGTTGATCACGCGTGCATCAATAAAACCACCGATTTCTACGGCATTTTTATTATCTTTATAGATCTCGATAGCTGAGACTGATGGAACTAAAAAAATTGCTGCAAGCGCAGTTGCTACTAACGTCTTGTTCATTTGGTGCTTAACCTTTTTTGTTTATGTTCTGTCAACGTCATTCCGTTGTTATATTTCCTTACAATTTCCTCTTAAAGGGTAGCAAACTTTCAATATTCCCTCAAAGCTAAACCTAAAGAATATGTCGATTAACATCACAAAAACAAACCAGTTAACCTCTACAAAACAGGTTAAAACGCTACATTCGCCACCCTGCGCAACACATAAAGAACATTAAAAACACTATATTAACAGCAACTGCTTTGACGCAATATCCATGTAGTTTAGTTTCATTATCGAAAAAACAGGCTCGGCAATAGGGCCAATTTGCTTATCAATGTAGTATTGGTAATCAATTGGTGACGTTCTGTACAGTAAGGATTCCGGTCCATTTACAGTAATCAGATAATCAATCTGCGCCCCACGCTTGCCAAAAGAGGCATCTCCTGTTAAGTCGCATAATTGTTGAGCGACTTTAACATGGGGAGAAGATTTAGCCGTGTAATCTTCAATATTGCGTCGCATACGTTTGCGAAATACCAAATCATCATCCAACTCACCATTAAGCAGCTTTTCAAACACACTGGCTAAATAAACACTGATATCCCTTTGGTTAAACATCCGTTCATAGAGTGACTCTTGAACTTTGCGCGCTAAAGGGCTCCAATCACTGCGCACTTGCTCCATACCTTTAAAAGTAAGCTCAAGTTCATCGCTCGCATTACGCCACGCGCCAACATAACGTTTTTTACTGCCTTCTAACGACCCTCTTAAGGTCGGCATAAAAAACTGCTCATAGTGGCGCTCAAACTGTAACTCGAGAAAACTCTCAACTTGATGATCTTCACCGATCTTAGCCTGCCACTTAGCATTAATTTCCCGCGCCAGAGTGTTACCTAAGGCGTTAATGTCTGAGAGATCAGGCTCGCTGCCAAGCCAGACAAAGGTCGAATCCGTATCGCCGTAAATCACTTGATAGCCCATCTCTTCTATCCATGTGCGGGTTTGTTTCATGATTTGATGGCCACGCATAGTGATCGAACTTGCTAACTTTGCATCATGGAAAACACAACCTTGAGAACCTAAAACCCCATACAACGAGTTCATGATAATTTTTATCGCTTGGGATAAAGGCGCATTGTGCTCACGTTTGGCCTTTTCGCGCTGCTCAGATAATGTTTGGATAAGCTTAGGTAAAATGGGCTGTTGCCGACTGAAACGCCCACCGAGAAATCCCGCAACACAGTCAGACTCTGGCAATTGCAAACCTTCAATTAATCCCTTAGGGTCGATCAAAAAGGTACGAATAATGGAGGGATATAGACTTTTAAAATCGAACACTAAAATATGCTTATAAAGTCCCGGTACAGAATCCATCACATAGCCACCGGGGCTTTCGATCCCATCACTCGCAGGAGCATCGGGAGCGACGTAACCTGCTCGATGTAGATGCGGTAAATACAAATGATTAAATGCCGCCACCGAAGCCCCAACCCGCCCCAACTCTAAACCTGTTAGTTCAGCTCGCGCGAGGGCGAACTCCCATAATTGAGTGTGAGTAAAAATATCCCACACCAGACGGCTGTCAGTAAGATTGTAATGCGCTAATGCTTGTTTGTGGGCCTTAAACAGCTGATCAATTTCTTCAACGCGATTATCCACGTTATGAATGGCCTTGCCTTCACCTAATAATTTCCGCGAAACAAATTCCAACGAAAACCGCTCAAAATGATAGAAAGCGGCTTTAAGCCAATCGATACCATCGAGTACCACACGGCCCGGTAAAACTAAGGTTTCTGGCCGAAATTTATTATCGACTTTCCACTCAAGCTTTGCCCCTCCGCGGCCAATGGTGAGCGGAATACGGTGTAATAATGCCCGGCGTGACAAGAGTGCGAGGTCAAAACTCACCACTGACCAACCTATGACAAAGTCAGGATCAAACTCATGGAACCACGCGATTAATCGATGAATGAGTGCAGCCTCATCGGCCACCCATTCAATATATTCGGGAGAGTTTGATTCAGCCTCACCCACCATAATCACTTTTTCATAAGTCTGCTTGAGACTGTCTTGCTCTTCGTCTAGGCCACTGTATTGACCATATAGTGCAACCGAATAGAGTAAACCCTCAAAGCTACATTCAAAATCCAGTGAGATACAGCGCAAATGTACAGCCGTTAAAGGGGCAATACTCTTAGCCCGCTCGGCGATAAACACAGGCAGCGAATTAGCCTCAAAACTGTCGCTAGTCGGCGCGTGTATGTTACTCGTCGCAGAGAAATGCCCTAAAAATGCCACATCCAGCGCCACAAACCGCTCGATTAAATAACGCTGTTCAGGGCGAATGTCGGCTTCAAATAAAGGGATGTCGGCATCTTTAGCGATGCGCTGTAAGGTACGTAAGCTGTTGCTCGATTTAGCATAAACACCACTAACCGCGCCGCCTTTAAAGCTTTTGAGTGCTAACGGTACAAACCGCAATGCTTGACCCGGCGTTTGCAACTGCAAAGCCGTGACATCAGTTTGATGACAAAAACAAATGTGTTCAGTGCCTTGCACTTCCACCTGCACAGGGCCTTGGGCGGTAGCCAGATAATACTGCAACACTAAACTCCCATGACGATGAATCGCATGGCGTGTTAAGACTCGACCTTGTACACTAACGGCCGCGGTAGCCTCTGACTTCATCGCATGGGTTCCCAAATCGCGTAGCTAGTCAATTTAGATGGTTCCTCAATTTAAATGCCGCCAAATGGCAGAAAAGTTTCTTAGGCTATGCAATCACTGTTATTATGTACAGCATTAATTCGATAAAGTAGTGACGCATGTTACCTGACAATGTAAAAACCCAGATCCGCGCCATCTATAAAGATATCGCTACTGCCTTGCCTAATTTTAGGCCGCGTCGCGAACAAAACTATATGGTGGCGGAAATCTCTAAGACCCTCGCCGGCGACTATGATAAAGATAGGCGCATCATTGTGGTCGAAGCAGGCACTGGGATCGGTAAATCATTGTCTTACATCCTCGGTACCATTCCACTGGCATTAGCGAGCAAGAAAAAAGTCTGTATCGCCACCGCGACCGTTGCCTTACAAGAACAATTACTGCATAAAGACTTGCCCTTCTTCCTTGAGCAATCCGGCTTAAATTTCCGCTTTGGCCTAGTAAAAGGTCGACAACGTTATGTGTGTCTATCGAAACTGGCGATGCTCATCGGTGACGACAACAGTACACAAATGGCCATGTGGCAAACTAAACCTGACAATAGCCAAGTGGCTATGATGCATGGCCTGTTAAAAGACTATAACGAAGGTCGCTGGAACGGCGAAATCGATACCTTAGCCGTGCCGCTGCCCGATCACCTGTGGCAACAAATCGCCTGCGACAAACACAGCTGTCATCGTCAAGTGGCCAGCCACAGAAATTGCCCGTTTCATAAAGCCCGTGAAGATGTCGATACCTGGGATGTACTCATCGCCAACCACAGCTTGTTATTCGCCGATTTAGAGCTAGGTGGCGGCGTGATTTTGCCCGATCCCGAAGACGTGTTTTATGTTATCGATGAGGCACATCACTTACCGATTGTGGCGCGGGATTTCTCCAGTGCTCAAGCCACGCTGAGGGGCGCATGCGACTGGCTCGAAAAAATTGGCAAAACCTGCGCTAAGTTGCAAAACCAAATAAAGAGCAACAACATTATTGCTCCTGCGCAGGCGATGCAGGATCACTTAGGCGATCTTATCGCCCAGCTCAATCAAGTGGCCCACTATTGCGATACCCAGACCAAACACTTTGCCAATCCTGAAAACCGTCTGCGTTTTGAGCACGGCAAACTACCAGAGTCATTACTCATTCTGGCCGAAAACCTTGCAGTGACCTCTAATCTTGCCCTCAAGCAGTTTAATAAAATGCTGTCACTGCTGGCAGAGGCGATTAAAGATGGCGACATTCCTAAACATCAATCCGAAGCACTATTAGCCGAAACTGGATTTATGCTGCAAAGGCTCGAGAATCTACAAAAATTGTGGAAGATGATGGCCAAGGAAGATAAACATAAAGGTGCACCTATGGCGCGCTGGGTTGAGCTCATCACAGGTAAACAAGTGGATTATCTGTTTAGCGCCTCACCTATCGAAGTCGGCTTTATGCTGGAATCCATGCTGTGGCAAAAGGCCGCAGGCGTAGTCTTATGTAGCGCCACGCTGCGCGCACTCAATAACTTCGACCATTTCGTACATCAGGTGGGGTTATCACTCAACGATGGCAGTCGTTATTTAGCCTTACAATCGCCCTTCGATTACCCCAATAATGCGACTCTTTATTTACCCAAAATGCGCACTGAGCCGACGGATGATGCCTATACGGCTGAACTTGCCGAACAAATCATCACCCTTATTGAAGGCGAAATGGCAACCTTAGTGCTATTCGCCTCCTACTGGCAGATGGAAAAAGTGGTTGAATTACTTGAAGGTAAACTCACCACTGAACTACTTATTCAAGGCAATGCGCCACGGCAACAATTATTAGAAAATCATAAAGCTAAATGCGATAAGGGCGAACCAAGCATCTTGTTTGGCACCGGCAGTTTTTCTGAAGGTCTCGACTTGCCCGGCGATTATCTGACTAACTTGATCGTCACTAAACTGCCCTTTGCCGTACCAACCTCGCCCGTTGAGCAAGCGCATGCAGAATATGTCAAAGTCAAAGGCGGTAATCCCTTCTTACAACTAACGATTCCAGATGCTTCACGTAAGCTTATTCAAAGTTGTGGTAGATTACTGCGTAAAGAGCAAGATTATGGCCGAGTGACCATTTTAGATAGGCGGTTAGTTACTAAACGCTATGGCAAGTCCTTACTGGACGCCTTACCGCCCTTTAGACGTGTTATAGAGTAGGATTAAAATTTGGAGTTGTTACTCGAGCCCAGTCATTGGGCCCTGTTGGCAGTCATAGGTCTTATCGCTGGATTCATTGATGCCGTCGTGGGTGGCGGTGGCCTATTGTCAATCCCCGCACTGTTAACCTTAGGCATTGCGCCGCATACCGTATTAGGCACCAATAAGTTAGCCGCAAGCTTTGGCTCTTTTATGGCGGCTTGGACCTATTATCGCAAGCACCTCTTTAAACCCTCGTTTTGGTACATGGCTTTTATCGCCACCTTTATCGGCGCGGTATTGGGCAGTTTCTTAGTCTATTTAGTCGATACTCAATGGCTCGAAAAGGTCCTACCCTTGCTGATCATTGGCATCGCCATTTACAGTTTAGTCAGCCCCAATGCGATGTCAGACGTTAACTGCCAAGCACCAACCAGCAAGCCGCCAGCCAAGCAACAATGGCTACAGGGACTGGCTTTAGGCACTTATGATGGTTTTGCAGGCCCAGGCATTGGTGCATTTTGGACCGTCACATCAGGCTCTTTGTATAAACTGCCTTTACTGCACAGTTGTGGCCTTGCCCGTGCGATGACTTTTACCAGCAACTTGACCGCATTGACTATCTTTGGCTGGCTTGGGCAGGTAGAGTGGCAAATAGGTTTGTGGATGGGATTGTGCATGATGTTAGGCTCATTTATCGGCGCCCGCTGTGCGATTAAATTTGGCATACCCTTTATCCGCCCACTGTTTATTTTGATCGTGCTAATGATTGCAGCGAATTTGGCATGGAGCGCATGGTTGTGAACACCCAACAATTAATGGTGATGCTGAAGAATCAGCTTAAAGCCTTAGAACAAGAAGTGCTGCAACACGATAATCGACTCGCGCCGCCGCAGCGTAAACTCCTGCAAGAAACGGAGCGTTTTAATCACTCGCTGTTTGTCCAACACGGCGCCCAACTCAGCCCCTGTATTGAACAAATTCGTAGCAGTATTATGCAGCTCGAAAAACAAATTAAGCTCAAACTCGCCCCCCAGACCATTGCCCTGAGCTGTGAGCGGATCCAAGATAGATTCACCGCAGTCAAACGGGCCTTGCTGACCACTTCTATCGACATTAAGTCTAAAACTCAGCAGCGTGCCAGTAGTCGTGCCCGTTTTGCACAACGCCAGAATCAGTCTCACCAAGCCAGTGGTTTCGATTGGATCGCCAATAACGTGATGCAAAATAGTCATGAGATCTACGAAGAATTGAACAAACATCTGAATTGGGCGAAAAAATTTGAACAAAAAATTGAAGAAATGGAATCAAAACTTGAAAACTGTCATAGTGCTGACAAAATAAAATTGCAAAATGACATCCTTTTGATGCATCGTCGTCTAGGAAAATGCAGGCAAGCTATTAGTTATATAGAAGATCGCATTCAAATATTCGAACGCCCGTATCAGAGTAATAACCGTTAAGGAGTAACAATGAAATCACTTTTGCCAATTAGCAGCCTGCTAGTATTACTCGGATCTGCCTCAGCCTTCGCTGCAGATCTGAACATTCCTATGTCATTTGAGTACCTTGCTCTTGATGGTAAAAAAGTCGAGTCGAGCGTATTCAACCATAAAAGCAGCTTAGAATTGGCCCCCGGCACTCACAAAATCGCCATTCGTTATCATGAAATGGTAGAGGATGATTTTAGTGACAGCCAAACCTTTGTTAAGTCAGCACCTTTCATCGTTACTTTAGATGTTGATGGCGACCATCAATATTATCTGCAAGCGGCCGAAGGTGAAGTCGTTAAAAAGCCTAAAGTTTACGCGCAAAACCCACAAATCAAATTAACCCGTAGTGACAAAGGCAACGTCAATTACCAAGTGGTGAATACCAATTTAGAAGAAGAAAGCTTCGTCTCTCGCCTTTTCAGTGGTAATCAAGCCGTTGACGTATCCGGTACTGCTGCAGCAGCAACCGGTGCCGCTGGAGCAGTAGTAGCCGTTGCACCAGCACCCGTGACAACATCGGCGACCGTTAACGCAACATCACTCACAGCCCCCGTAGACACCTCTAAAGCAGCAGGAGCCAACCCACAACAAATGTTGCAATACTGGTGGCTACAAGCGGATGAAAAAACCCGTAAAGAATTTATGAGCTGGGCAATTTCACAGCTATAACAACTTGCGATAACGAGGTTTAGTCAATATTGACTCTGATCCCACTGGTTTATCACGCCAGCTATTCCAAGCTGGCGCTTCCTCCCCATCACAGATTTCCCACCACTAAATACGCACATTTACGGCAGTACTTACTCGATAACCACATTGCCACGACTGCACAGTTCCACACGCCGACGGCCATGACTGCAGAAGATGTAATGCAAGTGCATCAACGCGAATATGTAGAGCAATTTATCGCGGGTACCTTGCCAACAGCGGCGCTTAGACGGATTGGTTTCCCATGGAGTGAAGCCTTAGTTGAGCGTACCTTGCATTCTGTGGCTGGCACCACACTCACAGCTTCATTAGCCATAAATCAGGGTATTGCCCTGCATCTCACGGGGGGCTACCATCACGCCCATTACGATTTTGGCAGCGGCTATTGTATTTTCAACGACCTTATCCTCGCGGCCAGAAATGCCATCGCGAGCCAGCAACAAGTACACAAGGTACTGATTTTTGATTGCGATGTGCATCAAGGTGACGGCAGTGCAACCCTCAGCCACCAACATCAAGGGATCATCAGTTGCTCGATTCACTGCAAAGAGAATTTCCCGAGTCGTAAGCAGCATTCCCACTATGATATTGAGCTAACCAAAGGCAGCGATGACAATCTGTACCTCGAAACAGTGGAGCAGACACTCGCCCTCCTTATCCGAATCCATCAACCAGATCTGATTCTTTATGATGCTGGGGTCGATATTCATCAAAATGACGATCTTGGCTTGCTCAATATCAGCCAAGAAGGACTGTTCAGACGGGATTTAACTGTGTTATCAATGGCAAAATCGGAAAATATTCCAATTGCAGCCGTGATAGGCGGCGGCTACAGCAGAGACGCACTACAATTAAGCCAAAGACACAGCCAACTTTTTATTGCGGCAAATCATTTGTGGTAGCAAACTCAATGAAAACCGTCATGGAGCATAACAATGCAACTCGAAATCCGTAATTACTACGAAGTTCTTTTAATGGAAATATTGTCAGATGAAGGACTTATGGACGAACTTCCTGAGGACTATCTCGCCGACTTATGTTGCGTGACCTTAAATCAACTGCCAGTGCGCTACATACGCCACCTCGTCGATACTTACTTCTTTGAAGACTATAACGAGCTACAGGAATTAAAGCGTGAGATCCAAACCGCACTCGAAAAGTCCCGCGCTTTTCTTAAACAAAATCTGCAAAAAAGATTACAGGAAGAAGCCGAAGCCAATCGTTGATTTAGTTAAAGGTTACTGTTGAGAGTATTTTTAGCCGTTGTAGTGGCAAGAACAGAAGCAGGCAATGGATTATCTCATTGTGCAGAAATATTAACGCTATAAATGATTAACAGCAGAAAACGGAAATAGTCTGCAAACTAAAATATTGAATAACATAAATTGAGTAGATATAGAGAAGTACAACGGAATAAACAGAGGGAAAGTTGAATTGGAGGTTCCCCTAGAGCCGACACCCCGGCACACGAGTCGCTTGCTGCGGTTGCTCCCTTCCGGGCCTGGCCGAGTTCACAAGTTATCATTGCGGGGGGACATAAGGTAAGTAACCATTCACATGCTTAAAGATGCCTAAGTGGGTTAAATTGTTTAATGACCTACTATTTGTACCACCAAAAGCGATTTGGTCAAGTGTTTATAACCTCAAAAACATAATCCCCTTCAAAATTCAACGACTCAGAACAATTTTCAAAACAGCAATGTGCTTTACCATATGGTATCTCTTGATGATTTTTGATACGTTGATGTGAAATTGTTAATTCGTGATGTACTAGAAGGATAAAACTCGTACACAAGCACAATACAGAGGATGTATATGGCTCGAAGATCTACTAAAGCAGAAGGAAAATTAGTTGCTCTTGCAATGATAATCGGCATTCCAGTTGTTGTGATTTCAAAAATATTTGAGACCACAGGCTGGCAAATTCCAGTTTTCGTAATAGTTGGCGTAATTATCCTAATGGTTTTACACAGCAGCAGTAAGAAAAAAGCCCGCCTTGCATTTCTAAGAGAAAAGTATGGTGATGAGTCAATCGTTCAGAAAATTTTCGACGGGTACTTTTGGGAAGGTCAAACAGTTGAGCAGCTTTTAGACTCTTTAGGTAGTCCAGAAGCCGTAGACAATAAGCGACTTAAAACTAAAGTTAAAGAAGTTTGGAAATACAATCATCAAGGTGCAAATCGCTATTCGTTAAGAATTACTGTAGAAAATGGTTATGTTGTAGGCTGGGATCAGAAAGCCTAACTTACCGTTTTGACGATTTTAGTGTAGATAACTGGCATTCCAACGTTCGTTTTGAAAGTACGTAAAAGAACGTTGGGATTACCTACTTAGGGAAAATATGATTGCTTTCTTCATTGGTGTAATCGTCCTTATAGGAATAATCGGTATAAGTTTTTCTAACAAGGGCGATTTAGACCGTTATCAGCAATTGAAGAACAAGCGTCGCTTTAGTGGCAAACGCTTAACACCTTCTGAGCAACAAGAGATAGACAAACTATCACGTAAGTATTGGTGGTGGTAACTTAGGCTAGCTTAAATTGCTTTTGTCCCAGAGCTTATTTTTTAAACTGGATATTTCATTACGCTAACTATCGTTTTAGTAAAATTTTATATGTAGATGATGAAATCTGAGTTCATGTCTTCTGAAAGAAAAGAGGTTGAGGATTTATGTCTACATGGGTAGGAATTGAGTTAGGTGGATTTACCATAGAAGAGTGGCAAAACACTTATCATAAGTGGGTTTTCTCTGAGTTGGATAGAGTTCGAGAAATTAGTGAAAACGAGACGTTTATTGGTTACCGTTTGAGTGCTGATAAACTAAAGCGGAGATTGGAGCTAAAAGGGGTCAATAGAGAGTCGGTAGAACTTGAATTTAAAGAGCTAAAAGCCCGTTGGATTAAAGATATTCAGGAGGATGTTGCTTCATTTAATGAACATGAGAATAGTTGTTATCTAGAATATGTGAAATACCTCAATGGTCTTCAAAATTGCTCTTTGGATAGCTGGATAAAACTGATACCAATTGCGAAGAATCAGACAAGCAACTCTCAGGACAACACCAAACTGGTATTAAGTGAAGCCGAACAAAATCTTTTAGAATTTATGTTATCGAACTACGATGAGTACCCTGATTACACATGTGGTGGATTTCATTTTCCTTGTTTGTCATCTGAAAGCTATGCATGGGTCATTCTTGAACTAACTGATCCTAATGTAGTTTGTGAATTGAATGTCTTTCCTCTTATAGATAGTGGCTGGATAGATGATTTTGGTGATATTGCAGAATCACAAGCTGGATACACTAAGTTCTTTGAATCTGCAAAACTGGAGATAGAAGCCATCATAGTTCTTTGTAACTCTGATGTAAAAAATCCAGTTCTCCAGCGGCTTTCGTTTAGTGCCCTTATCACTATAATGGAAACCTATCTGTCGGATATAGCTAAAAGGCAAGTGCTTAATAAACAATCTATTAAAAGAAGATTTGTAGAAAGATTTAAACCGTTTTACACAAGTCAAAAAAACATCTGTGTATCTAAAATATTTCAAACACTTGAGCAACTTGACTCCTCAATCCTTGATCACATCAATACCCTTTCTTTTCATAATATTGAGACCATCAATACTTTCTATTCGAATGTGCTGCTAATTGATCTGCCCAAAGATATACAGGGAGAATTAGCGAAATGTGTCCAAATTCGCCACGATATAGTTCACAGAACGGGAAAAACAATCAAAGGGGAGATAGTTGAAATATCAAACCAAACTGTCAAAAAACAAGCTGAACTAGTTTTAGTTATATTAAAATCCGTAGATAGCCAGATTGTTGATGGACTCTTGGAAAACTAAGGGATTATACGTATATACCAATCGTTCTTAATTTAAGTGGCATCATATACTTAGACTAAAAAACCAAGCGACAACAACATTTTTAGTTATCTCAAATTTCTTTGATGGTGTTAAGTCTCGATTTATCCATAAGCCAGAGATACACCACAATTCCCATTGATTTCATTCAGCTTGTTTTAACTCACGACTAACTTGCTGGACTAGATACGGTGAGCACCCGATAACTTGCTGAATACTTGAATAGGTATCACCAGCTAGTAACAGTTTTTTGATTGCCTCACGCTTGGTATTGTCTTTACTGCGTCCTTTATACTTCCCCTGTGATTTTGCTTTCTCGATACCCTGTGCTGCACGGACACGCCTAGTCTCATAATCATCACGCGCCTGTGATGCACTCAGGTCGAGTAT
Source organism: Shewanella sp. M-Br (assembly GCF_036245925.1). Classification (NCBI taxonomy): domain Bacteria; kingdom Pseudomonadati; phylum Pseudomonadota; class Gammaproteobacteria; order Alteromonadales; family Shewanellaceae; genus Shewanella; species Shewanella sp. M-Br. The sequence continues at coordinate 211,536 of NZ_BJBV01000006.1, forward strand.
AAAGGCGGTAAGGATACGTGAGGTAAAGCTATCATCAACTAATTCACTAAAAGCACTGTGTGTCATTGGCTGATCCATCACAACAACGATCAGCCCTTTGTCCCTTAACTTTGCTTTTAGAGATTCCCATTGCTCATAAGGTAAACGTGTAAGCCTATCCAATTTTTCAACAAAAAGGATATCACCCGATTCACTATCATTTATCAATCGGCTTAATTCAGGTCTATCTAATTTAGTACCTGATATGTTTTCAGTATACCAACCAGCAACTGCAACATCTCTTAACTTTAGGAAATCCTTAATTGATTGCTTTGCACGGTCAGCATCTTGATCGTCTGTGCTCGCTCGCATGTAAACTCGTATCATTACTTCACATTACTATGATTAGACCACTATGAATAATAAACTATGATTTAAGTGGTGTAAACATCTATATCATAGTGATTTGATGTGCAAAACCGTACTATGTTTAGGTGATAGTCTATTCATATTGAAATTTTGGATAAAAAAAAGCCAACTGAATTAACAGTTGGCTTTTTTGCTTAATGCCCTCTTATCGGCATAGGTATTTAGATAATCGATTTGATGGTTGATCTAGATTTGTTGAAAAAGGACTCGATCGAGTTGACCATGTTAGGACTGCCTTTTGTTGCAACGTGATTCATTGTCGATATTGCAAACTCTACTTCAAACGAAGAAATCTCGTTATTTTGCTCGTATCCCATTTGTACCTCCCCGACTCTTATTGGAAAACACCCGACACAATTAACCGTACTCGATTTAACACCTGCTCTATCTAAAGTAATAATGTCTATTGGCTTGGCGTAATCTGAGTAAAATCCGAAAATAGCGTTTTCTTGATCGTGTATTGAATTCATCCAAGTTAAAAACCAAGTGCGCTCAGCATAATCAGGGGAACAATAAAACGTCATGCGGATGGTATCAGTAGTCCTATTGCGTACTTCAGTAAATGGTTTTCTTTCATGATGGTTTACTTGAGTATCAAACGCAGTGCCGGGCAGTGATACCGATTTACAGAACATTGCAAGGTCGCGGTTTACATCAAAACTTTCGCCAAAGAAACCACTTAGCAATCCACCAGCACCACTCAGAGTGTTTAAAAGTAGTGGTGTACTCGCGCCCATTATACTTTTGACTCTAGGGCTCAAGTGTTTTTGGATTTGGTTATAGCTAATGTCCTTTATCCGATTAAAGGATAGACCGTCGGTAATGGTCTTTGGTAGTAATGGCGATATAACACTATTTTCGTTTAATCCGTTGTTTAAGTTAACAAATCGGACTAAGAACATGTTTGACCTAGCTAAATCACTGGTTTCGACCTTTCTCATAAATCTAGCTAGGTCTGGTGTTTCATCATCTGAGGTTGTACCAGACCTAGATACATAGTTTAGGTTTAGGTTCATTCAACCCACCCGATGATCTCATTTAGACCAGATAACCGCATAGGTTCGGTATGACCGCATTTATCACACTTAACCGCCAAATCAATCTTATTGGTCGGTAGGTTGGTAACAAACTCAATCAATTTAATCATGCCAGTTTCATCAATATAATCCATCACCTCGGCCAATTCACTTGGTTCGATATCAGTACCAACCACCATAGTTTCACCATTCATTGCGACTGATTCAATACAACGCAATACCAAATCAAATACATCACTTGGTTTTTCGATATCAAAAAAATCTAGCTCTAAAATTGTTGGAAATCGCATCTTGATTGTTAGTGCACCATTGATAGCGATATTGGTACTGGGTATGTCTGTCAGCTTAACGTGGTCTAGGTTGATTTCTGTATGTACTAAGTGGTTGCATTGATTATCGTCAATCTCGTTAGTACAACGGAATGATACGGGTACGATTGCACTTGTTTTACTTAAACGCCAAATCGCTAGATACAGTAGCTCAATATCAAATGTCGGTAACTTGCTGATATCGATCTCTGTTAAAACACAGCTTTGGATTACCTCAACCATCGTTTCGTTAAATGAGTTGTCCCCAAGCATGATTTTGATCTCTTTAACACATAGACCTCTGATTTGGACAATGCGGTTATCTGATAAATTTATTGATTTGGTTGGTGCGAGTGATAGTAAATCTTCTTTTTTAAATTTTGACATCTCTAAATTCCTTTTGTTTATAAAGGTATTTAGAGAGTTGGAGAACCATTGTTTAACACTCTGAGTGGTGCTGGTGGCGTATACTATAGGGTGATGTAGCGTAGCGAAATCGTGGCGTTAGCCACCTATCACTAGCTGGTCAATAAATGTGCGTAGAAATAAAGATATTATAAATATTATAAGAACTCTATTTCTACGCTATTGTTTAGTAAGTTATTGATTATACTCGCTACGCTCGTAATTGCTTCGCAATCTATGATTTTAAGCAATAGTTTGATCAACACACCAAAAACACGGTTTTAGACCATTGCTAAATACATGTATGGGGAAGCCAATTACCATTGCCAATCCCTTTGCTTGATGTTGAGTCCTCCGCTTGATATCGACGCCTTGCACTAAACTAAACAGACCACATAACGATAATACTGACATTGTTATCAAAATTCCTTGCAAACGATGCCCTTGGCAACAGGGGTTATTGTTATGTGGTATGAGACTATATTGTGATATTAGTTTAATGGACAATATCTTGTTTATATGTGATGCCCTTGGCAACAGGGGATATCACAATATAGCCTGTTAGTTTAGACCGCGCTTTAATTGTGTTATAATAGGTTTACAGACAGCATAATGATAGTCAGTTTGAATTGCTTACTTATCATTTTTGGTTTGCCTTTATAGTCGCTTACGAGTGACTATTATTATGCTGTTTATTTTTGTGTTTTGTGTTTTGTGTTTTGTGTTAGGTTTAAGTTGTTTATGATAATGGGTTTACTATTCATTTCCCCATTATTTTTTTACTCGTTACCATAATGGGTTGTGGTAACGAGTTTTTTAATAGATCATATTAATTTATCATTGTGGAACCGCACTATTACTTTCTTGCCTCGCTCAAGAATGGTATTAGTCTGATATGGTTTTTGATGGGGCGATATCGACTCAATGATAAATTAATATGATTTTTGTAAGGCCATGACGCATATAATCCTCAAATTATTGCAATAGTCATGGCCTTTTTAAAATGCATAAGTAAAAGCCGAGTTATTGAATACGATTTTACTAAATAGATATATAAGAAAGAAATCCTTCTTTCGGCCATCATTACACATTAATCCAGCATCAATTGGAATGGGTAATTAATTAAGCGAGAAATAAAATGAATAACAAACAACTTTTTATCCACGAACATAACGCTGGATCAGGTAAGTCACACTCAATGATCAATTTAATGAAAAATTTGATTGAAGTAGAACAAGCTGATTTATACATCCTTATATCAGTACCAACTAAAAAACTACAAAATCAATATCTAGCACAGTTACCAAATGCATTAGTATTAGTATTAAATGAAGATACATGCGGTGGGTCTGTTACTCAGTACATCATCAACAATCAAAATAAAATACAAAATACTCGTATTATTATCATTACTCATGCGTGTTTGATATCTAATGGTAATATGTTTGGTGAAAGGTGTTTGGTGATAGATGAGTTACCTAGTGGATTGATCCAACTAAATCATTTAAAAACAACCAAATTCGATTCAGTTTTATTTGATGATGTTATTAATCGCCCTAACGCAAAATTACAATTGATTATCGATCAACATTGCGACCAACAAAGTGAAGAGTTTTCAGTAGGTAAAATTAATTTACTTAAATGTAAAGTAAACAACGAGTATTTTGCATATAAAAAAGACGAGCCATTAGTAGGTGGTTTTGATTATTTTCATTACTTATTTCACGTAAACCCAACAATGTTTGATAATTTCGAGCATATCCACTTAATGAGTGCAAACGCAATGGGTTCTGTTGCGGTCGGTTACTTTACTAAATTATGTGGTTATGAACTAGCTAATATCCATCCAAGTAGACTTAATATCCGTGGTAATGCAATGGAACAAAAGGTAACTATTATACCTTTACTTAAATTTGAAAACCGTGATTTTATTAGTAATGAATCAATGATGGAAAACTTTGATAAGATGCTTGATGTTGTTAAAGCAAACTCAGAAAAAGGTATTATCATTGCAGTAAACAATGACAATAAAAAAACAATCGAAGCAGATGATCATTTTGAGTTGATTAGTGCTAAATCGCATGGTATTAACAAATATAGCGATCGTACACAAGCAGCGATTATATACTCTAGCAACCCAAATCCACACGATATAGCGTTTATGAATATGTGTAGTGAGTTATTAGGGTTTGATCAAGATTTTTTAGTTGATGCGTTTGTATTCGAGAACATGCTTGATGTGGCCTATCAGACTGTCACACGTACTGCTATCCGCAATCCAAGCTACACAGGTGAGTTAAAGTTTTTTGTATCTGATATGCGCTGTGCTAAGTTTTTAGCAACCAAATTTCCAAATGCAACAATAGACGAAAGTTTGGCTATTAATGTTGTTGTTGATACTGGTGGCGCACCTGTTGGTAATATAAACGCAAAAGGAAATAAAGGTAAAACTGGTAAAGGTTGTCCTGTTGTTGCTGCATTGGTTAAAGCTGGTACAACAAATCCAAAAGCAGCCCGCTTAATATCTAATTTTACTAATGCAAATGGTTTTAAACCAAACGAGTTAGAACCAAAACACATGGTTAAACTAAAATCAGCGATAAATTTCAAACGTGTGCCTGCTGATTTTAGTTTTGAGATTTAAAGTAAAAAAAGGGATGTCATTAATTTGGTATCCCTTTTTTGTTATGGATGGTTTACGTTAAAAGCGGATTCATAACAATACTAACCAGTAATAGTATTATCGTCGGTTCCCGACTTACAAATAATAGTAATGATCCTTACGTTAATTACTCAAGATCTATAAAGGGGGTGTTTATACAAGTTGAGTTGTTAACATAACAAATTAATTAATAAATCAGAGGATGCGAAGCATCGTGGCGAAGCCACTTATCAATAGGACTGATTACAGATGGTTACAGATTGCTATTGATTGGGACGCTGCGCGTCTGCTCGCCTACGGCTCACCAACTTGTTTGATCAATACTATTACTTAAAATCAGAGGATGCGAAGCATCGTGGCGAAGCCACCTATCAATAGGACGGATTACAGATGGTTACAGATTGCTATTGATTGGGACGCTGCGCGTCTGCTCGCTGCGCTCACCAACTTGTTTGATCAATACTATTACTTAAAATCAATACTATTATTACTGAGTCGGGAACCGACGATAATACTATTACTGGTTAGTATTGTTATGAATCCGCTTTTAACATTTATCACCACCAGTACCCCGCATACCATTTAACACCACCAGCACCCGCATACTTACCACCAGCAACCTATCACCTTTGTGGGAGAACCGTTCTCCCACACCTATCTAAATACATTATATAAACAAAGGAAGTTAGAAAATGAAACCATTAGAACAAATTGTAATCGATACACTGAGATATCTATCTGAACAATCCGATTATTACGAAACCACTATTACAGAAAATATCAACGACCAACCGCATGATGTGGTGATCGAATCAAATAAAACCGTTCAGTACATAGCTAAAGTCATTACTGGCTGTCAAATCAAATTGACAGATAACACAAATACAGACTCACGTGGCATTAGTGTTGTATTACGTAATCAAAAACTAAAAAACATTTATCACCATCTATTGCAGGTGAATAATCCCGATGCAAGCCCAAATGAATCTGCTGCATTAAAAAAACGAGTTGAGTCCCTTTCGACCACGTTCCGAAAATACAATATTGAGAAATCAAAAACAATTTTATGTGGATCTATCATCACAAATCAAATTGAATCTTACTTTTTTCTAGATAAAGAACAAGACGGGTTTGTATTTAAAATGATCCGAGTCACGTTGCCAACTGGAACTGCATTAAGAGTTAGAGCAAAGGTTGAGTACCATGAAATGCCGATTGATTTAACCACTCTAAAACAACCGACTGCTATTGATTTTAGTATTAAGTCTAACAGAGGTGGCGCCCGACCAAACACAGGCAATCGATATGAGTAAATTAAACCGTTACTAAATACATGTGTGGGAGATAGTTTCTCCCACTCAAACAAAACAAAGGAATTAAAAAATGTCAATATTAACCAAGATCGAAGAAATTAACCTAGCTGCTGTCAGAAAAGCAATTAAAGCCGTGGAAGCAGAAAACGATCCATATAAAGAATACTGCACTACTGATGTCGAATTTATATTAGCTATCGTTCGAAAAATGGCAGAACAATCACAAGCGGATATCCCATTAGAGTTTATGGGTACAGCATCAACAGAAGAAATCGTATCACTAATGTTTGATGCTCGTATCGCAAAAGAAGAGATTGAAAACTTATACAAAGTAGTATCACATCAACGGGATCAAATCACTGAGCAAGCAAATCTGTTAGCAGATATGCGCAAACGCCAAGATGACCTGATTACATTGATGGCTATCCAATCTAACCAGTTAAAGGTTTTGGTTGCAATCAACCGCGAATTAATCGAGGAAATCCATGAACGTGATGCAAGTTCATTAGAAGATTGTTAATAAACAAGCGCTAGACCTAGACCATATCATAAAAGGTCTAGCGCAATTAAAGGAGTTTATATGGGCGTACTATCGTTTGTTATCCTCACCCTTGGCGTTCTCGCGCTAAACATAATAAAAAAATAAAAACAGGAAATTATATGTCAACCACTAAAGACCGTTCCGAGTATTTTAAAAAATACCATGAAGAGAACGGCGATCGCATTAGAGCAAGAAAGTTACAACTTTATACCGAAAAAAAAGTATTAAACCAGATGGACAAATACCTAGTGGAGAAAGACCTATTAGGGCTCACTGGCTCGATCGAACGTGAAAAGTTTGCAGCAAAAGAAATTGCTAGACCAATCGGTGAACGTACCGCCCCTTGCGACTACCAACTAGTATTAGATGCCCACAAAAAACTAGGTGTTTTCTTTCAGGGTCGTACTACACCGCCATTAGAGTTTTTTACCACTAAACAAGTATTGATTGGAAAGTTTTATCAGTTTTGCTCTGAGCTTCCCGAGTTTTCTAAACACAAAGAAAAACTGGTATCAATTTATACCAAAATCGAACAACAACATGCTGCTGATTTAGCAACTGTACTCTAAGGAATATAATGAAATCAATAAAGTTTATTCAAGAAATATCTAAACAAATTAATATCAAAATGGTTTCAAGTACAAACAAACAACGTGGGTTTGGTTTGCTATCAGAGAATGGTTTATCCATTACCTCTAAAGATGACAGTGTATTGATATCCTATCAGCCCGACAATGAAGAAGGTTTTAGCAAAATGGCTATCGTATCAGATGAATTGAAAACACTTGTCATCAATGCTTATACCAATCTTAGAATCGAAATCGAAGCAAAACATGATGCAAGAAGATTGAATCAAATTAAATTATTTGGGGTGGATAATGGTTAACATTAACTTAGAGAACAGCATTAGAGAGTTTATTTCAGCTTGCTATCTATCTCGACAAGATATCAGAAACGTATCGACTAGACTACCGTGTTTATTAACGGTGTTAGAGCAAGGTGGACGCGCAAATCTGAATACACTAACTGGTTTAACCCACGATGAATTAATGATTATTATTAAAGATGAGTTGGTTAAAATCGGTATCGCAGCAAGACGAGAACAAGAACTAGAAGCAACAAGATTGGGGAAAAGAGATATTTATGAAAATCGTAAAATCATTCAATAACGCAAGCCACGGTGGATTAGTGTTTTTTGACGCTAACAGTGCAAAACAAAGAAATCTATCAAATGCTATTGGTAGATATAACAAAGATGAGCTACTTTTGCTTACAGATGATAGCGCCATTGTTAGAAAAATTAGCGCACTAATTAATGCAGGTGCGTTTATACAAATGGTTCCTGTTGGTTTGAATTACTTTTGCAGTTTTGATAAAAACGACCAACCAGTATCAGAGGCAACGATAATGTCGCTTGTTAATAGCACAAGCCCAGTATCCGAAGCGCTTGTATCAACTGACCTACCTACTACTATCGAATCACCAACACCAACGCCAACGTCTCGTAAGGTTATCTATAGAGATCAATGTGTCGGTGTTATGGAAAACGATGATTTCTACCTAGATGAAGAATTCGAATCAGCAATAGACCACGAGTTTGAATTTTATGATGAAGGTGATGATGGTGATATCTATATCGATCCAGATTTTAAATCAGGTGGCTTAGACATCTTGTCAACCATTATCGATACCCGATTAGCAAACAAAATCAAAGATCAAAAAGCGGTTGTTGAATCGTTTTTTGCAAGC
>NZ_BJBV01000007.1:0-214396 GCF_036245925.1 Shewanella sp. M-Br
TGCTGCGAGTCGACGAGCAAATGGTATGGCAAACCTATAAGTCGGGGCCTATGCATTAAGTTCCCAACAGCTTAAGTTATAAGTCACTCAATCGTACTATTCGTGCACTTTTGTCCCAAAGCGTGCAGCATAAGGTTTTTAAGTCTACAGGCTACGTCAATGCTAAATAGGTGAGCCATCACCGTGTCGTCGAGCAAATACCATGGATCGCCCTTCAATAGGGGCCTGCATTTAATAACCAAGCAATAAGTCATTTAGTGATATTAGCCCTTCTATATTTAACGCTCCTCTGTCTAACTCTTGTTAAAGAAAGCATTAATCTTCTCTCGTACGAACATTACACATGCAAACTTTAGTTGCATTTTATTGTTTCAATTTGTCAGCTTAGGTTTTTATGTCACTATAGGTTTTTTGCTGCGACGTTAGCATGTAAAGCAAGATGAGCTTTTAACGCCTTGAATCGCCAGCAAACAAGGCTATCGAGGCTGTTATTCTTGGTAAAACCCGTTAGCGTCTGTATCGACAGATTTTTACCAGCGAGATTGGGTATCAGTGACTCAAGGATGATCCTATGAATAAACGTATTGTGATTTGTGCCGATGGGACTTGGAATCGGCCCGAGAAAGATCTTAAGGTCGATTTCCCAACCAATGTGCTGCGCCTCGCGCGGGCTATTAGCCCCTTGGCCAGTGACGGCAAACCCCAACAGGTATTTTATGATTGGGGCGTGGGTTCCTATTACGATCAAACCATCGGTGGCGCAACAGGGCGCGGTTTACATAAAAACATCATGGATGGGTATCGCTATATAGTGCAAAACTATTCCCCCGGCGATGAGATTTATCTCTTTGGTTTTAGCCGCGGTGCTTACACTGTGCGTTGCTTGTGTGGCTTGATTAATAACTGCGGCATACTCAAACGTCCCGATGCGGCGTTGATTCAACAAGCTTTCGACCACTATAAAAAAAGCAGTGCGCCCTTTGCGCCTGATGGTGAAAAATCCCTAGATTTTAGAGCGAGATACAGTCATGAATCTCGGGAAATTAAGTTTGTTGGCGTGTGGGATACCGTGGGTGCTATGGGGATCCCTATTTCATTTTTAGGCTTGTTCGAAGATAAAGACGAGTTTTACGACACTAAAATTGGCCGCAATGTGCGCGTTGCCCGTCATGCCTTAGCCATAGATGAACATCGTAGTGATTTTGAGCCGACTATTTGGCAACTGCGTGACAATATGGACATGCAGCAAGTGTGGTTTGCGGGCGCCCATAGCAATATTGGCGGCAGTTATAAACCCGATAAAGACGGTTCATTGTTGTCGGATATTGCACTGTTGTGGATGATATCCGAGGCGCAGAAATTTAATTTAAGCCTAGAGCCACACTTAGCCGCGAGTGTGCATCCAAATCCGCTCGCGACCTTACATGACTCGAGACGCAGTTTTTATCGGATAAAACAGGAATATTTGCGACCACTCGACCCTGAGCAAATCCCAGTACTTTTGCATCATTCGGTGAAGGCCCGCTGGGATCAAGATCCTCAGTATCGCCCCAAGAATCTACAAACCTATATCGAACACTATGGCTGGCCAGAGCAGCTAGTTTAACTCTATAACCCCAAGTGACCTGAAGCTACTACGCCTGCATCTTCAGGCGGTTTGGGGATAAATACTAAGGCATATCATGATTAAGCGACACTTAGCTGGACTCGTTTTTGGGCTCAGTCTGTTTCTTCCCCATAGCGTATTGGCGCAGCCCGCTAAACGCATTATTGCGCTCTCGCCCCATGCGGTGGAAATGCTTTACGCCATAGGTGCGGGCGATACGATTGTGGCCGCAACCGATTATGCGGATTATCCCGAGGCGGCAAAAAATATCCCGCGTATTGGTGGTTACTATGGTATTCAAATGGAGCGGGTGATGGAGCTTAATCCCGATCTGATTGTGGTGTGGGATTCGGGTAATAAAGCCGAAGATATCAACCAGCTTAGGACGTTAGGATTTAACCTTTATGGTAGCGATCCTAAAACCTTAGAAGGCGTCGCCAAGGAGCTTGAAGAGTTAGGCCAACTTACGGGGCATGTTGAAGAAGCAAGCAAGGCTGCGGCCGTTTATCGCGCTGAGCTTATCCGATTGCGGGTTGAAAATGCTAAAAAATCAGAACCTAAGGTATTCTATCAACTCTGGTCGACCCCCTTGATGACAGTCTCTAAAAACAGTTGGATCCAACAGATCATCAGTGTGTGCCATGGACAAAATGTGTTTTACGATGCTGCCAGTGATTATCCGCAAGTCAGTTTAGAAAACGTCTTGCTGACCTTGCCCGAGGTGATTTTGCAGAGTGAAGAAGAAGGTAATGTGAAAGGGGTTGATTGGCGCCAATGGCCAGAAATTCCTGCCGTGAAGAAACAGCATATTTATCAACTCAATGCCGATTTATTACACCGCGCGACGCCCAGAGCTTTACTTGGCGTTCAAGCCTTATGTGATGCCTTGGATAAAGCACGTTAAATAAAACGCCTGACAGATTATTCCGTCAGGCGTTTAGTCAGATGTTGCTATTTTCTAAGTGTTTAGAAAGGCGCGTTGATGTCGACCACATTAATCAGCTTGTGGTTTACAAACTCTTTCAATCCTAAATCAATCAACTCGCGGCCATAACCTGAGCGGCGCACGCCACCAAAGGGTAAGTCGGCCTTGACCATAGTTGGATGATTGACAAACATCATGCCTGTGGAAACCTGCTTAGCGACCGCCAGCCCGCGTTGGGTGTCGGCGGTAAACACTGAGCCACCCAATCCAAAAGGCGAGTCATTGGCGATGGCAATCGCTGCTTGCTCATCCTTCACTCTGTGGATGCTGGATACAGGACCGAAGAATTCCCAATAGTAGGCTGGGTTATCTGGCGTCAGGTTTGTCAGTATTGTTGGCTGCACAAAGGCGCCTTGCTGCGGCACTTTTGGCCCTACTTCGGTCGCGGTTGCGCCGTGTTTTACGGCATCACGAATTTTCTGCTTCAACTCATCGGCCGCACCTTGGGAAGACAGTGGCGCTAGCGTAGTTGCCGAGTCCATAGGGTCGCCCGCTTTTAGCGCTTCGATCCCCTTGATATAACCCTTCATAAATTCATCGTAAATGGCTTCAACTAAGATCATCCGCTTAGATGATGTACAGACCTGTCCCGCGTTCCAGTGACGGCCAAACACAGCCCAGCCGATGGTTTTAGGCAGATCGGCATCTTCAAGTACGATAAAGGCATCTGCGCCACCCAGTTCTAGCGTGGACTTTTTCAGTGCCTTACCCGCCAGTGCGGCAATGATCGATCCCGCATCTTCAGATCCCGTGAGCGCAACACCATGCACTTTGGGCGAATTGATGATCTGTTCTATCTGCTCTCGGGTGGCATACAGATTTTGGAATGCACCTGAGGGCAGTCCGGCGTCGCGCATTAAGCCTTCAAAGGCCGCAGCGCACTGGGGCACGTTGGATGCATGTTTGAGTAGTAAGGTATTTCCGGCGGCAAGCTGCGGCGCTAAGATGCGCGCAATTTGGTAGTAGGGAAAGTTCCAAGGTTCGATGGCCAATAATACGCCCAGCGGTTCGTTAACCAGTATCGCTTCACCTTCGGCGGGATCGGCAACCGGCAGTTTTTGCGGTGCCAGCAGTCGCTCGGCATGTTCGGCGTAGTATTCGAAAATTTGCGCCGACAGTTCGACTTCAGCTTCGGCTTCTGCTGAGACTTTGCCCATTTCTAAGGTCAGTAGATTGGCGTATTTGGACTTGTTGTCTCTGAGGATCTTCGCTGCCTTAGACAGTATTGCGGCCTTGTCGGCAAAGGGAGTGGTTCGCCAGCTTAAAAATGCCTGATGGGCGGATTCTATCGCCTGTGTGACTTCGGTATCTGTTGCATTTGGAAATTCTTTAATGAGCTTTCCCGTAAAGGGATTGGTTGTTGCATAAGCCATATGTGCCTCCAAGCGTTTAACAAATAGAGCGTAAATGCCAGCTTTGGCATCGAGGGTGGAAATGTCTTGTTTGTTGTGGGCTCCCTTACCATTGATATGTGGCAAGGAAGCCTAGGATGAACGGTCAACTCATGTGGCAGTAGGAACTATTTTAGTAGCATTAATGAATAAAATCAGATATATAGCTTATTTCTGCCTACGGTGTACACGTCATATTGTTACGGTTAACAAGCTTCTGCTGTTTTATAGCGTTCAGCCATGGCATTGGCGGCTATCATGGCTTGATAGACATCATCTGCGGTTAATTTCATCGGCATATTGCCCATAGTATCGCCTTCAGCACAGGCTATCTCAGCCACTTTGCGCCACTCGGCCTCGATAAAGGTTTTCAGCCCTAAATCTGCGAGTGTGAGCGGCAGTCCTGCCGTTTTGATGATGCGGATAACGTTATCGATTTCGGCTTTTGGGGCATTTTCGAGCACGAGCTGAGTTAGCAGCCCAAAGACGACTTTCTCGCCGTGCTGAGCTTTATGTAAGTCTGCCACCGCTGACATACCATTGTTTACGGCATGGGCGGCGGCTAACCCGCCTGCTTCTGCACCAACACCACTGAGATAGATGGTGGCTTCAATGGTTTGCTCTAGCGCAGGTGTGACTATTTTGTTTTTAACGGCGTCCATAGCAGCTTCAACATTTTCAGTCAGTAACTGATAACAAAGTTGGGCCAATCCCAGCCCTGTGCGGGAAGGCTTTTTCAGGACTAGGTTGACGCCATCCGATTGATAGCAGGCACGAGCTTCAAAATAGGTTGCCAGTGCATCGCCTATGCCTGCCGCAAAAAATCGGGCCGGAGCCGCGGCGATAATAGCAGTGTCGGCAACGACAGCATCTGGGTTCTGTGGCAGAAACAGATAGCGTTCAAACTCACCTGTTTCGGAGTAGATCACTGCAAGTGCAGTACAAGGCGCATCGGTTGAAGCAATTGTGGGGTACAAGATGACAGGCCGTTTTTGATAGAAAGCGACGGCTTTGGCGGCATCTAAGGTTTTTCCACCGCCAACTCCAACAATAACGTTGGTATGATGCTGTTCTGCCAGCGCGCCTAAGCGCTTTATCTCGGCTTCGCTGCACTCATAGTTGAATTTTTCGAGGTGGCTGCTGATCCCATTATGATCTAGCCCAGCGACCGCTTCATTCTTCACGCGGCTGAGGATAAATTCATCGCAGATGATAAAAGCATTGTCACCAAAGTCCTTAACATAATCATGCATTTGAGCTAATAGGCCCTTGCCGATAATGAATTTTTTAGGGGAAGTGACGGTACGTGGAACGACAGTGCTCATAGAGCCTCCTTTGCACTTATGACGGTTATCCTTTCATTCTTACCCTAGCATACGCCTAAATTAATGTCATAGCATGAATGGTGGTAATGTTTTTATTGCTAAGCGTAAATTACTACTTTAGTGCTTAATTGTTAGATTAATAATGTGGTTTATTGTTTTATCATTCGAGTTAAATGCTTTGGTTTGTCTCTGGTTTAAGGAAAGGATAGGGCTCAGAGAGCGAGGCGATCTAAGCGGACGAAGAGATGTCAGATCTCAAAAAAGCTAACGGTGGATTGTGCGAATAGCGGTAAACGTCTGCTGTCTAAACACAGGATAGTCATTAATGTAATGGGATTTTATTACCTTAAACTCGTCCCAAGTCTTGCTCGGTGTTCATGCTTTATGTGATGCTCTGTACTGTTGTTCATTGGTGTCATAGCGAGTGAAATCGTCGGCTGAGATAAAAGACCAGTAATCAAGGAGTGAAGATGACACAGCAGAATGCGTTAGGACAATTGGTCAGTAAAGGTACGTTAATATTCTTTTGTGGCAAAATGGGCGCAGGTAAATCAACCTTATCGCGACAACTTGCTGAGGCCGAAAACTGTATTTTAATCTCGGAAGACGCATGGCTGGCGGCGCTATACCCCGATGAAATTAAAGATTTTGATACTTACTTGAGCTATTCCGCTCGCCTTAAGCCTTTGCTTAAAAAGCATGTGCAGGAACTGCTCTGTTCGGGTGTTTCTGTGGTCATGGACTTTCCCGCGAATACTATCAATCAGCGCCTGTGGTTTCGAAGCATTTTTACTGATTGTGCCGCCCATAAACTTATTTATCTTAATCACAGCGATGCGCTTTGTTTGAGTCAACTCGATAAACGCAGACAAAGCCACCCTGAGCGCGCCATGTTCGATACTGAGGCGATGTTCTGGCATGTGAGCGGTTATTTTCAGCCGCCGACTCTGGATGAAGGCTTTGTTCTTGAGGTGATTGAAAGCTAAATAGTTGAAAGCCAAGTGACTGAAAGCAAGTGACTGAATAAAACAATAGGAAATATCATGTACCAAGTGCTTGAAGGCGTTGTTTCTGCCAATGATTTTGTTCGTCTACGACAGATTTCTGGCTTAAGCCCTAGACCATTGGAGGGGGCCATCAAGGCCTTGCCAAGGAGTTTATATGGCGTGCAAATAAAGCTCGCCGAACAGACTGTGGGTATGGGGCGTGTGGTTGGTGACGGCGCACTCAACTTCGAAATTGTCGATATCGCAGTGGATCCTGAGCATCAAGGTAAGGGATTAGGGCGGCTTATTATGCAGTACATCATGGCTTATTTAGATCGTGAGGCTTTTGAGGGCGCGTATATTACCCTGATGGCGGATGTGCCTGAACTTTATGAAAAGTTTGGCTTTAAATTTAGTCGTCCCGCAAGTGAAGGCATGTATATGGTGAAATAACGCCGCTAATCAATACACTTGTAACTTAGGCACTTATAGCTGTAGAACTCAAACAGTAGAACTCAAACAGTAGAGCTTAAAACAACAATCAAAGGAAGATTACCCCATGAATACCTTACTTATTTGCTTATTTGTCGCCATGTTATTGCCATATCTTGCGAAAAGTCCAGTGGCTTGGGCGATGGCAAAGGCGGGTGGTTACGATAATAATCATCCCCGTGCTCAGCAAGCACAGCTAACCGGTTTTGGCGCTCGCGCTTTAGCGGGACATCAAAATGCCTTTGAATCATTGCTGGTGTTTGGCCTAGCCGTATTAGTGGTGATTGCTACCGGCAAAGTAAATCCCACCACTGAGTGGCTCGCAATCGTCCATGTAGGCGCCCGCTTTGTGTATCACATCCTCTATCTTGCCAACAAAGGCACCTTAAGATCCCTCACATGGTTTGTTGCCATCTTCAGTGCTTTCGGGATTTTCTTTCAGGCTTTTTAAGCTTGGATATTAAAGGATCTGCGCCAGTTTTTTGATACTTTCCCGCAGCTCATCAGGCGTATGAGCGGCATAGCCCAGTAAGATAGCTTGCCTTGGATAGGGCGCTTGGCAATATCGAGACAAAGGCTGTGCCCCCAAACGTAGTTGGCGGCATTTGTTGATCACTTCCTCTTCGGTCAAGTCGCCCTTCAGCCAACACACGAGGTGAATACCTGAGTCAGAGGTTTGAACGGACAATTTGTCGGGCAGATACTGCTCAATTGCCGCGATTAACGCTGTTTGGCGCGCTAAGCAGGCTTTTCGCACTCGGCGAACATGCCGCGCATAATGTCCTTCGGCGATAAACAGCGCTAATGTTGCTTGCTCTAGGTGAGCCGTGTGCGTATCGGCGTAATGCTTTGCTAGCTGGAAGGCCTGTATCAATTTAGGGGGCACCACCAAAAAGCCGAGTCGTAATTCGGGTAGCAGCATCTTGGAAAAGGTGCCAGCGTAGATCACCCTTTGATGTTTATCGAGCCCCTGTAATGCCTGTATCGGACGGGCGCTATAACGAAACTCGCTATTATAGTCATCTTCTAAAATCCATTTACTCTGCTCAGCGGCCCAATCGAGTAAGGCCAATCGTCGTGGCAGACTTAGCATACCGCCGAGGGGAAATTGGTGTGAGGGCGCGGTAAAAGCCAGTTTCACTGAGGGCCACCGCTGGATCGCATCGGCAATATTTGTGCCCTCATCATCAACACTCACAGGACGAACTTGCATATTTTGCGAGAGAAAAGCGCCTAAAGCGCCATCATATCCAGGTTCATCAAGCCAGACTTCATCTCCCTGTTGGAGTAGTACCTGCGCCGTGAGGTTAATGGCCTGCTGAGTTCCATTGACTATGATGATCTGCTCAGGTGTGCAATTGAGGCCGCGGGTCGAACGCGCATAGTCACTTATCGCCTCACGCAGCGGCAAATACCCCTCGCTATGGTTTGATTTACCTAAGGTTTTACGCGATTGCCGCCAAACTCGGCCTAACAGCCGCCCCCAAAGTTGGTGCGGGAAAATATCGACGCATCCGACGCCAATATTAAACATGCTATGGCTGTGGTCCGTATTCCCCTTCGCTTTCAGTCGCGCCATTTCTATTAACTGTGGATTAATTTCTAAATCGGAATCAAAGGCTTGAGCGCTTTCTCTGGCACGGTTTGGAATATCGATCAGTTCATCGGGAATGGTATCTGACACATAAGTGCCCGATCCCGGTTTAGTCAGCAGATAGCCTTCATCAATCAGGCGCTCAAACCCTTGCAGTACTGAGTTACGTGAAATCTGCATGGTTTCCGACAAGGCTCTGCTGGATGGGAGCTTCATTCGCGGGTGTAAACGTCCATCAAGAATGGCCTCTCTAAATGCATGATAAAGCTGATCTTTGAGGATGCCATCTTTGAGTTGCAAGTGAGGGAAATTGGATTGAGGTTTTTTCATTTGCTAACTGGTACTGTAAAAAATACAAAAAGTGTACCTTATGCGGTACCACAATTGAATCTAGAATCTTGCTTCAGTAAAACTGAGACCATTTACTTAATTTCAAGGAGTGCGCTAATGTCCAGCCAATCACTAACAGTAACCATTGATATGGTTAAAGAAACGGACTATTCACTCTGGTTATCACACTGGCGTGATTACCAGACTTTTTACAAAGTGGCGTTATCAGAAGCGATCACCCAAGCCACGTGGCGCCGATTTTTCGATGACCAAGAACCCATTTATTGCGCCGTCGCAAGAGAGGGCCAAAACTTACTCGGTTTTGTGCACTATGTTTTTCATCGTTCTACTTGGGCCGAAACGGATTATTGTTATCTTGAAGACTTGTTTGTTGCCCCAACGGCAAGGGGGCAACATGTTGGAAAGCAATTGATTGAGTATGTAAAGCAAGCGGCCATTGAACACAAGTGTGCGCGCCTGTACTGGCATACACAGGAAACAAATTTAACCGCGCAAAAACTCTATAACTGGATTGGTGAAAAACCGGGAGTCATTGAGTACAGAATGCCGCTGTAAGGAGGGGCCTTTAATAAATGCATTAACTGGCTAGCTTATTAATGCATTTATTATCAGCGGCTTGATAGTCTAAACTCCTTTCAATCCTAATGTTAAAGGGCTTTTAGCATTAGGTTTTGATGCACGTTTTAATTGCGACTAATCGCAGCGATCACCGCATCGGTCAGTTCCCGAGTATTTGCCGTTCCGCCCATATCGCGGGTTAAAGACAGCTTATCTTTCAATACGTTTTCTATTGCGCTGAGTATCAGGTCGTGCATTGCACCATAACCTAAATGTTGCATCATCATAGCGCCTGCCCAAATTGTGCCTAAAGGATTGGCAATACCTTGGCCTGCAATATCCGGCGCCGAACCATGTACCGGCTCAAACATCGACGGAAATTCCTTGCTTGGATTGATGTTCGCCGAAGGGGCAATGGCGATAGTGCCAGTGCACGCAGGGCCAAGATCAGACAGGATATCGCCAAACAAATTTGAGCCAACAACCACGTCAAAATGCTCAGGTTTCAGTACGAAATTTGCCGTCAGAATATCGATATGATATTGGTCGACCTTAACATTTGGATACTGTTTTGCCATTTCCCCGACGCGACTATCCCAATAAGGCATAGAGTGAAATATGCCATTGGATTTGGTCGCCGAGGTTAAGTGCTTTGCCTCGCGGCTTTGGGCTAAATCGAAGGCATATTTTAAGATGCGGTCTGTGCCACGACGGGTAAAAATGCTTTGCTGGGAGACTATCTCATGTTCAGTGCCTTCATATTGAATGCCGCCGACGGCGGAATATTCGCCTTCCACGTTTTCACGTACTACATAAAAATCGATATCGCCGGGCTTTTTGCCTGCGAGTGGGCAGGGCACGCCTTCAAATAACCGAATAGGCCTAAGGTTCACGTATTGCTCAAAGGCTCTGCGGATCGGTAGTAGCAATCCCCAGAGTGAAATATGGTCGGGAACGCCTGGAAATCCAACAGCGCCTAAGTAGATGGCATCAAAGGATTTTAGTTGCTCAAGTCCATCCTCTGGCATCATGCGACCGGTTTTATGGTAGGTTTCACAGGACCAGTCGAAGTAGGTCCACTCAAACGCCACACCTAAGATTTTTCCTGCGGCTTCGAGTGTGCGTATCCCTTCGGGGATCACTTCAGTACCTATGCCATCTCCGGCAATTACGGCGATTTTTACCTTAGACATCTTCGACTCCAATAGGGGATTCTGCGTTTTTAGTATGTTATTCCATATTCGTATCGTGTATGAATAGGCTAAATGTTTTGTTAAGGATTACGAATCGTGAGTCAACTGCCGCCACTTGAAGATTTACGGGTCTTTGTTCTCGCCGCAACAAGCGGGGGATTTACAGCCGCTGCGGAGCAATTATCTTTTTCTCCAGCGTATGTGAGTAAACGCATTGGCCTATTAGAAAAAGCGCTCGGAGTACGCTTGTTTCTGCGCTCTGCCAGAAGTGTCAGTCTCACCTTAGAGGGTAAGATTGCCTTGGAATGGTCCGAACGTTTGCTCGATACCATGGAGCAAATGAGCCTTGAAATTAGTTTAGAGCAGCAAGTGCCACGGGGGCGATTACGTATCGCAACCAGCACAGGATTTGGCAGCCACTGTATTGCGCCGATTATTTCAGACCTCGTGTTCCACTATCCCGAATTAGAAGTTGATTTAGAGTTGCTCGACCGCCCGGTCGATCTGGTCTCTGAAGGTTTTGATCTGGAGATCCGTGTCGGTGGCGAATTGCCACCGCAAATGATAGCTAAGCGTCTTGCGAGTAATTATCGGGTATTGGCGGCATCGCCGACCTATATCGACACGCATGGCATGCCAAATAATCTCGCGGCATTAGCCGAGCATAAGTGCATAGGGATCCGCGAGCGCGATCAAAACCATAGAGTGTGGCGATTGGAAAGTGCGGCTGGCATAGCCTCGGTTGATTTAGCGGCTTCCTTGATGACCAATAATGGCACAGTCGCTAAGCAGTGGTGCCTTAAAGGCCACGGTATTATGTTGCGCTCCATCTGGGATTTACAGCAAGATTTCTTAAGTGGCAGATTAGTCAGAGTACTCCCCGAGTATCATCAATCCGCTGAAATTCATGTAATTTATGCTTCACGATTAGAAACGTCTGCCAAACTTCGCACCTGCGTCGCCTATCTTGAAGAGGCATTACCTCGTTTTGCTGGCACTGGAATAAGTTGATTTTATTTCGCCAAGCTCTATTGGCGAGTGAACGCTCGCTATTTTCATATTGAGTTTAAATAAATCAAGGTGTTGGATTTAATTGCTGACATTGGGTCAAGAGGCGGCCAAGAAGGCGTTCGTCCTATTCTCCTTAATAAAATGATCGTAATAGGTCATTTTGTATATCTATTAAGCAAACTGTCAGGTTTTTACTGTTACCTTACGCCCCCGATGTATTGGCTAATCCCATTGCTACCGTTTTACCTCAGTTAAAGAGATACCATGTTTATAAAGTTTAAGCTTCCCGTTGCTATGCTCGCACTCATTGCTTTGTCTGTTTTATGCTCTTCGGTGTATGTGCAAGAAACGCTAGCGACTAAGCTGATTTCGAATAGGCTGCCAGTTGATGCTCTTGGTTTTCAGTCACAGACGGCTTCCAATCCTTTAGTTGCCAGTCAGAGTGCTCTGCATCATATGCAGAGTTTGCCAAAACTGATGACGACTTCCCTGTTGCAAGCGAATCAAGGTGCTGTTGCAAATCCAACGGTTGCTGAACATTTCTCATCCCCAAAAATGCTTGAGCAGTCATCCTTAGATAATCCAGAGATTAAACAACTGAGTCTGAATATCAGTTCTCTCGATGAACTCATGGGCTTGTTTGACTCGCTTAATTACACGCCAGAAAGCTTTCGTGATGGTAATAAATCGGTCCCTAGGTTGACCTTTGATGCCGTGGGTGAGGGCTGGAGTTCAGTGTCAAGCCAACTCCCGGTGAAGCAAAAGAAAATGGTGTTTCTTAGGATGATTGCCCCTTTAGTCTTATTGGCGAATGAGAAAATTTTGCAAGAAAGACAGGTCATTATGTCTGCCCCCCTCGATGATATTGCGTTATTAGCCTTAGGGGTAAAGTACAAAGTAATAAGCAGTGAAGATAAACCGCTGTTAGAAGCCCAAAGACAAATGCTACTTGAAAGGGTGGATATCCTGCCGCCATCGTTAGTGTTAGCTCAAGCGGCAAAAGAAAGCGGTTGGGGCACATCGCGATTTGCCCGTGAAGGTAATGCATTATTTGGGCAGTGGGATTTCAAGGGTAATGGTATGGAACCTAGGCAGAAGCGCCAAGGTTTAGGCAATTATGGTTTAGCACGATTCGATACACCATTTGCTTCGGTGGAAGGGTATTTGTTGAATTTGAATACCCATAATGCTTATCAGAAGATGCGAGATTTTCGTGCCCAATCAAGACAAGCTAATCAAGCTGTGACAGGCTCTGCACTCGCAGGGACGTTAGACCGATATTCGGAGCGTGGTCACGCCTATGTTGAGGCGATTCGTCAGATGATCCGTACTAATAAGCTATATCTGGTGGATGATATTTATTTAAGTGATGACGCACCATTACATCTATTAACAAGAACAAACTAAGTGATTGGTAAAATAACCATTTCTACTTAGCCTGAATAAAGCGCACTTTAATTAGGCTTATATAGGTCAATTTAATCAATGGCATCCGCATTACCCTATATCCCAACTTTAAACTTTGCCTTTTTGCTGGTAATTGTCTTCAAGGTCTTGAGTTAATCATTAGGATAAAAGGATAAGCAGTGCCTGATGTTCGATATTAATGTTTACCTTTCTGTAATCGCATAACTTCCATCTGTGTTATAGCGGATGATAAACCCCTTTTTCTCACCATCGTGGTAATACTTCAGGGACAGTAATCGATCCTTGTTATCGATTTCATATGTCCAGCCACGTTGCTCATTGTCGCTGTAATTGGACAGTGAATAACCGCCATCCTTCTTGTAGTGGATGCTGATTTGACTGTCTTGCCCCTGTTGATTATTTTGCAGCTTTTGGACATGCCCCTCTTCATCGAATTCATATTCTTTGATGAGGTTGCCATGATGGTAGTCAGAAAATTTGTATAATTTTCCTTTACTATCATAATAATATTGTTCCCCATGCTTAATCGATGGCGTATTTCTAAAGGGGGGATTCAGTATGTCCTTACAGTCATTACTATAGGGATTTTCTCGCATTATGCACTCGTCCTGAGAGGGCTTGACGGGCAAGGTTTCGTCATATTCATAATGACTTAACTCCATAAGCCGGTGATTATGGTTAGGATCAAATATCGCCTGCATGCCATGGTATTCACCTTTGCGATAGTGCCTAATGCCACTGGCAACATCCTGTGCTGAGTACCAAATACTCTGACCATCGAGCAGGCCCTGCTTATAATGCTTATTGGCAAAGAGCACATTTTCATCGCTGATTAGTTTTTCTTCACCTTCGCGTAATCCATTGAGATAAGTCACTTCGATCCGTGATTTCTTGTCAGTTTTAAATACCCAAGGGCCAGTGCGCTTGCCATCAAGGTAAGCCCCGTTACCCACATAGTTGCGGTATTCGCCAAGCGAGACTTTATCTACCCAAGGGCCTTGTTTAATGCCGTTTTGATAGTGACCTTTATTGCCATTGCTCTCAAGCCATTCACCGTCTTTGACGCCGTTGCGATAAATGCCTTTTTCAGACAATCGCTTATCCCCTGTGTCTGCGCCATATTCGGGCTCATAGATTTCATAGGGGCCATCGAGTACTCCTTGATTGTAATGGGCAAAACCGTAGTTATCTGCCTCATCGAACATGGACTGTGCAATCCATTTACCTTGCTTTTTACCGTCAAGATATTCACCTTCCCAATAGCTTGCTTGGCCGTCAGCCTCCATCCATTTACCGACTTTTTTGCCTTGTTTGTACTGACCATTCAACATGATATTGGCATTACGGTTATCGTAGGCGATATAGGGGCCATCGAGCACACCTTGGGCATAATGACTTTCAAGCGCAAGTCCAGCCCAAGATCCACCGAGATTCATATAATCATAAGCTGGGCCCGTTTTTGGGATCTCACCCTCACCGCTGTTTAGCCAGTCCACATCATCGGCTTCAAAGACAACGCTCACCAACACAAAACTGCCCTGTTGTTCGCGATAATCATTGCGATAAAAGTGGGTCACTAAGCTGTATTGATGCTCGTGGCCTTGGGCATCTTTATCTTTGCGGGTGAGGGGGTAACGTAATTTATATTCGTCCGCGTTTTTCACATCGTCGGGTAAACCTTTAGCATTGCGATAGCCGATTAAGGTTGGTTTGAGCTTGGTTGATCCATCGATAATCGCTTTAATGGCAGGATCTTCTATCGCCTCAACATCATAGGTCATGCGATATTGCTGCGGCGGAATTTGGTTTAACACTTTGCGGGTGTCGCTGACGGTAAATGACGATAACGTCGGGGCGACTTCATCCAGCACAACTTGAAGGCGTGGTAGCTTAGTGAGCTTTGAATCCTCAAAACCATAACCCCGTAAATGCTGACCATCAGCATCTTTAAGCATGACCACGACTTCTTTGTCGCCACCCTTATCAAAGTCATAGTAAAAAACGGCCACAATTTCAGCCGCACCATAATCATCAAGATGTACGCCGGGCGCATCGCCGTCGGACATTTCGCTCCACACTTGATTGTCTTTTTGGTGAAAATTAAGCCATTGGCCATTCGGTAAATCGACAGTGGGATGGACGGCTTTGCTCGCAGCGCTTGCCGCAGGAATAACCGTTAAAGAGGATAACAACATCATGCCCGCTGCAGTGAATAAACTGCGAATCGAAAGTTCCATTTAACTACACCTTTTACACCGATAACTTGCGCCTCATGCGCACCAGTAAACGGGCCGAATTTTATGCGAAGACAAGCACTTCAGGAAGTAGCTGATACAAAAAAGGCCGCAATAGCGGCCTGTTAAGATCCAACATTTAACAATCAGCGATGCGATATAGCATTTATTTCGTGGGTGTCTTTTAGGGGAATCATTTAGATTTCTTTGAAAACGGGTTTTAAAAGAAAATGAGCTAAAAATATTACAATAACAGAGGCTTAAATTTAATGGGGCACTGAAGCAGTGCTTCAATTTTGCTTTGTTTCGCTTGTTCTGAATCTACATTCCCAGTGGTGTAAAACGTTATTTCTGGATCGAGTATCGGGCTACACGTTTGGTGCTCGATTTTCAACAATGAGTGCGTTCGATTAGCAATGGCTAATCCAGAATCAATGACGGTAACCTGGTGGGGAAGGGCATTTTTGATTTCTGCATTGATAAGTGGAAAGTGAGTACAAGCTAGCACTAATACATCGGTATTAAACGCATCGGGTTTGTTAAAAATACGCTGAATTTCCTGGGTTACAATGTCGGGATCAAACCCATTGCTGAGAAGTTTTTGCTCTGAGGCGAGAACCAGCGCTTCAGAGTCTTCTACTAAAACCTTACATTCTGTGGCGAAATTTGTGATCAGCATCTTCACATAAGCTGAGTTCACCGTGGTGTGAGTGCCAAGTACCATCACTACCTTTGATTTTGATAACGAAGCGGCAGGTTTTATCGCAGGGACAACGCCGACAATAGGTATATTGAGTTCAGCACGAAGTAAGTCTAGCGCAATGGTACTCGCTGTATTGCAGGCGATAACGATAATATCGGGTTGAGTCAGTGCGCCTGCTTTGGATATAACGTCTAAAATTCGCTTTTTAAGTATATCGTGCGGCTTTTTTCCGTAAGGGAAAAAGCCAGCATCAGAGACGTAACTCAGCCGTATGTTGGGGATTCTCTTTTTTATTTCGGCCGCGACAGTCAGTCCACCTGAACCTGAGTCAAAAACTAATATTGAGCTATCCATTGCACCTACCTTCACATAATCAACACATTTAATTTTGCCATAGACACAGGAGCGTTAGTCGAATTGGCATACGGCTTCAAGAGGCGCATTTTGCTCTTTCAGCCTATTTTGATCAATGAGGATATGTTTGGTTAAGACTTTTTCGTAAACAAAAAATATTTTGGTGAGTTAATGCAATCTACCGCAGGGTGAGATCATGAATACTCAGTTTTGTCCGCAGTTTAGTTGGGATGCCAACTTAATCCTTCGTGCGTTTGTAAATATAGGTGGAGCTTTCATTCCGCATATCCATTCAGCACTATCATTCCACTGACACGCCGACTTTGGTTTTAAAATAGTCGTCCATGAGGGGTCGATGGCGGCATCTGCTGTATAGGACATACTAATGTCGCGATCACATGGATATGAATAAGCGACCATGCCACGGACGGTCACTTCCATGATAGTGCTTAATTTGGTTAATCCCTGTGTATGTCTGATAGTTGATTTGATGTATTTCTAAAATCTAAATCAAAGTCGTGGGGCTTCACCCCACACCCGACCAAGGAGGACTGCTCGTCCTATCCTCCTTGGATGCTCCATGACGCCCCTAACGGAGTTGAAAGCCCCTTGTGCTCATTGCCAAATTTGCTATCGCTTTCGAAGGATGCGTCCCTGCACCTGCGAAAGCTAGCCAGCCATCCATGGCTGGACTCACGCAATTTGCCTATTCGCCCTGCGGCAACTCCGAGGGGATAGTGTATTCCTCAGACTCTGGTGTTATTGGTACATTATTAAGGCATAAAAGCTCTATAAGTTCAGTTTCTTAATTTAGAACGTTGTAAAGTGTTATTTAGCTAGAATTACCACCTTTGTTCAAACAGTGAATAGCTTTTAATATGTTTCGTTTGATATTCAAGTTCAGGAAATAAAGTTGCTTCGTATATTCCGCAATATTTAAGTTCATTTAATATATCTTCCTTGAACTTAGCTGGGATAATGAAGGAATGTGAAAATTTATCAAATTCATCGTTAACTTTAACATATTGTTGGTTATACAATATTTTACCTGTATGGCAGGTAAAGCAACCTTGTTGTGTGACTAATCGTTTGTTAAGGCGTTTTGGTGTGTACATGAATCCAGCATGTTTTATCTGTTCATGGGCTCCTCCATTGATTGCTTTACAAATCAAATCAACCCCTTTGTCAGATAGCTGGCCATGATATTTCTTTTCTAATTCTAAAAAATCATCAAAACGTAATCCATTAAAGAGAATCTGGTTATTTAAGAATTCAAGATGATCTTCGCGGATGGAAGATGCGACCTGTTTAAAAATATTATCAAAGTCATCTGCATCATTATATTCTATTAATTTGGTGAGAAATATTTTACCAAAATCAAAGTTGTAATAATCGAAATCAAATATATCGTCTACAAAATCGGGTAAAAAAAAGAGTTTACCATCAAGGTTATTTTCTGTTGAGCACGCAAAATAAAGAGCAACTAATACATTTTCCGTTCAATCGAGAAGTCTTGTCGGTAAGCCATAGTGTTGGGCATAAGTAAGAAGCTCTAAAACATCGGTATGACGTTCTCTTGCTTCTGGATGCATCCTTACAAACTCATCGATGAGCATGTTCTCATCATAGTATTTTCCGTCTATTGGCCTAAATAAACTAGGTACAAGATTGTGGCGGGCGTTAGATTGTCCCCTAAACCACCATTTCTTAGAGTTATTTGAAGTTTCTGTCTTTGCTAATTTAATGGCATCAGCCACACACGATATTACTTGCTGGTTTTCTGTATCCGAGTTCGGCAATTTGCAACTCCATTTGTAGTGGTATATTAAACTTGGCTATTTAATAAGAAAGACTATGAATTTACTCATAGAACTCGACAACCTAGCTTTGCAAAAAGACGGTTCTGGTGCAACTCCTTTTGATTATTAAGATGAGTTGTAATCACCTTGCACTACAGGAATACGCTATTCTCTACGAAGTTGTTGAAATATATTGATAAAAATTACGTGGCGACATCATGGATGATGGCGTAGGCTCGGGGGCACATTCTGAGCCGTTAGGTGATTTTTATTGTAGTATGAGACTGGTTACTAAGGTGTTTACGGAGATATGAGTCATTTAGCTACAGACTACTCAAGTGTTGACGAAATTAAGCACTTGCATGTAAGTGACCGTTGGCGGCATGGATGCCGTCGTCGAGCCCTCAGGGATGAGTTTATGGCGTGTCACTGGAATGAAAGTGATTAATTCTATGCATACAAAATAAAGAACTAATCACTCTCTTAAAGAGGGGATTGCTGTTAATTCCCTCTTGGTTGGCTCTTGATTTAACATCAGAGGTCAAGCTCACACGACTTTGACTTTTTTAAAATTATAAAAAAAACCAATCAGTTGGTTGCAAAACTCCACATGGCTTGAATCAATTCATCATTAACCTCAAACACCATCACTTCAAAGAGATAATCTTTAATCTCACTAATGCGTTTGCCCAACAACGATGGCTCAGCACATCGTTGTCAGGCATCTACTGAATATTACTTCGCGGTAATTGAGCCTTGAGTTCCAGCATCAGTATCAATCCACGAGCTGTCTTTATTCATGCTTGCATCAGGATAAATGGTGAACTCCACCATGCCTTGTTTGAATTTGATTGCGCCATCACTATGGCTCGATTTTACGTGTTTACCATTAACCCAAACCTGATTTTTATCATCGATTTGAATGTTGGCAACCGTCGCGCCTGAGCTGGCGGTTGCAAGCCATTGTCGGGCATTGGGAATGATTACCTTAGCGTCATCTGCGGTTTGGGACATGGCGCTTGCCTTAGCATTTTCCTCTTTGGTTTTGTGGATATCGCAGCCTTGGGCTTCTGACATTTGGGTGCAGCCAGAGCGCTCGAGTAACTTGCGATATTCATCGTTAATGGCGTAGCTATTTGCCGATATTAATAGTGCAATGCTTGCTGTGATGATGATTTTAGTGTTCATGAGTTCCCTCGTTAGTATCAAGTTGTGGATCGCTCATTGCTAGTTTGCAGTGTGAGCTGATGGTTAATTGTAGAGGGTGCTTAGTAATTTTCTATTGGGCAAAAGTACATTTAATTCTATGCCGGGTTTAGCCGTAATGACCACTGCTATTGCTGCTTACATTGCGGGGCATAAGCCATGCGCTGTTTACACGTAATCCTTGCGAGGTGATGCGTTAAAATACAGTTGATCACATCGATAAAATACTTTGCGTCTATTGGTTGATGCAGTTGCCCCGTTTGATCGACGTTTAGCGATTAATACTCCAGCTGCTTTTCAAATTGTTCGAACAGAAAATCTAAGAATAATCGCAGTCGTTTGGGCTGATATTGGCGGCTGATGTATACCACGTTGAGGTCGGCACTTGAGACTGTGGTCGAGCTATTAAAGTTTTTCATGTAGCCATTTAAAACTGTCACTAAGCGTTGCTGATTAATGTCATTTTGCACATCGAGCAGTGATTTTAACGCGATCCCCGCGCCTTCTAATGCCCAGCAACGGATCACTTCGCCATCATCAGAAAACCGTTTTGGGGTGACAGTGACTGAGTTGCGACCTTCTTGGTCTTGAAAGTGCCAAGTTTTGAGCTCTTCATTACTGCGCAGCATAGCGAGGCAATCATGATGGCTGAGGTCTTGCGGTTTAACGGGAGTGCCTTTACGCGCAAGGTATTCCGGAGATGCGCACAGCACCCGTCGACTTGGTGCGAGCCGCCTTAAAATCAGATTGCTGTCAGTTAAATCACCGTAGCGAATAACGACATCTATGCCCGATTCGGCAATATTAGACAAATTATCATTGAGATACAGATAGGGAACGATATCGGGGTAGCGGTCGGTGAAGGCGGACAAAATCGGCAGTATATATTGTTTGCCTATATCTTTTGGCGCAGCAATTTTTAAGGTGCCTTTGACCTCTTTTACCCCATTCTGCAGCAAATTTTCGGTTTCTTTTACATTTTCGATAATCCCCAAGCATGCTTGGTGATACAGGGCCCCAGAGTCTGTGAGTGACAGATGTCGAGTACTTCGATTGAGCAGCTTAACCCCGTAGCGTTCTTCAAGTGCTTGTAAGCGCGCCGTGACGGTTGCTGGAGAAAGTCCGAGCTCGCGGCCCGCCGCTGCCAACCCTTGATGTTTCACTATGCTGATAAACAGCGCCATATCTGAAAATTTATCCATTTTCACATCTATTGTTTGTCTGGGCTGAATAATGAATTCATATATTAATCAATTATCAAAATATGTCGAATGAATATACTGGCTCTACTAACCAATCAGCATTACAGAGAGTAGTCACATGAGCAGCCACATCAGTAATCAGATTAGCAATCAGAGCAATAGCGATAAAGCTGTGGTTGTCATCATCGGCGGAACATCAGGAATAGGGGCTGCGCTTGCTAGGCAGCTAACGGTAGACAACCAGATTGTCCATGTCGCCAGTCGTCAAACAGGCGTAGATGTGTCGGACGAACAATCGGTAAATCGATTTTTTGAATCCATTGGTGCGTTCGATCACTTAGTGATCACCGCGGGTTCTTCTGCGCCAGCTGGCAAGGTCGTTGATGTCGATATTCAACAAGCTAAAGCGGCTTTTGACACTAAGTTTTGGGGTTCAATCAATGCTACAAAACAGGCGGTTCGTTACATTAAACAAGGTGGTTCTATCACACTAACCACTGGGATGCTGTCACGAAAAGTGGTCGCTAATACCTATGTTAAAAGCACAATGAACGCCGCCTTAGAAGCCTTTACTAAGGTGCTCGCTAAAGAGCTTGCCCCCATTAGAGTCAACGCCGTTAGCCCTGGATTAACAAGAACCGGGTCAATGCCAGCGCAAACGGCGATGTACGAACAAGCCAAAACCACATTGCCTGTAGCAAAAGTGGGTGAGCCGAGTGATATCGCTATGGCCTATTACCTTGCCATTAACAACAGCTTTATGACTGGCGCCATTATCGATGTTGATGGTGGCGCGCTGATTAACTAATGCACTGAATAAATAGTGCTTTTACCCATTATTGCACCGAGCTGATAACACATCGCCGGTATGTTCCCTACACAAAATTTGAAATAAGCGAGATTACAATGAACAAGGAAAAAATGCCGTTACAAGTGTGGATACTAACGCTAGCAGCGTTTGCAATTGGCACCGCAGAGTTTGTGATTGCTGGTATCCTGCCACAAATTGCCACGTCTTTGTCTATTAGTGAAGGTCAGGCAGGGTATTTGATCAGCGCCTATGCATTGGCAATTGTGTTTGGTGGTCCCATCCTCACGATTTACTTGGCGCGGTTCAATAAAAAAACCGTACTGACCAGCTTAATGGTGCTGTTTATCTTGGGTAATTTGCTGTCGGCATTTGCCCCCAATTACACCTTGCTGATGATTAGCCGAGTGATTACCGGCTTAGTACAAGGCCCATTTTATGGCATAGGTGCCGTAGTGGCGACCAGTTTGGTATCTGAAAAAATGGCCGGACGTGCTGTGGGTCAGATGTTTGCTGGTTTAACCTTAGCGAACGTATTGGGTGTACCTGGTGGCACTTGGATTGGCCTGCAATTTGGTTGGCAAACCACCTTTATCACAGTCGCGATATTGGGCGTTATCTCAATCGCTTCTATCTTCAAGTTTATTAATGCGACCGGCCATGGTGAAGCGAAAAATGTTTCGGCTCAGCTGCGAGCGTTTAAAAATCCTATGTTGTTGATTAGTCTTGCTATCACTGTGTTTGCTTGGTCCGGTTTTATGACTGTTTACGGTTATATTGCGCCAATTGCGATGCACATTACGGGCTTTAGTGAACATGCAGTAACGTGGATTTTAGTTATCGTCGGCTTAGGTTTGATATTGGGTAACACTTTAGGTGGGCGTTCATCGGATAAAAACCTGCAGAAAGCGTCGATGTTTTGGGCGATAGCCATGATAGTGTCGCTGCTACTGGTTGGTTTCGCGCTGGACAGCAAAGTGATGTTTGTGATTGCCGTTTTTGTATTTGGTATCGCTTCGTTTGCTAATGTTCCTGCAATGCAGTTACGGGTAATGAATCACGGTGGTGAAGGCCAAGAGTTGGCAGCAACCGCTAATATTTCAGCCTTTAACCTAGCTAATGCGTTCGGTGGATTTTTAGGGGGGATAGTGCTGGATAGCCAGATGGGCGCAGGCATGATCCCTTATGCAGCAGTGATTGTCCCTGTGCTTGGCTTAGTGTTTATTTCGATGGTAAACAAACGTGAGACACGTGCCGCGAATGCTGTAGCTGTGCCTAGTATTTAAATGTGGTAGAAGGTCTGATTACTTCTGATATAGGCTGCCATTTATTTTAGCTAAAATGCTCAATGTAACTCATTGAGCATTTTGTATTTTAGGCTCAAATGTAGCTGACCTTTGTGATTCTGCAAGATTGATTCATCTATCGTCTATCTTACTTAATTTATATTCGGGCTAGGCATTCTTTTAAATTCCACTTAATAACTGGCCATGTTAAACATCAGAAATATGCCAACTCCCGGCGAAGCCACTAATCAATACCTGTAACTTCGCTAGGGTGAGTGCTGTGTAGCAGTTTTACGAACGAGAGTCAGGGATGGCGAACTGGCAGTTAGGCATCATCGCCATGACTGCTTTCTTTCCCTCTAGTATTTTCTCAGTTAAGTACACTATTCCAATAGCTTAAGTTGTGTTTGTCCCCATTGGGTGGCATAGGGCATCGTTTCTTGCGGGCTGAGGACAAACTCATTTTCACAGCCATCGCCGCGGGGCGTTTCCCAGAATTTGATCCCCTTTGGCTCAAGGGTGAGCTGGTAATATCCTGAGCCGTCGGATGTGGGGCATTCTGCGTCCGGTGCTTTGCCAGCAAACAATTTGTCCCTTAATGCAGGGGGTAAAGGATGACTCATACCCTCGAGCATGCTTTGTGGTTGAGTATCGGCGAGAAACCATTGCCATGGGTGGAAAGGTTTGCCGTCGGTAAGGGAGAAACTCACAAATTCTTGGCTGATACCATTGGCGCCATAACCTGCCGCCCAGCGATATAGGCGCACACTGAGCCAATGCTGATTAATAAAAATCGGTTCGGCAAAGGTTTCGTCAGTCACAAAACTGCCCATTTGTGCCAGCATTCTGCGGCGAGTATCAAAGGTTTGTGCTAGTTGGGCTTCATCGGTGAGCTTATGTTCAAGCCATTGATTAATTGCCAATATACCCGTTTGTGGGCCTTTAAATTCGATACCTACATCTGTGCCAAAAGTCAGCGGGCGATACTCAATATTTTCGTAGCTTTGCCATTTACCTCGGCTGAGTTTTGGCGTGGTTTCTAGCGGTAGATTGTAAGCATCGGCACCGCAATCCTCGACTTTATCTGGGCTGATTTCTCGCTCAAGTTGCACTGGTAATGATTTACTCGCGGTATCTTTAAACCAATGGCCGCTCAGTTTTTGTGGTGTGACACTATCAAACTGCCAATTTCCGGTATTGTCTTCTTCTTTCCACAGTTCATCTTGCTGCTCGAGTCTTATCGGCGTTAAGTAGCGTTGATAGTAATAACTGCCTGTTCCATATTGATTAAAACAAATTCTGACCTTGCTTTTACCTAACTGTCCCTGCCAGATCCCTGTGAGTTCATTGGCCGCAAAGGTCGGCAAAGAGATCGTGGCGGTCAGCAACAGGCTTGAAGATAAAACGGAGAATAACATCCTTGTGGGCATACTGATTTTCTCTTAAAAGGTGATAAGTAAGGGCCGTATTCTAAGCGCAGGATACTGACCGATTGTGGATTAAAAATCAAAATCTGATAAAAAAGTCGCCCGTAGGCGACTTGATGTTAAAGACTTAAGGCTTACTCAACTTGCCAATCAATGGCTTCTCCAGCACGAATTGGCACTACGTTAGTATCGCCAAGCGGGTAAGTTGTAGGGACATCCCATGACTTTTTGACCAGCTTGATGGTATCGGTATTGCGTGGCAGATGGTAAAAGTCTGGGCCGTTAAAGCTTGCGAACGCTTCGAGTTTATCCAGCGCATTGACCGACTCAAATGCTTCGGCGTACAGCTCAATGGCGGCATGAGCCGTGTAGGAGCCCGCGCAGCCACAGGCCGCTTCTTTCTTATCCTTGGCGTGTGGCGCTGAATCTGTACCGAGGAAAAACTTCTTGCTGCCGCTTGCCGCTGCACCTAACAACGCCTGCTGGTGGGTGTTGCGTTTTAAAATCGGCAGGCAGTAAAAATGCGGACGAATACCGCCTGCCAGCATGTGATTGCGGTTATACAGTAAATGGTGGGCTGTGATAGTCGCGGCCACATTGTCTGAGGCTTGAGTGACAAAATCGACGGCATCTTTGGTGGTGATATGCTCAAGCACGATTTTAAGCGCGGGGAAATTGGCGACAATTTTACTGAGGATATTTTCAATAAAGACACGCTCGCGGTCGAAAATATCAATAGCTGAATCTGTGACTTCACCGTGGACTAAAAACAGCATACCGACTTCTTGCATGGCTTGGAGTACGGGATAGATGTTTTTAACATCGGTCACGCCGGAATCTGAGTTAGTCGTCGCGCCCGCTGGGTAGAGTTTAGCGGCGACAATTTTACCCGAGGCTTTGGCCTTGCGGATTTCATCTGGGCTGGTTTTGTCGGTTAAATACAACACCATCAAAGGTTCGAACTGTGAGCCCGCGGGCACTTGCGCTTTAATGCGATCGTAATAGGCCAGTGCGGTTTCGGTATCGATAGCGGGGGGCACTAAGTTTGGCATGACGATGGCGCGGCCCATATAGCGGCTGATGTCGCGCACTGTATCTTTAAGCTGGGCGCCGTCTCTTAAATGAATATGCCAGTCGTCTGGGCGAGTGATTGTTATTGTAGTCATAGGGTTTGGTCTTTTGATCGTTTTTGCTGCGAGGGTGGCGGGATCTTATGTGGCAAGGATTTTACTGTAAAGGGAAACTCGGCTGTTTCGGCCAATAAATCTGTTAGGACATGTAATTGAAGCGCTTAGCCGCATGGCCCGTACTATGTCACTGTTTTTAGCATCGGACACTTTTGATTAATCTGCTGCGGACACTTTTCGATTTAAACTCCAGTGTCCGCGGACACTTTTATCTGCGATTTTTTATTAAAGTTATGAAAGTAAATGATTTTACTTGTTTGGCATAGGCTTTGCTAACTCTAGGGTAGAGATTTCCAATAGTGTCCGTTGATGCGTTCCGGCACTGATGATTACAACAGGGAAGCGAGTAAAGCCATGATTAAAGATACTAGCGGCCAAGATACAGTACTTGTGCCATCGACCTCTAAACGTCTTAAGTTACCGCTGATCATTGGCGGTTGCGCCTTATTAGTCAGCGCCTTAGTGTGGGCAAGTTTAGGCTCTGATAGTGTTAGCAAATCCCTTAGCCGCAGCGACATCACTACCGCAAAACTCTTCGTTGGAACGTTAACCCGCGATGTGGCGACCACAGGTAAAATCGTGGCGGCCAATGCGCCTATTTTGTATAGCACAGAGGAAGGCACAGTGACTCTGCTCAGCAATCCTGGCGATACTGTTAATAAGGGCGATGTGGTCGCCAAACTCGATAGTCCAAGACTCACAAATCAGCTAGCGCAAGCCAAGTCCCTATTAGCGGGCATGGAGAGTGCATTAGAGCGCGCTAAGTTGGATGCAAGACGCGATCAATTACAAGCTTATCAAACCTTAGATATCGCAACGGTCGATCTTGAAGCGGCGGATAGGGAAAGCCGACGCGGAGAGGAGCTGATTCAAAGTCAGCTTATTGGCCAGATTGATTATGAAAAGGGCAAAGATGATTTACACAAAGCCAAGCTGAAGTTTAAGCATGCCGAACAAGAAGTTGCGTTAACGAAAGATACGTTAACCTTTGAAATTAAAAATAAAGCCCTAGAAGTTGAGCGTCAAACTCTCGCGGTGCGTGAATTAGAACGCCAAGTCGATGCCTTGAATATTGTTGCACCTGTTAACGGCATTATCGGTAACTGGATTACCGAGCAGAAAACCCGTCTTAGCGCTAACCAACCGATTTTAACCGTCGTGGATTTAAGCGCCTATGAGGCTGAGTTAGCCGTGCCTGAATCCTATGCGGACGATCTGGGTTTAGGCATGGAAGTCGAGTTGAGTTTTGGCAGTATTAAGTTAATGGGCAAGTTATCGTCAATTTCCCCTGAAGTGCGTAACCGTGAAGTGACCGCTAGGGTGCAATTTGACCAAAGCGACAGCCTAACACTGCGCCAGAATCAACGCATCTCGGCCCGAGTGTTATTAGAGCACAGACCCAATGTTCTTATGGTAAAACGCGGCGCCTTTATGACCAGCGGTGGGGGTAATGTGGCTTATCAAATCGAGGGCGATTTAGCCAGTCGTCGTGAGGTTAAGCTCGGTAGTACTAGCCTGAGCCAAGTCGAAGTGCTGGATGGCGGGAAAGCCGGAGATGAGTGGGTTATTTCAAGCGTTGATCCCTTTAATCACGCCGAACAGGTCAGAATTCATTGATGACCGATATTCGTAAATTATTAAACAACCAATCTGATGAATTTAACAGCGCAGTGATCAAGGTGAATGACGAAACCTGCTGCGACATGGATAAGAATAGGAGCCGGATATGCGTGATAAACAATTTGATATCAGCGTGTTGATGTCATCCAAAATGTTTGGAGTACTAGCCTTATTATTACTGGTGGTTGCGGTGGAGCTAAGTATCGGTGAGGCCAATAGCTGGTTTTTCCTCGGACTCAATTTGTTGGAATGGAGCAATCCTTTGGATGAGTTTCGCCAAGTGGGTGAGGTTTCCAACGAAACTGCCAACCTTATGCTGGGCGCTTTTATGTGGTTTTTAGAGTGTGTCGTTGAGCCATTCTTTGGCTGATAAAGCTGTGCTGATTACGGTCGTACATGAGTCGATGCCTAAGGTGTCGACGCAGAGTCTGGGCGCAAAATAGATTTGATTATTTAAAGGAAATTAACATGTTATCAATGAAGAATGTGAGCAAGGTTTTTAAAACGGATTTAGTAGAAACCCACGCCCTGCGCGATTTTAACCTCGAGGTGAACGAAGGCGAATTTGTCGCAGTCACCGGTCCTTCTGGCTCGGGTAAAACCACCTTTTTAAATATTGCAGGTTTACTCGAAGGTTTTACCCACGGCGACTATTTTCTCGATGGGATTAACGTGTCTAACTTGAGCGATAATAAGAGCGCCACTATCAGAAATGAGAAAATTGGCTTTATTTTCCAAGGTTTTAACTTAATTCCCGATCTTAACTTAGCTGAGAATATCGAAGTGCCGCTGCGCTATCGTGGTTTTAATGCCAAGGAGCGTCAACGTCGTGTACAAGAGGCATTAGAGCAAGTGGGCTTAGCTTCACGGCTTAAACATTTACCTACTCAGTTGTCGGGTGGACAACAACAAAGGGTGGCGATTGCTCGTGCTTTGGCGGGGGAGCCACGCTTCCTACTTGCCGACGAACCTACGGGAAACCTCGACAGCCTAATGGCACGTCAAGTGATGGAATTACTCGAAAATATCAATCAAGCGGGCACGACCATTATCATGGTGACGCACGATCCTGAACTCGCTCGCCGCGCCCAACGCAACATTCAAATTGTCGATGGTCAAGTGTGTGATTTTACTATGTATCATCAAGGTCATCGACATGTCAGTGATATCACTGCTGCGACTGATATCGACAAACTTGTTGCCAACGCCGACCGTTAAGGATATGCACTATGTTCTTTTATTATGTTGATTTAGCTTGGCGCAGCATTAAGAAAACCCCAGTGTTGTCGCTGTTGATGGTGTTGGCGATTTCGATTGGTATTGGTATCACGATTACTACGTTAAACGTGTACAAGATGATGTCATTTAATCCTGCGGGTGAACGCTCTGATGAGTTAAATGCGGTACAGCTTTGGAGCCAAGGTCCTGATTCTTGGGATGAGTTAAACTCGTTAGTGACTTATCAAGACGCGATGAATCTGCGCAACAATACCTTACCTAAACGCCAAGCTGCGATGTTTCGCACTGGGATGGCAGTGCAAACGGAGGATGCCAATTTTGCGCCTATTTTAGAAAGCATTCGGGTGACGGACAGTGACTTTTTTAAGCTGTTTGACGTGCCATTTTTGTACGGTAATGCGTGGGATAAATCCGTCGACACTGAACCTGCTTATCAAGTGGTGATTAACGATAAACTCAATCAAAAATTGTTTGCGGGTCAAAACAGTGTTGGCAAGGTTATCTATCTTAATCGTAAACCTTATCAAGTGGTTGGGGTGATTGATGCTTGGGATCCTAAGCCTAAATATTATGATCCCACTAACGGTGCCTTTAACGACACGGAACAAATTTTTGTGCCGTTTTCGCTGACGCCTATCGAAGAGTTTGATATATGGGGTAACACTTCAGGTTGGAAGTTTGAGACTATGAATAGTTACAGCGATCGCCTTAACTCTGAAAAAGTGTGGTTGCTGTATTGGGTTGAGTTGCCAAATAAAGACGCAGTAGCCAGTTACCGTTCTTGGCTCAGCAATTATGTGGCGGAGCAAAAAGCCCTAGGCCGTTTTACGGATAATAAATCTGCCGCTGACTCAGTCAAAGTATCCGATGTGGCAACTTGGCTTGAATACAATCATGTGGTGCCCGAAGACAATAAAATCTTGGTTGGCTTGAGTGCGCTGTTTTTAAGTGTTTGTTTAGTCAATATATTAGGTTTAATGCTGACAAAGTTCCTCAAGCGAGCCCCCGAGGTGGGTGTACGCCGCGCTATTGGTGCTAGCCGTGGTCAAATCTTCGCTCAATATATGGTGGAAGTGGGCATGATTGGCTTATTCGGTGGTTTGCTTGGACTGGCTTGGGCCTACGCTTCGCTTTATGGGTTATCGGCCCAGTTTGAGGTCGCGAAGGGCTTAACCCATTTATCGGCGAGTATGTGGATTATCACCCCAAGTATTGCGGTAGGCACAGCCTTGTTGGCTGGCTTGTATCCCGCATGGGTGGTGTGTCGCACTAAACCTAGCGTTTATCTTAAAAGCCAGTAAGGGACTCATTATGTTGCATATTAAACCTATTCTCAGCAGTTTATTGCGCAGTAAAAGCGGTCCAGTCTTACTGCTTATTCAGATTATCCTGTCTGTGGCAATTGTGGCGAATGCGAGCTTTATTATTCAAGAGCGTTTAGCCCTGATGCAGCGTGATTCGGGGATTAAAGAGTCAGAAGTCTTGACCTTTAGCTTGTTCAACTTCGATCCATTGATTGATAAAACCGCGCAAAACAAAATTGATCAGCAAATTTTGCGGGGGCTAGCCAATGTGATTGATGCGACCTCAACCAATATGTTGCCGTTAAGCGGTGGCGGCTGGTCGAGCACGTTAAATCTGGGCCCCGACCCAGATAGCGCTAAATCGACACCGCAATTTGCCATGTATTTAGGGACAGATCACACCATTGAGACCTTAGGCATTAAGCTGATTGAGGGACGTAACTTTTACCCCCATGAACTTAAGGATAACCTCGATAGCCCTAGCCGATTAGCGATCATCTCCAGTGTGTTAGCCAAAGCCATTTGGCCTGATGAATCCGCACTTGGTAAAGTGTTGTACGAGGGCAAGGATGCGCAGATCACTGTGATTGGGGTCGTCGAAAAACTGCAAGGCGCGTGGATTGACAGTTCTAGTCTTGAAAACAGCGTGATTCAAAATGTGGATTATGGCAGCAGTTCTTACATGGTACGGGCCAAACCTGAGTTTCACGCCGAGCTTAAAGACACGATAAAAAAAGCGCTGCTGGCGGAGAATCCAAACCGAGTACTCGATGGCTTTAAGTCAATCGAGGCCTTAAAAGATAGTTCATATCGCGATCATAAATTGATGATTACTGTGTTAACTATGATGGTGGTGTTGTTATTGCTTATCACCTCGCTCGGTTTAACGGGCATGGTGATGTTTAATATCCAGCGCCGCACTAAGCAGATAGGTACCCGCCGTGCATTGGGGGCTAAAAAGCGAGATATTATCAGTTACTTCCTCGTGGAGAACTATTTGATTTGCTTAGCGGGAGGCGTGCTGGGCGGCTTGTTAGCGATACAGTTAGGCCAACAGTTAATGAAAATCTATAGCTTGCCTATGTTGGACTTAAGCTACCCACTAATTACTGTGGCAGGTTTATTTATTGTCACCACATTAGCGGTTTACTTACCAGCGCGTAAGGCGGCAAATATTTCGCCAGCAACCGCAACTCGCAGCGTATAGCGGAATATTTGATGTCACTCAAGGTACGATAAAAGCTCGACAAAAGTGCGATAACAATAGGATGTTATTGCACTTTTTGTTACTTTACGGTTAACAGTTTTACTTAGGACAACACTCACACTTATGGATACTATCCTTATCGTCGATGACAATCATGCCATCTGCCAAGCCCTAGGTTTGATGCTAGAACTCAATGATTATCGGGTGCTGATTTGCCATAGCCCAGAGGACGCCCTTGGGTTATTGACGACGCAAGATGTGGATTTAGTGATCCAAGATATGAACTTTACCCGAGATACCACCTCGGGTGAGGAAGGTCGGCAGCTGTTTTACGCCCTGCGCGAACGCCAAGGGGATTTGCCGATTATTTTGATGACGGCGTGGACTCAGCTCGAAACCGCCGTTGAATTAGTCAAAGCGGGCGCCGCCGATTATATGGGCAAACCTTGGGATGACGCTAAGCTACTCAATAGCATCACTAATCTGATTGCGCTTTATAAACTCTCCCGTGCTAACCACCGCTTGGAGCGGGTGAATCATCAACGCCAAGTGGCGATCGCCGATGCGGATCTCTGCGGTATTGTCTTTGGTAGCGGTGCTATGCAGCGTTGTATTGACTTAGCCTTGCAACTGGCGCGCTCCGATGTGTCGGTCTTGATCACTGGCCCCAATGGCGCGGGAAAAGACAAGCTTGCCGATATTCTCCACGCCAATTCACCCTTAAAAAACAAACCTTTTATTAAGGTCAATGTCGGCGCCTTGCCGATGGATTTATTAGAGGCCGAGCTGTTTGGTGCCGAGGCGGGCGCTTTTACTGGCGCGACTAAAGCGCGTATTGGCCGTTTCGAAGCGGCAGACGGCGGCACGCTGTTTCTAGATGAAATTGGCAATTTACCTTTGTCTGGGCAAGTGAAATTATTGCGGGTGCTACAAACCGGCGAATTTGAACGCTTAGGAAGCCATAAAACCCAGAAAGTAAAAGTGCGGGTGATCAGTGCGACCAATGCGGATCTGGCCCAAGATATCGCTGAAGGGCGATTCCGTGAGGATTTGTTTTACCGCTTAAACGTGATTGAACTGGCATTGCCACCGCTGAATCAACGCACCGATGACATTTTACCTTTAGTGCAGCATTTTATTGGCAGCGATTTTAGCTTGAGTAAACCTGCGTTGCAGGCGTTATTACAGCACCGCTGGCCGGGAAATGTGCGCGAGCTTGAAAACGCCTGTAAGCGAGCCGTATTGTTGGCGCAAAGCCATGTGTTGACTGAAGCTGACTTTGGTTTGGCACCTGTTGCGAGTGTCATCAAATCTGCTTCCAGTGTTTCGGCTGTATCTGAGTCGCGGCTATCTGGCTTGAGACACTCTGATCCTCTGCCTGTTTATTCGCCCGCTTCCATCCCCGTAAATACCGCATTTTATCATGAGTCTGTTCGTGCCCAAGTGTCAGATGCCAATGAGGCGATAGACGTGAGCCGAGAAGATATCGAAGCGGCGCTAAAACAGCATCATGGCGTAATTGCTCGGGTGGCAAAAGCGCTTGGACTCAGTCGCCAAGCGCTGTATCGGCGGATGGACAAGTTTGGTTTAGATAAGTCATAGGCTAAGTGCAGATGCTAGGGTAAAGGCTATCGATTAAGGAATCTGAGTGTTAATTCGAACTAAACTTATCATTTTTTCAATGGCTTGCTGCGCCTTTGGCGTCTTGCTGAGTTTTGCCTTGGTGAAGTATATCTCACCCGATGCTTCGTCTGTTGCCACGTCTAACACGATTGAAATCCCTGATGTGAATGTGCAACTCGATTTTGCAGAGCTTGAGAAAACGGTCGCCTCCATCGAACTCGCCCTTAACAATAGTGAGCAATTGCAGGAGGCTGCGGCGATGCAAGCGCACCAGAGGGCCGAGCAGATTAAGGCCGAGCTGCAAAAGCTTGAACAACTTAAACAAGAGCAGTTACAAATAAAACTCTTCAAGTTAGAACAACTTAAAGAAGGGCTGTTTAATTCTATTCCTCATGTGGTTGAGCCTTTACGTGTAGAACCGCTATCCATTTTACCGCCCAAAGCACCTGTATCTCCTGCGATATCCGCTGAGATAGCGAAGGGAGAGCGTGTCTCGAGTTTGACCTTAGGTGAAGGTTTGATCGTGTTGCTTCTCGCTTGTGCTGTCTGTGGTTTAGGTATTGCTTGGTTGACTCGACATCTCGGCCGCAGTTTAGATTCCCTTGAAGTCGGCTTGCTAAATTTTAGTGATAATGACTTTAGTGTGAGTATTCCTGAACATGGCGAAGGTCAGCTCAAAACCTTAGCGCAGTTATTTAACCATAGCGCTGCTAAATTGCGCCAAGAAAGGCAGTACATTTACCAGCGGGAGTTATTACTGGATAAGGTGATTCAAAGTTCTCCCAATGTGATGTTGTTACTGGACGATCATCAGCGGCTCATTTATGCCAACGATGCGGCGCGTCACCTATTTCATAAAAAGGGCAGAATGGAAGGCTTGAGCCTAGATGAATTGCTGGTGGATTTGCCCGAAGTATTGGCCTTGGCGCTTAAACATGAAAAGAACGGACTCTTCGCCATGGGTGAAGATGATGTGGAAACTTGGTATTTAAGTCGCGGCCAATTTTTATTGAATAACCAACAGCATAACTTAATTTTGCTCAAGCAGATGACCCGCGAGCTCAATCGTCAAGAAGTGGCAGTATGGAAAAAAGTCATCCGCATTATTAGCCATGAACTCAATAACTCAGTCGCGCCCATCGCCTCCATGGTGAACTCTGGCCGACTGCTCACCAAAGATATCGATAATCCCAAGCTAACCTTAATTTTCGATACTATCGAGAATCGTACCAGTCATCTAAGCCAGTTTATCTTCAACTATGCCCGTTTTGCTAAGTTGCCGCTCCCGCAACGGCGTCAGGTGAATTGGGGGCAATTTACAGCCCAGTTAACTCAGCATTATCCCTTTAAACTCATTCATGAGTTACCTGAGGTTGATGGTTTTTTCGATCAAGGACAGATGGAGCAAGTGCTCCTCAATTTACTTAAAAACGCCCATGAATCTGGCTCAAACCCCGAGGATGTCACCCTGTCGATTCGATATCAAACCTTAGTGGATGGTGGAGGTTTTAGTATTGTGATTGAGGATCGCGGCACTGGTATGTCTGGTGAAGTATTAGAGCAGGCGCTACTGCCGTTTTACTCAACAAAACAATCGGGTACAGGCTTAGGTTTACCTTTGTGCCGTGAAATTATCGAAGCCCACGATGGCAGTATTAGCATGCATAATCGCAGTGACGGTGGCCTGTTGGTTCGACTATGGTTACCACAATAATGCTCGCGTTTTGAATCAACACCGTAATGCGACTCTTAAGTCGCATTTTTATTGCTTATCTTATCCGCTTGTTTAAAGCATAACTCCTATCCTCAACTGCCTCTTGGCGTATTAGCCAAATGGGCTATTTTTGCCTTTTTACCTTAGCTCTTCGGGCTAATTTGCCCCCTAGCGTAATGACGGGAGATCTTTAACCCTGTTAACCTGTTTTATCGAAAATTTGCGTTAAAACTCACCTTGTTCTAACAGAGGTTAGCGCGGTTTTTAAGGTTCGATTAAAAAGGTTAAGGAGGGATAAGTGAAACAGTTAAAACAGCGTCTGCTTACTTACGTTTTATGTCCATTCCTGCTGCTGGCTTCCCCTATCACTATTGCCGATAACGACATTGAAATTAGTGGCTTAGTAATAGATAGAACCTTGACTCGGTTTGGTAAGGACTTTGGCTTTTACTACTCAAGCTATTGGCGCGAACTGCCCTTTACCCAAGGCTTTAACGTCACTCTATATGAGACAGTGTTTCCACAGGCTGGAACCGTTTTAACTTTAGAGGTAAACGGGACTCGGATTTACACCACCCATTTTGGTCGTCGTGCAAATCCGATTAAAGAGAGCGCAGAGCAGGCGATTTTGCTTACGATTGATTATTTAGCGCAAGTCAGAGCCAATGCAATAACAGGTGATTTTTCAGGAACATCGGACGACTTTTAGGATAATAATAATGACATACAGGACGTTACTTGCTCTTGTCACGCTATGTGTGGCAAGCAGTGGCCAAGCCACTGAATTGATTTATACGCCAGTGAATCCCAGTTTTGGCGGCAATCCACAAAATGGGGCTTTTCTATTAAATAAAGCCCAAGCCCAGAATGACAATAAATCTACCTCGACCGAGAAGGACTTTGTCACCCGTTTTAAAGAATCCCTAGAGCGTAATATCATTAACTCAATCACCCGCGGTGTTGCTGATGGTGAAATTACCGATGGTGTTTATGATACAGGTGATTTTCGGATTGAAGTGGCTTCTACGGGAAATGGCGTGATGCTAACTATTACTAATACTGCAACCGGTGAAGTCACTGTGATTGAAATGCCGACATTCGGAGGAGTCAACTAATGGCCCGTCTAGTGTTAGTGAGTTTATTACTGCTAAGTGTGTCGGCCTGTAGCCTGATCTCCAAACCCGATTTAAATATCACGGCTGCCGAGGTTAACCCCTTGAGTGAGGTGATGCGTGGGTTGCAAACTCAACCAGGACCTAAGTTTCCTATCCCTGTGGCCGTGTATTCCTTTCGCGATCAAACTGGCCAATATAAGCCGCAGGCTAACGTGAGTTCGTTTTCGACCGCGGTAACTCAGGGCGCAACATCGATGTTGATGCAGACTTTGCTCGACTCTAAATGGTTTACACCCGTTGAGCGTGAAGGGCTACAAAATTTGCTTACCGAGCGTAAGATCAGCAACAAACAGAGCGGTACTAAGGGCGATGAAGTGCCCGTATTATCCACCGCCAGATTGTTACTCGAAGGTGGGGTGATTAGTTATGAGACCAACACTAGCACAGGCGGTAGCGGGGTCGAATACTATGGTATTGGCGCCTCTGAAATGTACCGTGAA
This sequence comes from Shewanella sp. M-Br, assembly GCF_036245925.1. Lineage (NCBI taxonomy): Bacteria > Pseudomonadati > Pseudomonadota > Gammaproteobacteria > Alteromonadales > Shewanellaceae > Shewanella > Shewanella sp. M-Br. Next base: position 35,449 of record NZ_BJBV01000007.1, read on the forward strand.
GATCTGGTGACCATTTATCTACGCGCCGTGGATGTACACACAGGTAAAGTCATGATGTCGGTCTCAACCAGCAAACGTGTTTTATCCCAAGAAATGCGTGCGGGCTTGTTCCGTTACACGAGTTTAAATCGACTCGCTGAGGCTGAAGTCGGTTTTACTACCAATGAGCCAGTGCAATTTTGCGTGTTACAAGCCATTGAATTGGCGGTCGCTGAGCTGATTGATAAGGGTATCAAACAAGGTTACTGGAGCCCAACTCAAGTGGCGCAGCCAGCAGAAAAAGCCCAGGAGTTGAGTCAGGGCTAGGTGCTTGAAAGTCGGTATTAGATGCTAGAGCAAAGCAGACTTCTGCTTTAGCACTTAGTCGCGATAGCGAAAAAGAAAACCGAGCCAGTTAAGCTGACTCGGTTTTTTATTGCAGTTATTGCAGCAGTCAGTTGATATTTGGCTATTTTAGTCCGCTTGCATGGCCTTCCAAAACAGTTCAAAACTGGCATCGCGGTATGTTCTATCTGTCCCCAAGTGCGGGTTATCGATAAAGAATCGGGTTGCAGCTAGATATTGGCCGTGGCAGTTTTCTAGCATCAATTCGACTGGATAATGGGCGATTAGCCCCATCATTTGTCCCTGCTTAATGAGTTCGCTAATAAAGCCTAAGATGCTATTCATCGCTTGATCGCGCACCTTCGCTGCAATCATGGGTGACATTGAATATTGCTGAAAAAACAGTTGCTTGACAGGGTTATCTAGCGACCAATCTATCGCACTTTGCCATAGTTGTAGGGCATTGTGCTTAAGATCGCTGCCCTTATGGGTGTTTAACAGTAAGGCATCGGCAAATTCTTGTTTTATGGTAAGAAACAAAGATTCCATCAAGGCTTCCTTAGAAGGGAAGTGATGGAACAAGGTGCCCGTTGCTACACCTGCTTGTTTCGCAATCGAGGCGGTAGACGTGCCATGAAATCCTTGGCTGACAAAGAGCGCTAAAGCAGTATCGAGAATAGCTTGGCGTTTATCAGTCATGGTTTTAATGGGTTGTGCTGTTGATGGTTTATTCAAGATTTATCCCCCAATGACTAGCGCAAAAATAGCTTCATTAAGATGCGCTGGATAAAAGTGCCGTAGGGCGGGTGAACAAATTTGCCTGTGTTGAATCGGCCACGGCTGAGTACCGTTTTAGCGTGGCTGAAGGTCAAAAAGCCTTCCTTGCCATGGTAATGCCCCATGCCCGACGGGCCTATTCCGCCAAAGGGCGCATCGTCGGCGGCGACATGAAACACGGTTTCATTGATACAAACACCGCCAGAATGGGTCTGCTGGAGGATCTTTTGCTGAGTTGGCTCATCGAAACTCATCACATATAGCGCTAAGGGTCTGGCTCTGTGGTTGATGTACTGAATCGCTTCATCTAAGGAGTCGTAGCCAATGATCGGCAGTAATGGACCAAAGATTTCCTCTTGCATCAATAGCATGTCTTCACTGGTGTGAGTTATCAACTGAGTTGCGAGTTTACGATGTTGGCTATCTATGGCTTCGTCAGTTGCTGAAATAACACGGGCACCTTTTGCTTTGGCGTCTTCGAGCACTGTCATCAAGCGGTCAAACTGACGTGTATTAATGATGCTGCCATAGTCCTTATTGTGGTTAATGGTGCCGTACATGGCCTTAAACTTAGCTTGGTAGGCGGCGATAAAGTCATCCACCTTGGCTTTAGGGCAAAGCACATAATCAGGTGCGACGCAGATTTGTCCGGCATTCAAACACTTACCGTAAATCATTCGTTCTACTGCTATCTCAAGCGGCATATCGGGGGCGATAATCACAGGCGATTTACCACCCAATTCGAGTGTTACTGGGGTGAGGTTATTCGCTGCGGCGCGCATCACATGGCGGCCGACTGTGGTCGAGCCTGTAAAGAGTAAATGATCGAAGGGCAGGGCAGAAAATTGGGCAGCAATATCTGCCTCACCTTCAACAACCGCCACGTGGGATTCATCGAAGACTTGTGCCAATAACCGTTTTATTACTTGGTTGGTCGCTGGGGTAAATTCAGACATTTTGAGCATGGCATGATTACCCGCGGCAATGGCAGTCACTAGCGGGCCAATTGACAGCATGACGGGGAAATTCCACGGCACGATAATGCCGATCACCCCCAAAGGTTGATAATGCACTGTGACTTTGGCGGGTGCGAGTAAGATGCCAGCATGGCGAGCGCTGGGCTTGAGCCATTTTTTGAGGTTTTTCAAGCTGTAATTGATGTTGTTGATGACAGGCATAATGTCTGAGATCAGGCTGTCATCAATCGATCTATGGCCGTAGTCTTGGCTTAAGGCTTCGACTAAGGGGGTTTGAAATTGCAGTATGGCCGCCTTCAGTCGAGTTAATTGCTCCACTCGCGTAGCGTAATTAGGATTCGGTGCCGCTAAATAACTGCTGCGTTGGCGTTGGAGCAACTGAGTCAGTGGCGAAGTATTAAGGTGTTCGGTGGCCATATTCATAGTGGTTGCTCCAAGGGAAATGGTAGGCTGAGTCTTATTCGGTACTTTATTTAAGTAATCGTCTCGATTGAGTCTTTTATTAAATCAGTACCGACTGATTAGTCGGTTTATCCTAGCTTGCTTTAGTGAGATGGTGCAAGGTATCTGGTGTATTTTTGAGCAAGATCACGGCTTGTTGTGGCGTTAGCTTTTACACTAAATCAAGGGTTGTTACATAAGGAGTATGTATGGCATTGTTAAAGCACGGAATTTCGATTGGTATTGAGCGTTATGGTGATGATGATTTTTTCGTTACCTTTAAAGCTATCGGTACCTTAACTCATCAAGACTACGAAATGATGGTGCCTGTGTTGGAGTCTGCATTAGCTGGGGTGAAAGATCCTGATATCTTCGCCTTGGTAGATGTCACCGAGTTGGAAGGCTTGGAACTACAGGCTGCTTGGGACGATCTCAAACTTGGGGTGAAGCATATTCGTCATTTCGAGAAAATAGCCATCGTCGGTAAGACGACTTTGCAGGAAGTGTTGGCTAAATTGGCAAACTGGTTTACGCCTGCTGAGGTAAGGTTTTTTGTTGATAATGGCGATGCTGTTGCTTGGCTGAGAGACTAAGGTTGTGAGATGAAGTTTGTGGTCTGCCAATGCGCTAAATCGGGCGTTATAGCAGCACCGTAAAGATTCACCCAACAATCCATTCGCGCCATAGAAGGAGTACAAATTATGCGTACAGGTCAAATACTCTGGCCCACAGATTTTTCGGAAACTGCGGCCCATGCACTGAGTTATGCCATTGAAATGGCTAATCTATACCATGTAGGGCTAAAAATCTTACATGTGGTTGAACAGCCGATCGGTGATGAAAACTTTATGATTCTATCTATTACCCCTGAAGAGCTTGCTAAAAGCATGGAGGAAGCGGCGGCAACTAAAATGCGAGCACTATTGGATGGATTGAATACTGAGCTTCCTATCACTACCTTGATCCGCCGTGGCGATCCTGTCTATCAAATTTTAGAAGAGGCCAACAGTAAAGACATTGGCATGGTAGTAATTGCTAGCCATGGCCGAACTGGGATTTCGCATTTTTTACACACCAATGTCTCAGAAGCGGTGGCGAATGGTGCAGCTTGTCCTGTGCTTGTGGTTAAGTAACTGGCTTTGACTCTATAAATCCAAAGGGCGCTTATAGCGTCCTTTCTTTTTGATTGATAAAGAATAATTAATTGAAATGGGTACGCAAGAAGCATAGCAAACTGCTATAAAATAGTGGTATTTTGGCCTTAATAATTAGCTTAATTAAAAACTCAAATGATGGATAAGCTTATGCGTACTCAAGAAGTGTTATGCCCTACGGATTTTTCATCCACTGCGGCCCATGCGTTAAAATATGCGGTTGAAATGGCAAATGTTTATCACGTCGATATTCGGTTGTTGCATGTGACTAGCCCTGCCCGTGGCGCCCATTGTTATGGTATTGCGGTCGATATTCCCGCTACATTGGAAAATGAACTCAAAGCTTTCGTTGATGCAAAAATGCATAGTTTGCAGCAGGAAATGCAGCAGAACCTTACCGAAGGGCTCAATATTAAGTTAGTCGTGCGCCATGGTGATGCTATTGATGAGATTTTAGCGGAAGCCGTTGATGTGGGCATGGTGGTTATCGCTAGTCATGGTAGCAGCGGTTTAGCTGACTTTTTAAAACCCCACGTTACACAGGATATTGTTAAGTATGCTAAGTGCCCTGTGTTGGTGGTGAAATAACACTATGGGATAAGTTTAGTAGGAATCATTTTTGATCATTTTAGGTTCTGTTAACTTAGTCGACGCCTCTGCTTCATTGTCAAATGACATCAGGCGTCGATACTTTTCCTGCAGAGCCACTAAGCTACCATCTTGGGTAATTTGTTTGAGTCCCGCATTAAAATCATCCCGAATTTGTTCACTGAGAAACGCGAACTTGTATTCTGTAGGTGGGAATATTTGGTGGCAAATCGCCTGTTGTTTTAAGTCTTTCTCAGTCAGTTTGCCCTCAAGATAGGCCTGCTTTAAGTAGTATTTGAAAATATTTTTATCCATCACAACGACATCGGCCCTGCGCTTCATCAGCATATAAACCTGCTGCACTTGCCTCGCTTGTTCTTGGTAGCCGCTATTGGTCTTAACCATGTTGGCAAACTCTTCCCCCAGTAACGATGATGCACGTTGAAAGGCGACGACTTGTTTGTTGTTTAAGTCTTCTATGCTATTGATGTTAAATTGATTACTCTCGAGGCTAATGGCGCAGTTTTGGTAGGTTATCGCAACGTTGGAATAAAAAACGTTGTTAATCATTCCTTCTTTGATGTTGATGATGCCATCGAGTTTACCCTCCCTGAGTTCATGGAAAGTGCGCGCCAGTGGTAAGTAGTGGATAGAAGCTGTATGGCCTTTAACGGCGAGGGCTTGGTTAAGTAATTCGAGTTCGATCCCGCTATTGGTTGCTTGGATGACATAGGGCGGGATAGACAGGCTGACGCCTATCTTAATTTCAGCCGCTTGGCCGAGATGAGCGCCACATAGGATGAGTAACCCCATTAATTTATAGCGGTTACGACGAGCCACTGAGCTATTTGGCTTATTTAGTTTATGCGCCATAAGTTACCAACACCTCCGCGGTATACACTTGTAACTGTGTTTGATACTCGCCAAGTCATTCCATGACTTTCTTGAGTAAGTGTAGTGTGTCTGTGAACTCAGCACGGCTTTATTTATCAAATACACATTAACGTTTTAACCTATGACAGGCTCAAAAGGATGAGCCCGGCTCAGTTAGAAAAGCAATTTCCTCCGCAGTAGACTCCCTGCCTAAGATAATATTTCTATGTGGATAGCGGCCAAACCTGTCGATAATCGCTTTATGGCGCAGTTCAAACGTTAGGTTTGTTATCGCAGCTTCGCGATTAAACAGTTTTACTGCTACTTGGTGAATGGTTGCCGATTCGCTGTGCATATAGGGCATAAATAGAAAAGGGACTTGTTTGGATTTTAGTGCTGTATCGACCCGTTGGGCAACGGCTTCTTGGGCAAGCACTAAGGCTATCGCATCGGCTTCGAATGCGGCAGGCGTATCGCGGTAAATATTACGGGAGAATTGATCGAGCACTATGATCTCAGCCAATCGACCTTGAGGCGTGATTCGCCAATGTGAAAGTTCTCCCCGCTTAGCTTGAAGTAGTACACCTTCGAAGCGCTGTTTGATCTGGGTATCAAATTCAACATCTTTAATCCACCAGAGCTTTGGCTCAATGTCTTCAAACCAAAATGTCAGTATTTGATCGGCTGTAATTGTCTGGCTCATTTTAGCCTTTCTTCATAGGTGTTGAGTGATATTAGAAATAACAGTTGTTGGGGGAGGATGACAAGTCGTTTCGTTTGATTTAAGTGCAGATTTGTTATCTGATGATCTTGTCGCGAACCGTAAGTATTTAGTATTGGCTATTGCCTTATTGACTGAATATAAAGTAGTTTTGATGATAATTACTTTTGTTTCCAGACAGGTCATCCTATGTCACTTTCAATGCCAGCATCCCAACAGGTTTCAAAGCAAAATAAGGCGTTTCTGCGTAAGTTATATTTGGCGCATTTAATGGATGATGACCGCCATAATCTATTATCACTCAATAAGTTAACCGGAATGCCTCGCCGAACTTTACAGGATGCTATCGCAGCTTTTGAGGATATAGGTATTCGAGTCGAGTTTGTGCAGGAAGGCAGCCGTAACAATTCAGGTTATTACCGCATAGTCACCTGGGGGCCAATCAGCAGCGCTTGGGTCGATACCCATCTAAGCGAAATCGCTGAGCTGATAGGATGTTACGAGAAGTCAATTTAAACGCTGTTTTTTACCAAGGACGAATTTGAGAACTCTTCAACTGTTAGGTTTTATTCTTGCCATCGCAGGCGTCATTTTAGGATATATAACGCTAGCATCTATTGACGGTCAAGCATCTGAAGCTTCTGCTGGGGCTGCGGGTTTAGGCATGATTTTTATGGTATTACCAACCTTTGGCTGTTCTGCGTTAATGTTGGTACCTTCTTCTTTAACATTATGCAAATCAGAAGTAAGGCTACGTACCTATTTTAAAGGGAGTTTTTAGTTGAGTCTGTGGAAATTGAATTTAGTTATTTCTGCTGTATATATCCTTGTTACTCTTTATGTGGGTGTTTATGGCTACAAATCAGCATTGGTCGCTAACGAGTGAATCATCTTGTTCATAATATGTTCATTTTTTATGCTTAACCTTCAACGCGAGTCTCACCCGAGGATATTGCATTCGTTTGCATAGATATTTGAGCATTTTCTCTTCGTTACTCCTTTGCCAATTTTCTGGCCTGACCAGCCTAAACTCCCTATAATCGGCTGCAAATGTCATCACGTTACATAGTGTTCACATCTAAATACCCTACATACTTAAAATAAAAAGGAACCTTGTTCCATGTTAGAAAAACTGTTCAAGCTGAAACAAAATCAAACGAGCCTCAAGCAGGAAGCGGTCGCAGGTTTGACAACATTTATGACGATGGCCTACATCATTTTTGTGAACCCAATGATGTTAGCCGATGCGGGCATGGACCATGGAGCTGTATTTGTAGCGACCTGTTTGGCGGCGGCTGTCGGCTGTTTGGTTATGGGGCTGATGGCGAATTATCCCATTGCGTTTGCTCCAGGTATGGGACTTAATGCCTTTTTTACCTACACAGTCGTGGGTGAAATGGGTTACAGCTGGGAGACTGCGTTAGGCGCGGTATTCCTGTCGGGAATTTGCTTTTTAATCTTGTCCTTAGTGCGTATTCGAGAATGGATTGTAAATAGTATTCCCATGTCGTTACGTATCGGTATTGCTGCAGGTATTGGTTTGTTCCTTGCGCTGATTGGCCTTAAGAGCGCCGGTATCGTGGTGGCAAGTCCTGCTACGCTAGTGACGCTGGGCGATATCACGGCATTTCCGGCGGTTATGGCTGTGCTGGGCTTTTTCCTCATTATTGCTATGGTGCAGCGGGGAATGAAGTCGGCGGTGATTGCCAGCATTCTGATTATCACTGGCCTAGGATTAGTGTTTGGTGATGTGCAGTATCAGGGCATTGTATCAATGCCCCCTTCAATCGCACCTACATTTATGAAGATGGATTTATCCCAAGTATTTGAAGTAACTATGCTATCAGTCGTTTTTGCCTTCTTATTTGTGGATCTCTTCGATACCTCTGGCACCTTAGTGGCGGTTGCACAGCGCGGTGGTTTTCTCGATGATAAAGGCCGTTTACCACGTCTGAATCGTGCCTTAACCGCTGACAGTTTAGCAACCATTGCGGGGGCGGCTTTTGGCACTTCCACCACGACAAGTTATATCGAAAGCACCGCGGGTGTGAGCGCGGGTGGTCGTACTGGTTTGACGGCCGTTGTGGTGGGATTACTCTTCATTGCTGCGTTATTTTTATCGCCATTGGCGGGGATGATCCCGGCTTATGCGACTGCGGGTACACTGTTTTATGTAGCGATTTTGATGATGTCGGGACTGGTGCATGTCGAATGGGAAGATTTGACTGAAGCCGCGCCTGTGGTGGTTGTGTGTATATTAATGCCGCTAACGTTTTCTATCGCGACGGGCATTGCCTTTGGGATCATCTCATATGCAGCAATCAAATTACTCACAGGTCGCTTTAGCGATCTTAATGTGGGCATTTTAGTATTAGCCGCATTGTTTGTAGCTAAGTTTGTCTATGGTTGATGCTGTCGATTAATTCACCTGCACAGTAAAAACTCGCAACGTAGATTGTTTACATTTTTTGAGGGCCATCTAATCGATGGCCCTTTTTAATGCGCGATTCTAAGCAAAAACGAAAATTTATCTCGAGTTAATAACTCCTTGCTACCAATTACTCAGCGGATTAGGTATAAGGATTGTTCGGTTATTTTGTTACAAATGAATAATGAACTTAAGTGAGATTGCGTATCGCCGCGTGGTAGTGAAGTTAGGGACGAGTGTGCTGACCTCTGGCAGTAAACAGCTAGATAAAGCCCACATGGTTGAGCTTGCTCGTCAAATGGCCGCACTGATGAAGTCAGGGGTCGAAGTCGTATTATGCACCTCAGGGGCAATTGCCGCTGGGCGTGAACATCTCCAATACCCGACGCTGCCCGACACTATGGCCAATAAGCAATTGTTAGCCGCTGTCGGGCAAAGTCAGTTGATCCTCGCTTGGGCACAACTCTTTAGTATTTATGGGCTGCATGTGGGCCAATTGCTGCTGACCCGTGCCGATTTGCAGGATAGGGAGCGTTACCTTAACGCCCGCGACACGCTCAATGCCTTGTTGGCGAATAATATTGTGCCGATCATCAATGAAAACGATGCCGTTGCCACCAATGAGATCAAAGTGGGCGATAACGACAATTTATCGGCGCGCGCAGCACTCTTATGCGATGCTGACTTATTGATTTTACTGACGGATCAAAAGGGCTTATTCGATGCGGATCCACGCACTAACCCGAACGCTAAGTTAATTTCACAGGTGGTGAAGATTGACGATAGTTTGCGTATGCTGGCGGGCGGTTCTGTATCGGGTTTAGGCACGGGTGGTATGTCGACTAAATTGGAAGCGGCGGATATTGCTCGCCGTGCAGGCATCGAAGTGGTTATCGCTTCTGGCCATCACCCTGATGTGATCAAAAAAGTGGTCGCCAAAGAGTCAGTCGGTACTCACTTTAGTGCCATCGAAAACCCGCTCGAAAGCCGCAAACAGTGGATTCTAGCGGGACCTGCGACTCAAGGTTCTTTAGTGCTTGATGCGGGCGCGGTCAAAGCCGTGACTGACAAGGGCCGCAGTCTATTGTCTAAAGGTATCGTAGGTGTTAAAGGTCAGTTTGAACGTGGTGCAACGCTGCAATTAGTTGATCAACAAGGTAAAGTGATTGCTAAAGGGATGACTCGATACTGTGGCCAAGCCCTGAGTTTGATTGCGGGTAAGCATTCCGACGAGATCGAGTCTGTACTCGGTTACGATTATGGTGACGCAATAGTGCACCGCAACGACATGGTTGTCTTATAAGCGAGGTCTATTTTGAGTCAAATGAATCAAGATCAGTATTTACAGCAACTTGGCCAAAATGCCAAACAGGCCAGTTATGCTTTAGCCAACTTAACTGCGAGCCAAAAGGCTGACTTACTCGAAGCTATTGCCGATGCGCTAACGGCAAACTCCGCCGCCATTTTAGCGGCTAATGCTAAAGACGTTGCCGCCGCTAAGAACGATGGATTAACGGAGGCGATGATCGACAGATTGTTGCTCGATGATGCGCGTTTAGCGGGCATTATCGGTGATATCAGCGATGTGATCCGCCTTGCTGATCCCGTGGGTGAAGAGTTTGGCAGCAAGTTATTAGATAACGGTTTAAGGCTGACTCGTCGCCGCGTACCGCTGGGCGTGATTGGGGTTATCTACGAGGCGCGCCCGAATGTGACAGTCGATATCGCGGTACTGGCCCTTAAAACGGGTAATGCGGTGATCCTCCGTGGCGGTAAAGAAACCCTTGAATCGAATAAGCTTATCAGCGAAGTGATCCGCGGCGCGATTGTTGCCCAAGGTTTACCCATAGATGCGGTGCAATTTATTGATTCTTCAGACAGAGCCCTAGTGACAGGTTTACTTAAGCTCGATCAATATGTCGACATGATAGTGCCGCGCGGCGGTCAAGCATTGCAGCGCTTATGTGCCGAGCAAGCGACCATTCCGGTGATCTTAGGCGGCATTGGTATTTGCCACTTGTATGTCGATAAAAATGCCGACCTTAAGCGTGCCTTAGGCGTAATCGCTAATGCCAAAGTGCAGCGTCCAACTGTGTGTAATGCCCTTGATACCTTACTGGTGGATGAGCGCGTGGCGAGCAGCTTTGTACCGCAAATTGCCGAGTATCTGCATCGTTTAGGCGTGCGTTTTTCAGTTTGTGACACAAGTTTTAGTCTACTGGATGGTTTAGGGTTCGATGTGACGCTTGCTAAGTCTGAGGATTTTGGCATTGAATGGTTGTCATTAACCTTAGGTATCAAAGTCGTGAGCGATATCGATGCCGCCGTTAGCCATATTCGCCAGTATTCTAGCGGCCATTCGGAAGCCATTTTGACCGATGATATTCATGCAGCGGCGCACTTTATGAATGAAGTGAACTCAGCCGCCGTGTATGTGAATGCCAGTACTCGTTTTACCGATGGCGGTCAGTTTGGTCTTGGCGCTGAAGTGGCGGTGAGCACGCAAAAACTGCACGCCCGCGGTCCAATGGGGCTTGAGGCATTAACCACATATAAGTGGTTAGCTTGGGGTGATTACACTAGTCGTGTTTAGCGGTAAATACCGATAAACCCAAAGCCGTTAACCTACTAGGTTGACGGCTTTTTTGTTTGCGGTATCCAACTGAATAGCGACATTAATGTGTTTGGCTAACGAGTTTAGCTGCTTATGGCGAGCGGGGTATAAGTAACAAGTAACCAGATACAGAAAAATATCGTCGACATAACGATAGTGAATTTACGAAAGGCCTTGATGTATTCCAAGGTATAAATAAAGTACTTTTCTTGTACTCTGCGAGTGAGTAAAACCGAAGGCAGCATAAAACTGCAATAGAGCATGACTACCATAGTGGTAAAACTGTTTCCCCAGAAATGCTCATAAATAAATAAGGCGATGCAGAGTAGCATGGCGCACCAACTGATAGGGCTGATGCTATTTTCTGGATTCCATTGGGTTGATTTTTCCATCTGACTATCCTTAGTCGATTTGTACCTCAGTACAATTTATAGACGGATATCTCGGCTTTATCAAACGCTTTCCACTGTTAGACTCAGTACGCTGGCCAGTTTGTTGCCGTTTGAGCCTTGTTCACCATTTATCCAATATGAGCGCGTACAACTTAAAGTGGAGTGAATTCCTTACTTAACGTCGAATGACTTGTGCTTAATGTGGCCTGGATAGCTTAAAGTGTCTTGATATCGGCAAATTCGCCTTTGCAAAGCAGGGCTAAGTCTGTGGCCGCTAAGCTTATCTCTAAACCGCGTCTGCCCGCGCTGACATAAATCCTGTCGAAGCCTTGAGCGCTGGCATCAATCAAGGTTGGTAATTGTTTCTTTTGCGCTAAGGGACTAATACCGCCGACTAGATAGCCTGAGGATTTTTGTGCTAGGTCGGCATCGGCCATTTGTAGTTTCTTTTGTCTTAAGCATTTCGCTACGGCTTTTAGATTAAGCTGATGATCGACGGGCACGAGCGCAACGGCAATCGGCGCATGGGCTTTGTCGATGGCAACTAAAAGGGTTTTAAATACTTGCGCGGGTTCAAGCCCTAAGGTGTTAGCGGCTTCTTCGCCGTAGGCGGCGCAGTGTGGATCGTGGCTGTACTCTAAGATATCAAACGCGATCTTGGCTTTTTTAGCCAATCGGACGGCCGGGGTCATTTTATACTCCTTCACAAAATGGGGGATATTAGCGCTTAATCTTGGCTTAAAATGTTAGCCAGCGCTTTTAATTGGCTCATTGCCGTGAGCTAACATTATTTAAGGCTGTTACTCAACGATTATTCCGCTAGCTTTGTGCTTATCTTGTTTTTACGCTCTAAATAACGGGGCAGAAGTTGCTGCAACATCATCCCCGATAAAATAAAGGCTAGGCCGAGATAGGTTGCCATCGCAATCGTTTCTTGCAAAATCCACGCGATAAAACCAATCGACATCACAGGGGATAAAAACACCATAGTGCTGATGTTCGCGGTGCGAGTGGCGGTTTTCAGCGCCATTAACCAGAGCACGAAGGTAATGCCCATCTCAAATAAGCCCACATACATACCTGCAAATATCGCCTTAAGACTAAAACTGGGCAGGGTATCTGTCAGCAATAAGGTGACGGCAATAAAAGGTAAGCCGATAAGAAAACTCAATAATAAACTCACCACGGGATCGCCTTGATCTTTGGTGTTCACGATCCAATATAGGCACCAGAGTAGGGTGCTGGTCAGCGCCAATCCGATACCGAGCGGGCTATCAAAACTAAAGCCGCTGATATCGCCGCCGGTGGCAATGATAAACACCCCAGTATAGGCAATCAGCGCGGCAGCAATATCGCTCTTACGCAAATGTTGCTTTAACAAAGGCGCAGCCAGTAACGGTAGTAATACCGCCCAAGTGTAATTAAGTGACAACGCTTGCTGCGCTGGCAGTAAGGAATACGCTTTAAATAACACGACATAGTAAAGGAAGGGATTGATGAGCCCAGTCACCAGATAAAACATGGGGCGGCGTAAAAACTGTTGCTTGAGTAAGGAAAGCTTTTTTTGCCAAGCAAGGATTCCGGCAAGGGCAATAATCGAAGTGAGTACGGCAACAAACACCAGTTGCAGCGGTGTGTAGTAACTCAAGGCAATCTTAAAGGCCGTGGCCACTGTAGACCAGAGAAAGACCGCCGCCATGCCATACACGTACGCTAAATTCGAAGACTTCACTCTGCTACCTTACTAGGATAAACATCCGCCAAATGTGGGCAGATTGAATAACAGCTTTGGTTGATAAGCAAGACTATTTTATGTGATTGGATATTTTATCCCGCTGTAGATGCGAGAAAGATAAATCAGAAAATTTTTTTGTTCGCCCTTGTAATTAAATTCCCTGTCCCAATATAGGTATCAAGGCAGAGAAGGTGGCCAACGATGGACTTGATATTTAAACCGTCTAGCCCCATATCAAAACCAACTAAACAAATTTAGATTGAATGAAATTTTTCGGAGGACCTCATGGGTAAAATTATTGGTATCGACTTAGGCACAACAAACTCTTGTGTAGCTGTCCTCGATGGTGGCAAAGCACGTGTGTTAGAAAACGCTGAAGGCGATCGCACAACCCCGTCAATCATCGCTTATACAGATGATGAAACCATTGTCGGTTCGCCAGCAAAACGTCAAGCTGTGACTAACCCGACTAACACATTCTTCGCGATTAAGCGTTTGATTGGTCGTCGCTTTAAAGATGACGAAGTCCAACGTGACGTGAACATCATGCCATTCAAAATCATTGCAGCCGACAACGGTGATGCATGGGTTGAATCGCGTGGCAACAAGATGGCTCCACCACAAGTTTCTGCAGAAATCTTGAAAAAGATGAAGAAAACCGCAGAAGACTTTTTAGGTGAAGAAGTAACAGAAGCGGTTATTACTGTTCCTGCTTACTTTAACGATTCACAACGTCAAGCGACTAAAGATGCGGGTCGTATCGCAGGTCTTGATGTTAAACGTATTATCAACGAACCAACGGCTGCAGCATTAGCCTACGGTATCGATAAGAAACAAGGCGACAACATTGTTGCAGTATACGATTTAGGTGGTGGTACATTCGATATCTCTATCATCGAAATCGACAGCAACGATGGCGACCAAACATTTGAAGTGTTGGCAACCAACGGTGACACCCACTTAGGTGGTGAAGACTTTGACAACCGTTTGATCAACTACTTAGCTGACGAATTCAAGAAAGAGCAAGGCTTAGATCTGCGTAAAGATCCATTAGCAATGCAACGTCTGAAAGAAGCAGCAGAAAAAGCGAAAATTGAACTTTCAAGCACCAACCACACTGAAGTGAACCTGCCATACATCACGGCAGACGCAACAGGTCCTAAGCATTTAGTGATTAAAATCACTCGTGCAAAATTGGAATCACTGGTTGAAGACTTGATTCTCCGTACATTAGAGCCACTAAAAGTTGCCTTGGCTGATGCAGATTTATCTGTAACAGACATCAACGAAGTGATTCTAGTGGGTGGTCAAACACGTATGCCTAAGGTTCAAGAAGCAGTGACAAACTTCTTCGGCAAAGAACCTCGTAAAGACGTGAACCCAGACGAAGCGGTAGCCGTAGGTGCTGCAATTCAAGCGGGCGTTCTGTCAGGCGACGTGAAAGACGTATTACTGTTAGACGTAACACCACTGTCTCTTGGTATCGAAACCATGGGCAGCGTGATGACTAAGTTGATTGAGAAGAACACCACGATTCCTACTAAGGCGCAGCAAGTGTTCTCAACAGCCGATGACAACCAAAACGCAGTGACTATTCACGTACTGCAAGGTGAGCGTAAGCAAGCGAGCGCGAACAAGTCATTAGGTCAGTTCAACTTAGACGGTATTGAGCCAGCTCCACGTGGCCAGCCACAAATTGAAGTGATGTTCGACATCGATGCCGACGGTATTCTGCATGTGTCTGCGACAGACAAGAAAACCGGCAAGAAACAAAACATCACCATCAAAGCATCTTCTGGCTTAAGCGAAGAAGAAGTGGCGCAAATGGTACGTGATGCCGAAGCTCACGCAGATGAAGACAAGAAGTTTGAAGAGTTAGTGCAATCACGCAACCAAGCTGACGGCTTAGTTCACGCAACTAAGAAACAAGTAGAAGAAGCGGGCGATGCACTGCCAAGCGAAGATAAAGAAAAAATCCAAGCTGCAATGGATGCTGTTGACACTGCTATCAAAGGCAATGACAAAGAAGCCATTGAAAAGGCAACTCAAAACTTAATCGAAGCATCTGCTAAGCTGATGGAAATCGCTCAAGCTAAGTCTCAAGCTCAAGGCGGCGACAATGCCGACGCGGGCAAACAGGCTAACGCTGCTGCCGATGACGTTGTCGATGCTGAATTCGAAGAAGTGAAAGACGACAAGAAATAATGACTTGTCATCAATCAAATAGATTGATTTCAAAGCGTTAATTTCTAGGCGGGCGTTACGGGGCAACCCTAACGCCCGTTTGTTCAACACCAGCTGAGAAGCATGAGATTATGTCAAAGCGAGATTACTACGAAGTATTAGGTGTCAGTCGTGACACTAGCGAACGTGAAATTAAAAAGGCCTACAAACGTCTGGCCATGAAATTTCACCCAGATCGCAACCCAGGCGACAAAACCGCAGAAGCTAACTTTAAAGAAATTAAAGAAGCCTACGAGATCCTAACCGACGCCGACAAAAAAGCGGCCTACGACCAATTTGGTCATGCGGGTGTGGATCCTAATCGCGGTGGCGGTGGTTACGGTGGTGGTCAAGGCGATTTCGGCGATATTTTCGGTGATGTCTTTGGCGATATTTTCGGCGGTGGACGTCGTGGCGGTCAACGCCAAGCGGCCCGCGGCTCAGATTTACGTTACAACCTAGAGTTATCACTGGAAGAAGCCGTTAAAGGCTTAACCAAAGAACTGCGGATTCCAACACTGGCGACTTGCGATCTGTGTGAAGGCAGCGGCGCTAAAAAAGGCACCTCTGCAACCACCTGTGGCACCTGTCATGGCCAAGGCCAAGTGCAAATGCGCCAAGGTTTCTTTGCGGTGCAACAGCCTTGTCCAACCTGTCATGGCCGCGGCAAGATCATCAAAGATCCTTGCACTAAGTGTCATGGCGATGGCCGTGTTGAAAAGAGCAAAACCTTATCGGTTAAGATCCCAGCCGGCGTTGATACGGGCGACCGTATTCGTTTAGCGGGTGAAGGCGAAGCGGGTGAGTTTGGCGCGCCTCCAGGGGATTTATACGTTCAGGTCAGTGTGCGTGAGCATGCGATTTTCGTCCGTGATGGCAACAACCTTTACTGCGAAGTGCCGATATCCTTCAGTAAAGCGGCCCTAGGCGGTGAGATTGAAGTGCCAACACTGGATGGTAAAGTCAGCCTGAAGATCCCAGCCGAAACGCAAACGGGCCGTATGTTCCGTTTACGTGGCAAAGGCGTCAAGTCGGTTCGCAGCCATGCGGTAGGCGACTTGCTCTGCAAAGTGGTTATGGAAACCCCAGTTAACTTAAACGATCGTCAAAAAGAACTGTTACGCGAATTTGAAGCCACCTTAACAGGTGAGTCGAAAAAACACAGCCCAAAGGCTGAGGGCTTTTTCGATGGCGTGAAAAAGTTCTTTCAAGATCTGAATAGCTAACTTGGTCTAGTGGCGCCGCTGTTATGTTAGCGGCGCAGTAGATGAATAAAGCCTCGCAGTGTTTAGCACTAGCGGGGCTTTATTTATATTCGAATTTATGCCCAAATATTAAAGTGTTTGAAGTTGAAGCAGCCTGCTGTGGTGTTTCACCAATTAGCTACTTAATTGTCCTGTGTCGTACTTCGGAGTTGAATTCGGAATCAAGCAGTTGCTATAAAACAAAATGACTATGACCGTAAATAGCGTTACTATAATGAAAAGTAACACTTAATATGCACCGTAACTGCTAATGAGAGAGTAATTATGGATTCAATAACTGGAGAATATGGACAAATCAGAAAACCCTTAATTTACTATAAGGGAAATCTCGTAGCATTGAATATATCTGAAGAGTCTGAGTCATATTTTGGCGGTAACTTACCATTAATATCTAACTTTCCCGAGACAGCAAAGTTACATCTTTTGTTTACATTAAACAGAGATATATTAGATTTATTCGACAACATCCAGTTTTCTAGCATAGCATTAATTTATCCGTTTATGCATGATGGTGGTTCAATCAAATATCAAATAAGATATGACGGAAGTATCAAGATACAATCAGTCCATCCCCGAGAAGCTGAAAATGATTGGCCCTATGAAAATTACCCAACCTCCTTTTTAAAAGTGAAATTTGCACACGAACAAATCCTAAAAATGGATTTTAATGATTTCAAAAATCTACTTCCACAAGTTCAATTCACTAACAATAGTGAAGAAATAATAATAGTCATTCCTCCTCAAGCTGGTTATGAAGTTTCTCTTTGGGGCGATGATGGTGATGCAGAAAATGTTTTATGTGTTTTTAGAATCTGCCCTAAAACTGGTAATGTATATGCAGACAATCAATGCAGCTAACAAGAGCAGACCACGGACTTGCAAACCTATTAATTTAATTGTCCACTAAATAATAAAACTTGTACCAAATTTAAATATAGCCACTACTCCCTTCATGATAACGCCCAGAAGATCAGACGGGCATCCACAGTAATTGCGTGGTAGTTAATCTCCAGCTTTGCTTAAGCATTGAACAAGGAGGTTTGTATGCCGTGTCATTGAAATGATTGGACAGGCAGGAAATGTTATTGAGACACTCATTATTAAATTTTAGAAAGATGGAGTGTTAGTTCTTTTTTAAATACGAATAAGTAACACTGAAACTTCAGGAGTTCATATTCCCTGCGAAGTTGTCTAAATACGGAGTAAAAATGCCGTGGCGACATCATGGATGATGGTGCAGGCTCGGGGGCACATGGATGTGCCATCTGAGCCGTTAGGCAATTTTTATTGGAGTATGAGACAGGTAATTAATGCATGTAACTTCGCTAGGGTGAGTGCTGCGTAGCAGCGTTTCGAACGAGAGCCTGGGATGGCGAACTGGCAGTTAGACATGGACGTTGTTCGCCGGGGTATTTCCAAAAGGGGAATAAGCGCTTTTCCCCTTTTGGTCGCGTGTGGGGTGAAGCCCCACGCGTTGATTTTGACTTTGATTTTGATTTCGATTCGAAAATCCAAACGAAGTTTGGAAACCTAAGAGTTTTTACTCTTCTGTAGCAGTAAATGCGGCTTCGGCTTTCTCTAACTCTTGCTCGGTTTTCAGCTGAAACGCTTGTTGCTTTTTAAGTTTGGCTTCTTCTTCAAGTGCGGCTTCTCTTTGTTTAAATTCGTGTCTCTCTGGTTTAGTCAGAAACTTAAACGCGAGCTTGTTGCCTAGCACGTAGGCGACCACGTCTTCACCTTTTGTGCGGCGTTCATCGACGCGTTGTGAAAAACGGGCGTTATCGCGGGCTTTACGTTCTTCGGCATTTAACTTACTCATAATCTTTTCTCCTCATTTAGTTAATCACGGTAGTGTTCCACTACGTTCAGTTAAACAAATGAGTTGTGTTGCACATTCATAAAGCTGATTGGGCGGGATTCTACCATAAGCGCTCACGAAAGCTGTGGGATTAAAATCTACCATCCCATCACCTGCGTTAACTTTGCGCACATAAGAAAGATGCGGCTGGAGTCTCTTTTAAGATAAACCACGAACACCGAAGCGACAGTAATTCACCTATTCCTGCGAACTGGCCGTTAGACATGGACCTTGTTGGCAGGGGAGATCCAAGAGGGGATTGCAGTTGATTCTCTTTAGGTCGGCTATTGATTTGACCTTTGGTTTAGAAATTCAATCGAAGTTTCAAACTAGACTTTCTTAGTGGCGTAACGCAAATGCCGTAACTGTATCGTTGCAAACCGTACCGTTGTAATGAGTAGCGTTGCAAACTGTACCAAGGCTTGGGTAAAAGCCGAAACAACATTGGTATTCAAAGGCAACTCTCAGTAAACTTTCGCTCCCATGTTTTGATCCGGTGCTGTGATGTCCTTTCCTGAGCTTTCTTCTTCCCCTGAGTCGTTAACTTTTGCTGAGCTTGGCTTAAATTCGACGTTACTTAAGGCCTTGCCTGCAAGTCTTAAACATCCGACAAAGGTGCAGCAACTCACGATTCCGGCCATTCTTGCAGGACGGGATTTGTTAGCCTTAGCACAAACCGGTAGCGGAAAAACCTTAGCCTTTGGTTTGCCACTCCTACAACAAATTTTGTTGCAACAGCAAACACAGTTGCAGAGCACTAAGTCTGTACAGCCTCCAAATGCACTGGCGTTAGTGCTGGTGCCTACACGGGAATTAGCGCTGCAAGTGACTGAGGCGCTGCAAACAGTGGCGAGCCAGTTATCGACTTCGTTGAACATTCAGCTTCTGTGTGGCGGGGTCGCGCTGGAAGACCAATTAGCCGAACTTGCAGCCAAGCCGCGGGTATTAGTGGCAACCCCTGGGCGTTTACTGGATTTATGCAAACAGTCCCACATCAGCCTCGATTCGATAAAACATCTTGTGCTGGATGAAGCTGACCGCCTGTTAGAAATGGGGTTTTGGCCTGATGTGCAAAAGCTGATGGCGTTTATGCCTAAGCTTAAGCAAACCTTGTTGTTTTCTGCCACCTTGCCCGAGGCTTTGGATGCATTGGCGGGCAAGCTACTGGCGAATGAGCCGCTCCGGGTCGAAGCCCACAAGGTGAATTCAGTGGCTGGTGAAATCGAAGAGCAGCTCTATTTAGTCAACAAGGGCAGCAAAGCACAAGCATTGATTGCGCTGTTAAAACAATATCAATGGCCGCAGGTGTTGGTGTTTATCAGCGCCCGCGATGATGCCGATGCCGTCGCTAAACGACTCGCCAAAGCGGGGATGAAAGTCGCTGCGCTGCACGGTGAAAAAGAGCAAACCGTTCGCAGCCAAACCTTGGCCGACTTTAAAGCCAATCGGATCCAAGTATTAGTGGCGACAGATTTGATGGCGCGCGGTATTCATGTTGATGCCTTGCCTGTCGTCATCAATTTGGATTTGCCCATGAGTGCGCCTGTGTACGTGCACCGTATTGGCCGCACCGCGCGCGCTGGCGAAAAAGGGCTGGCGATTTCCCTCGTGTGCCACGGTGAAATGGCAACTTTAACGGCGATCCGCAGTTTAACTGCGCGGGAGTTACCGCTGGCATTATTGGCTGACTTTCCGGTAACGGATAAGCCGAGTGAAAAAATCACTGATGGCGCCACTGAGATCCAAGTTGAGCGTAAGCGACCACCACGGGATAAACAGGCGAATCGCCGTAGCATCAATAAGCACAGCGCCAAAGAGTTTAAAGGTAAGCGCTGAGTTTGAAGCTATTCATAGCGTTCAAGCTTGGCGTGCCTCAATCACTAAACTGATAACAGAATAAAGCGCATTGGCCGCTGTTATCACTTTCGCTCAGGGTGTAACTTAGTGACTTATTTACATTAAGGAACTAAGTCATGGGATCGACATTGGCGTTAAGCAAAGCACTTCATAAAGTGGTGAATAACGGTTTAACGACTGAGCACTTTGTTCTTAGGCCATTCCAGCGAGCGGATCTTGAGGCTTTTACCACCTATCGAGCCAACCCTAAGGTCGCTAAATATCAAAGCTGGACGGATTACAGCTATAGCGATGCACTCGCGTTGTTCGAGAAGATGGATTATGCACAATTTGGTGCGGTTGGTACTTGGTTTCAGCTTGCGATTGTTACTGGCGCGTTGGGAACTACACCAACCCAATTAGTTGGCGATCTGGCGCTGTACTTTATTGATGAGCAGCAGGTGGAAATTGGCTTTACGATTGCGCCTGAACATCAAGGTAAACAGGTTGCTTTTGAGGCCGTCAGCGCATTGCTGGATTACCTCTTTATTGAACTGCATAAGCATAGAGTCATTGCCATCACCGATGCACAAAATCTTGCCTGCTGTCGCTTACTCGAAAAACTCCGCTTTAGGCGTGAAGCCCATTATGTGAAAAACATCTTCTTTAAAGGCGCGTGGGGCGATGAGTTCCTCTATGCCTTGTTAAAGGAGGAGTATTAATTCCCTTTAGGTGCAAAGTATCGCTAACGCGCGCCGCCAGTGTCTCTCTATTTGGCTTATCTTGTCTATCTCAGTAAAATCTTTCCATTAGTTGAGCCCCTGTTGGCTCAAAGATCTTCACGCCCGTCATGGGATTTAAGGAGTGCCACATGAAATCAATGCGTTTAGGCTTAGTGGGAATGGCGGTTGCGCTCGGATTATCGGCCTGTGCGACCACGCAATCGCCAACGGGGCGAGGGCAGACCTTGTTGTATTCAGCGGCGCAAATGCAGCAGATGGGCGATTCCTCCTTCGAGGAAATGAAAAAACAGCAAAAAGTGAGTAGTGATAAAAAGCTGACGCAATACGTCAATTGTGTCGCTAATCGTATTACTGCAGTGCTGCCGGACCAAACCCAGCGCTGGGATGTGGTTTTGTTTGACTCAGAACAAGTTAACGCTTTTGCTCTGCCGGGTGGGCATATTGGGGTTTATACCGGATTGCTTAAGGTCGCTAAGGGACCAGATCAGCTTGCCACTGTGCTCGGTCACGAAGTCGCGCATGTGTTGGCGCAGCACGGTAATGAGCAGGTTTCCCGTGGACAGTTAACGGGCGTTGGAATGCAGATTGCCGATGCGGCGTTAGGGGCGAGTGGTGTGTCGAATCGCGACTTATATATGTCGGCGTTAGGACTCGGTGCTCAGGTAGGGGTTATTCTGCCCTTTGGCCGTGCCCAAGAGAGCGAAGCCGATATCATGGGCGTAGAGTTAATGGCTCGAGCGGGTTTCAATCCGGCTCAGAGTGTTGAGTTATGGCAGAATATGTCGAAGGTGGGCGGTAGCCAAGGGCCGGAGTTATTATCGACCCATCCATCGAACAGTAATCGCATTGCTCAGCTACAACAATTGCAAGCACAGATGCAGCCACTTTATGCCAGTGCTAAAGCGCAGGTGAAGAATCAATGTGTGGCGCCGAAATAAGCTGAAATCTATTTAAGATCTAAGTACCCGTTTGGTGAGTGTTCGCTGTCGTTTGCGCAGAGATACGTGTCCTTAACCTATTTATGCTTTTGGATAAATACGCAATAAGTGTGTAAAAAAGCCTCCTTAGTTAAATAAGCAGTCAGTTTATCAGCATAGCTCGCTGAACTATGGTAAACTGGCGCGCAAAATTCCACTGATAATTGAGAGTCGTTAATTATGTCTGATAAATTCAGTACTGTTGAACAGCAAGCAAGCTACGGTGTAGGCCGTCAAATGGGTGAGCAACTGGCCGCCAATTCTTTTGATGGTGTGGATATTCCAGCCGTTCAAGCGGGTTTAGCCGATGCGTTTGCCGGTTTAGAAAGTGCTGTGTCTATGCAAGATCTGCAAGTTGCTTTCACTGAAATTAGCGGTCGTATTCAAGCTGCTCAAGAGCAAGCTGCTGCTGCTGCGTCTGCTGAAGGCGATGCCTTCTTAGCTGAAAATGCTAAGCGTGATGGCGTGACTGTGACTGACTCTGGTCTGCAGTTCGAAGTATTAGTCCAAGGTGACGGTGTTACTCCAACTTACGAAGATACTGTTCGTACTCACTACCATGGTTCTTTCATCAATGGTGATGTGTTCGACAGCTCTGTAGTTCGTGGCCAACCTGCTGAGTTCCCAGTTTCTGGCGTTATCGCTGGCTGGACTGAAGCACTGCAACTGATGCCAGTAGGCACTAAGTTGAAATTATTTGTGCCACATCACTTAGCTTACGGTGAGCGCGGCGCGGGGGCATCGATTCCTCCTTATTCAACTTTGGTATTCGAAGTTGAATTATTAGATATAATCTAATATTGAAAAAACGCCTAAGCCTGTCTTAGGCGTTTTCTTATGGAAGACAAAGAAAGATTGAGGAGATTGAAATGAGTGGACAAGTGAGAGTGGCAATCGTCGGTGCCGGTGGTCGTATGGGACGCACTCTTATTGAAGCGGCTTACAATCACGACCATATATTGCTGGGTGCCGCTATTGAGCGCGCTGGCTCTAGTTTAGTGGGCGTGGATGCGGGTGAGCTAGCTGGTGTGGGTAAATTAAAGGTCATGATCATGGATTCGCTGGATTACGCGACCGATGATTTTGATGTCTTGATTGATTTCACTGCGCCAGACGCCAGTATTGTCCATTTAGATTGGTGTGTGCGCCATAAGAAAGCAATGGTGATTGGCACAACCGGTTTCAATCATGCTCAAAAAGAACAGATCAATGCCTTTGCCGAGCAAACGCCGGTAGTGATGGCGCCGAATATGTCTGTGGGTGTCAACCTGATGTGGAAATTGCTCGAACTGGCTGCCGAAGTCATGGGTGATTACACGGATATCGAAATTATCGAAGGTCACCACAGACATAAAAAAGATGCGCCGTCGGGTACAGCCCTGAAAATGGGTGAAGTGATTGCTAAGACCTTAGGTCGCGATCTTGAAAAATGTGCCGTATATGGCCGCGAAGGGATCACGGGTGAACGTGACCGTGAAACTATCGGTTTTGCGACCATTCGTGCCGGTGATTTAGTCGGTGAACACACGGCCATGTTTGCCGATATCGGTGAGCGTTTAGAGATCACCCATAAAGCTTCGAGTCGTATGACCTTTGCTAATGGTGCTATGCGTGCCGCGCACTGGCTCGTGGAGCAAAAGCCGGGCTTGTATGATATGCAGCAGGTTTTAGGTTTGCATTAATATTAAAAACGCCGATATGGCGTTTTTTTTTGCACCCAGTTACCAGTGGGTGGACGGTTTCGCGTTTTTACTGTAAACTCGCTGGAATTTGTCAAAATTTCGTAAATTAGCGGAAATTGGTATCTTAACATAACATAAAAACATTATATTTCAGTGGCTTGGCTCTTTATGGAGGTCGCGTTGACAAAGTCTGCCTTACTCGTACTCGAAGATGGAACTGTATTCTCTGGCACAGCAATTGGTGCCGATGGTCTCTCTGTTGGTGAAGTTGTTTTTAACACTTCCATGACAGGATACCAAGAAATTTTAACTGATCCATCCTACTCACGCCAGATTGTAACATTAACCTACCCACACATAGGCAACACTGGTACCAATGATGAAGATATTGAATCCGATGGGGTTCACGCTTGTGGTCTTATCATTCGTGATCTTCCGCTCATCGCAAGTAGTTTCCGTAATCAACAAAGCTTAAGTGATTATCTCAAAGCGAACAATGTCGTTGGCATAGCAGATATCGATACCCGCAAGTTAACTCGTATTCTCCGTGAAAAAGGTGCTCAAGCCGGTTGTATTATGGCTGGTGCAGACTTAGACGAAGCAAAAGCGCTCGCCGCTGCCAAAGCTTTCCCCGGTTTAAAAGGCATGGATCTCGCTAAAGAAGTCACGACTAAAACTGCCTATCCATGGCGTAAAGGTAGCTGGCGTTTAGTGGGCGGCTTACCAGAAGATACGCCAGCAAATGAGCTTAAATACAAAGTAGTAGCCTACGACTACGGCGTTAAGCAAAATATTCTGCGTATGTTAGTGGACCGCGGTTGTGACGTTACCGTAGTGCCAGCTAAAACTTCAGCCGCCGAAGTGTTAGCGATGAATCCCGATGGTGTGTTCCTTTCGAACGGCCCTGGCGATCCAGAGCCATGCGATTACGCGATTGAAGCGATTCAACAAATTCTGAAAACCGACACGCCGATTTTCGGTATCTGTTTAGGTCATCAGCTACTCGCACTGGCCTCAGGTGCAAAAACCTTGAAGATGAAGTTTGGTCACCACGGTGCAAACCACCCAGTGAGCAATATCGAGAAAGGTAACGTGATGATCACCAGCCAAAACCACGGTTTTGCTGCCGATGAAACGACCTTACCCGCCAACATTAAGGTGACGCATAAGTCGCTGTTTGATGGTTCACTCCAAGGTATCCATCTCACGGACAAGCCCGCGTTCAGCTTCCAAGGTCACCCTGAAGCGAGCCCAGGCCCGAACGATGCCGCCCCGCTGTTCGATCACTTTATCGAGCTAATCGACATATACCGTCAGAACGCCAAGTAGTACGCTAGCTAGGAGAAGAGAGAAGCAATGCCAAAACGTACAGATATAAAGAGTATTCTTATCCTAGGCGCCGGCCCAATCGTGATTGGTCAGGCATGTGAATTTGACTATTCTGGCGCACAAGCGTGTAAAGCGCTGCGTGAAGAAGGCTACCGTGTCATTCTGGTGAACTCTAACCCTGCCACCATTATGACTGATCCAGAAATGGCCGATGCCACTTATATCGAGCCGATTCACTGGGAAGTGGTCCGTAACATTATTGCTAAAGAACGCCCAGATGCGATTCTGCCAACCATGGGCGGCCAAACCGCACTGAACTGCGCATTAGAACTTGAAGCCAAAGGCGTACTGAAAGAATTTAACGTCGAGATGATTGGCGCGACTGCCGATGCTATCGATAAAGCTGAAGACCGTAGCCGCTTTGATAAAGCGATGAAAAGTATTGGTCTTGACTGTCCACGCGCGGGCATTGCCCACAATATGGACGAAGCTTATGGCGTACTTGATCAAGTGGGTTTCCCTTGCATTATCCGCCCATCCTTTACTATGGGTGGCTCAGGCGGCGGTATCGCTTACAACAGGGAAGAGTTCGAAGAGATCTGTTCACAGGGCTTAGAGTTATCGCCAACGAGTGAACTGCTGATCGACGAATCACTGATCGGTTGGAAAGAATACGAGATGGAAGTGGTCCGTGACCGCAACGATAACTGCATTATCGTCTGCGCCATCGAAAATTTCGATCCTATGGGCGTGCACACGGGCGACTCTATTACTGTTGCACCCGCGCAAACCCTGACTGATAAAGAATACCAAATCATGCGTAACGCCTCTATGGCCGTACTGCGTGAGATTGGGGTTGAGACCGGCGGTTCGAACGTACAGTTTGGTATCAACCCGAAAGATGGCCGTATGGTTATTATCGAGATGAACCCACGTGTATCGCGCTCTTCAGCATTAGCATCAAAAGCAACGGGTTTCCCGATTGCGAAAATCGCTGCTAAGTTAGCGGTCGGTTTCACCCTTGATGAGCTGATGAACGACATTACTGGCGGTCGTACGCCAGCATCATTCGAGCCTGCTATCGATTACGTTGTGACTAAAGTGCCACGCTTTAACTTTGAAAAGTTTGCCGGCGCGAATGACCGCTTAACCACACAGATGAAGTCTGTGGGTGAAGTGATGGCGATTGGCCGTACTTTCCAAGAGTCACTGCAAAAAGCATTACGTGGTTTAGAGGTTAGTCGTAACGGCCTAGATCCCGTCACAGATATGTCTAAACCTGAGGCGATGTCGCGTATTCGCCACGAGCTGAAAGAGCCTGGTTGCGACCGTATTTGGTACATAGCCGATGCGATGCGTGCGGGGCTGAGCTTAGATGAAATCTTTAAACTGACCAATATCGACCCTTGGTTCCTCGTGCAAATCGAAGAGCTGGTTCAGCTCGAAGGTGTTGTCGCTGAAGCGGGTCTGGCGGGTCTGGATATCGACTTACTGCGTAAGCTGAAGCGTAAAGGTTTTGCCGATGCGCGTTTGGCTGATGTATTAGGCGTGAACGAAGCCGAAGTGCGTAAGCTGCGTGATAAGTTCGACCTGCACCCAGTCTATAAGCGTGTGGATACCTGTGCGGCCGAGTTTGCGACGGACACGGCTTACATGTACTCAACGTATGAAGAAGAATGTGAAGCTAACCCATCGACCCGTGACAAAATCATGGTGTTAGGTGGCGGGCCAAACCGTATCGGTCAAGGTATTGAGTTCGATTATTGCTGTGTGCATGCGGCGTTAGCGCTACGTGAAGACGGTTATGAAACCATCATGGTGAACTGTAACCCTGAAACCGTTTCAACCGACTACGACACATCAGATCGTTTGTACTTCGAACCCGTCACACTGGAAGACGTATTAGAAATCGTCCGTATCGAGAAGCCAAAGGGCGTTATCGTGCAGTACGGCGGTCAAACACCATTGAAATTGGCCCGTGCCTTAGAAGCCGCTGGTGTACCTGTCATTGGTACTAGCCCAGATGCCATCGACCGCGCCGAAGACCGTGAGCGTTTCCAGCAAGCGATTCAACGCTTAGAGATGAAGCAGCCTGAAAACGATACCGTGACTACGGTTGAAGGTGCTGTGATTGCCGCTGAGCGTATCGGTTATCCGCTAGTTGTGCGTCCATCCTATGTACTGGGCGGCCGCGCGATGGAAATCGTTTACGACAAGCAAGATTTGCTGCGTTACTTCAACGAAGCCGTGAGCGTATCGAACGCGTCGCCAGTATTGCTCGATCGTTTCTTAGATGATGCGATTGAAGTGGATATCGACGCAGTATGTGACGGTGAAATCGTGGTGATTGGCGCGATTATGGAGCATATCGAACAAGCGGGTGTTCACTCTGGTGACTCAGGTTGTTCGCTGCCGCCATACACGCTAAGCCAAGAAATCCAAGATCGCATGCGCGTTCAAGTCGGCAAGTTGGCGATGGAACTCGGTGTTGTTGGCTTGATGAACGTACAGTTCGCCGTGAAAGATAACGAAATCTATATGATTGAAGTTAACCCACGTGCTGCCCGTACTGTGCCATTCGTGTCTAAAGCGACCGGTGTGCCTTTGGCTAAGATTGCCGCGCGTGTGATGGCGGGTCAAAGCTTAACGTCGCAAAACTTCACTAAAGAAGTGATCCCACCTTTCTACTCAGTGAAAGAAGTGGTGTTGCCCTTTAATAAGTTCCCGGGTGTTGACCCACTGTTAGGCCCTGAAATGCGCTCTACCGGTGAAGTCATGGGCGTGGGCGATACGTTCGCCGAAGCCTATGCTAAGGCGCAGTTAGGTGCGACTTCTGAGGTGCCTAAGTCGGGTCGTGCATTATTGTCTGTGCGTAACAGCGATAAGAAACGCGTTGCCGATTTAGCGGCTAAGTTAATTGAGCTCGGTTACCAAATCGATGCGACTCATGGTACTGCGGTTATCCTAGGCGAAGCGGGTATCAACCCACGTTTAGTGAACAAAGTGCACGAAGGGCGTCCACACATTCTCGATCGCATCAAGAATGGTGAATACACTTATATCGTGAACACTACCGAAGGTCGCCAAGCGATTGAAGATTCTCGTCAATTGCGCCGCGGTGCACTGCGTTACAAAGTTAACTACACGACGACCATGAATGCTGCATTCGCCACTTGTATGGCCCATGCCGCCGATGATCGTACTAACGTGACGTCAGTACAAGAACTGCATCTGCGCGTATTGGCTAAATAAGCCACAGCGTTAATGTCGTTAATTAGAGGGCCGCATAACTTAGGTTATGCGGCCTTATTATTTAGGCTATATCTGTTTTGCTAAGTTTATTAGTCTGTTTTACTGAATGGTTTAGCTTGTTGTGATCGCCCATTGATCTACTTTTCACCTACTTATGTTGCCTGAGAAAACTATGTCTGCGCCAGCCGATAGCCTTGCCAAAGTCGATACTTTTATTGCGCCGCCTTGCCTCGGGCAAATACGCGTGCTTTATCAAGATAACGATATTCTACTGATTGATAAGCCAAGCGGATTATTGAGTTTGTCGGGGAAGAATCCGCTGAATCTCGACTCGGTGCATTATCGTTTAGTGCAGGATTTCCCAACGGCCACTTTGTTGCACAGACTCGATTTTGGCACTTCGGGCATCATGCTGGTGGCGCTGAATAAAAGCGTGAATGGTTTGCTGACAAAGCAGTTTCAGGCGCGCACGGTTGAGAAGCGCTATACCGCCTTGCTCCACGGGCATTTAGCCGCTGACAGCGGGGTGATTAATCTGCCGATCGCTAAAGATGTTGAGCATTTCCCACTGCAGAAGATCTGCCATAGCACAGGCAAAGTTGCGATCAGTGAATATCAGGTGCTGGAACGATTAACCGAACCTTTCGCCACGCGGGTCGAATTTATCCCTGTTTCTGGCCGAACCCATCAACTGCGGATCCACAGTCAGCAATTGGGTCACTCAATACTGGGGTGCGATCTTTACGGCGGCGTGGGTGAGTGCGTGACTGATAAGGCTGATGCAGATGAAGCTGATATCACTAATACCACGAGCAGCAGATTAATGCTGCATGCGACCCGCTTAGCGTTTAATCATCCTATCACGGGTGAGCGTATCGACTGGGTTTGTGAGTGTCCTTTTTAAGCGCTTTTAAAAGAGCAATAGAGTTTAGCTCTCAGCATTCATCACTTAGCACGTAGAATTTAGAGCAATGGGTTTAGTTGCTAAACCCGATACGTTCGGTCTTCATGGGCGGCGCATCGTTGGGGAGCCAAGTACGGTAAATCGTTGCGAAGGTGCCATCTGCTTTTATCGCTTCTAGGCTGTTTTTCCACTGTTCGATCACATCATTGGGCGTGCCTTGTGAGAAGGCAATGTAAAGATGATTAGCACTAATCGTGAAGAGCGACTCTACATCATCAATGCTCGCGCCCGCATCCGACAGAATACTCGGCGCGGTGAGATTGGCATTACACCAAAGATCGACACGTTGCTTCATCAATTGTTTTGCACTCAATAAGGGTTCGGATGAGGCCGCAACATTTGTAAATCCCAGTTCGAGCAATAGGCGTTCTTCCACCGAGGCACGATAGACACCAATTGCCTTAGCTGTCTTTGCATCCTCTATAGTGGTTATTTTTATACCGCTATTTTTTAAGGCATAAAAATTAGTCGTGCCGACAGCAACAGGCCCAATCATAGTAAACATTTGCTCCCTTTCTGCTGTGCGCGTCATAGTAAACAACACAGTATTAGGTTGCTCGGTCAGCATTTTCCAGCCGCGAGCCCAAGGTACGACCTTGATTGGATCTGGGTTGTTTATGCGCTTTTGAATTTCTTGTACTACCTGTACAGCTAAACCATCGGGTTTGCCATCGACAGAAAAGCTGATTGGTGACCATTCTTCGGTATAGATGTTGAGCGGCTGCGCGCGAAGAGAAAATGCGCTGCTAAGGGTGAGTGATAGGAATAAACTTGTGACTAATTTCATTAATAACCCTAAAAATTAGAATGTTATAATTGAGTCTCACTGCTTGCTCTTGAAACGATTAAAGATGAAGGCTGTGTTTAAATCAAGTATAGCTAGGGGTTCATTTTCTAAGATTAAATTTACTATACCGTTTTGAACGATAAAAAAAGAGCGCTTGTATGGCGCTCTTAGGTAGGCTTATTTATGGGCGATAGCTTATCTTTCTGTGCCTATATATCACGCTCGATATACATCACGCATAAGGTTATCAATGCAATGCACAACACGCATACTGGCGTCTTCCATTGAGTGCAGTTGTTTGACCATCTCAGGCAAATTACCTTTTTGTCTCGCATTGAGCGCCGCTTTTCCTGCCTCGTGTACCGCTTTATGTGGTGCATCTAATGCTTTGAAGTTACTTAAATGCTGATAATTCTCGGCACCAAATCCTTTGAAATACCATTGCCCTAGGCGGCACTCAGTGTGTGAGTTCACATTGTGGTTATGCTGTGGTTTTTCAATTAATTGATAAACGCTACTTTTCCAGACTGCGTGGTCGAGCTTAGTGGTATTCAAGAATGACGCTGTGGCTGCGTTATGGATAACGTGCTGCATTTGTTTTGAGCGTTGCAGGACATCTTCAACGACTTGACCAATTTGGGTTGAGGAGGTGGCTACATCAACGGCACTGCTTTGATTGTTATGAACAATTTCTTTAATCTCAGCTGCTTGTGCGACGATTTGTTTCACGAGCTTTTCAATATGGCTACTGGCTTCATGGGCTTTGCTTGCAAGCTGGCGCACTTCATCGGCCACCACGGCAAACCCCCGTCCCGCTTCGCCTGCACGGGCGGCTTCAATGGCGGCGTTCAATGCCAGCAAGTTTGTTTGTTCTGAAATTCCTTGAATTGCCGCGACAAATTGATTGATTGAAGAGGTTGTAGCATCGAGTTCTGTGACAGCTTTCATGCTGTTCGATGCTTGATCATTAATATAAGTCGCTCTAGTGCCTAAATTGGCAATGGCCACACGGGTTTGATCAAAAACGTGATTGAGTTCAGACAGTGATTCTTTTTCCGCAGAGAGTAATTCGGCACTGCTGGCTAAGCCTTCGCGCACGGCATTAAGCATATCTCCGCCTTGGTTTTGGCAGGCGATCACTTCAGTGTAGTGGTCTGCATTTTGGCGCGACTGTTGCTGCATAGTTTCATTTTCACGGATCATGCCACGCAGTTCATCTATTTCATTTTGGTGTTGGCGTTCTAGTTGGATGAGTCGCTCTTTAAGCGCTTGGTTTTCAGCTTTGAGCTGGGAATTAAACCACATATAAAACCTCTCAAGTCGCTAGGACTATCACTATTGCTTATCGACTTACTGTGACTGGGCTCAGCGGTAAATACTGCAATGTTAATAAAAAGTAAAACGATTCAGGTGTGGAAATATTAACTGATCTTTAAGCTTTATTCTTAATTTTTTTAAGGTTATTGAAGCTTTTATGCTTTGTCATAAATGGGTTAGCACTATCGAATGATAAGTGAACCACGCTAAGGTTAACTTAGCTTGGTTCACTTTGAGGTCTTAGGTTTATGGCATAGGTAAGTCGAGCACCACAGTGGCTATGCTGAAATACACGAGCACACCTATGATATCGGCGATGGAGGTGATGAGTGGCGCACTAGCGGCCGCAGGGTCCATCTTTAACTTGCTCAGTAAGAAAGGCAGAGACATACCAATCAAGCTGCCAATAATCACCACAATTTGCATTGTGAGTGCCACAACTAGCGCGATTTCAGGTCCGCCGCGCCAAAATCCTAGCAAGGACACTGCAACTGCCATGCTGGCTCCTAATAATCCGGCGACAAATAACTCGCGCCCTAGCATAGATAACCAATCCTTGAGAACCACTTCCCCTGTGGCTAGGCCGCGTACCATTAAGGTCGCCGATTGTGATCCCGCATTGCCGCCGCTATCGATCAGCAGAGGTAGGAAGAAGACTAAGGATACATAACTGGCAATGGTGTCTTCGAAAAAGGCGATCCCCGCTCCCGAGAAAATATTACCAAAAACCAAAATCACCAGCCAAACCACGCGCTTGCGGTAGAGTAAGCCTATGCTGGCGGTCTTAAGGTTATGGTCAATATTACCGATGGCGGCAGTTTTTGTGAACTCAAGATCCGCCTGTGAGCTGGCAATATCCATAGCATCATCATAGGTGACAATACCGACAAGCTGGCCTTTGCCATTGACTACAGGCAGCGCCATCAAGTCGTAATGGGCGATCATCTGCACCGCTTCTTCGCGAAAGGCATTGGCATCGAGCGCGACGGGATCGGGCTTCATAAAATCGACCACTCGCTCGTGCGGTTGCGCCAGCAATAGCTGTCTTAAAGACACAGTACCAATCAAGCGACCTAACATGTCCACCACATAGGTTTGATAAATGGTTTCCTTATCAGCGGCCTCAGTGCGTAGGGTATCAATGGCTTCTGCCGCAGTATGGCGGCTATTGAGCAAGGTGTAATCCGAAGTCATGACCGCGCCGACTTTAGCTTTATCATAGGCGGCGAGGGTGCGCATATCTTCCCGTTTGGCCAATGCTAGCGCAGGTAAAATCGCCGCTTGCTGGGTTTCATCGAGCAGATTATAGAGATCGGCACGTTCATCTGCTGCCATGTGAACCAGCAGCGCAGATAGCGTAGTTTTATCTAATTGCTGTACTAAGCTCGCCTGCAATTCATCGGTCAGATAGCGAAACAAATTGGCGCAAACCTTAGGTGAGGCCAGTTGCAATAATAGGACTTGTTGAGCTTGATTAAAGACGTTAAATACGGCTGCAATATCGGCAGGGTGGCGTTTTTCGGCTAATTCAGCCATGGCGCTGGCACTGCGTTGCTCGATAATCATTTGCAGGTTATGGATGATTTTTTTAGTGTTGTTTGTGCTGTTATTCATGTTCATAGTTCATTCTCTCAACGATCTAGTGACCAAAGTAAAAGGTGATGTCTGCGCCAAGTTGCAGCGCGTTGCCACGAAGGGCATTGCCTAAGCTCAATTCCAGCTGTAGCTGTTGTTGCGGTGTGTGTTGATAAGCGAACTGATAGGTAGTCTCGCTCAATTCTTTTTGATAAATCTCGGCTATCACGCGATAATGACTACTGAGTTCATACGCCGCCGCGATACCCACAAGTAATTGGGTTGATTGATTAAATTCATGGGTAAAACCTAAATTGGCATAGAGACTGACATCAGAATCGCCTAAGGTTTTGCCAAAAATGCCGAAGACTTCGGTGGCTAATTCGTTACTGGCATCGAGGTTTTTCTGCAAGTTGATTACCAGTGCGCTGTGCCAATCATCCTGTTGCTGCTCTGGATCTGAGTGGGAGTTTAAGTTGAGCGGTAGCTTAATGCCGACTTCTGCTTGATCCCCACGAATATCGTCATTGGCATTGGACGCTAATCCTAAATGCCATTCCCATTGATTGCGGCTGCAAGTCGTGGCCGCGTTTAATTGTGGACGAGCATGATCCGACCTAGGTTGTTGCCAGCCCATTTCTAATTCACAGCGCTCTGCGAGGGCAGGATCATCCACTTCGAGATGGGATGCCGCCGCACTCATGCTGTAGTACAAGCTGATACTTGCGCAGGATAAAGATCGCAAAATTGATGTGTTGTTTATGTAAGCCATATTTAGGCTCCTCAGATGTAAACCCATAGATGTAAATCCATAGGGAAAACGAAGTCCACTGAGGCAAAAAACTTGCTTTGAGATGCAATAAATACACATAACTGAACCCCAGCAAAATGCTGGAATTGCTAAAGCGCAGCCATAGGCTCAGGCTTATTGTCTGTGATTGATATTTTGGGGGAGGCTGAGTGAAGAATGGTTCACACTACTACCCTGCTTAGCAGGTAGCAGCAAATATTGCGGGCTAGTGCTAGGCGTTAAATCCTGTCTTTTGGACAGGGCATCTACTGTCGCTTATGTGTGTGCCCACAGTGGGTCTCCGCAATGATTAAAGTCGCCACATTCTAAGGGACTGAAATGTAAAGTCAACCGCACATGTTATTACATATGTTTTTGTTTGAATTTACACTTTAAGGAAAAGTTAATTTTATGATCATTCTTGGGTTTGCGTGATTTTGTTGGGAGTGCTGGTGGTTTTGCGCACCATTCATTGTTATGTGATTGTTTGTTTTTTGGCTGGTGGCGGTTGATTTTTGTTGTCGGATTTAACTGTGATATTGAATTGTGGTTTTTAACGGTATGACTTATCTCAGTAAGCTGTGTTTGAGTCGCCAGAGATGAGTTAGCACTTTATCCATAATGGGGATTTGGCATTAGTGCACTTCGGGTATACCCTTGTCGTGCCTGCGGTGAGTCATTGTGCTCACTCAGATTAAGTCAGATTAAGTCAGATTAAGAGAGTTTGCTGTATTCAGATTTTGGGGGTATTAAGCTGTGGCACACAATATCGATGAGTTGGAATCAATGGCTGCACCTATCGATCATAAATGCACCGCGAATATCAAGATCGCCAGTATCAATCTGTTTAACTTTATTGAGCCGCCTTTGGCTTACTATGATTTTGAAAATATCTATAGCCATGGGCAATGGCAGAAAAAGTGTCAGTGGTTGAGTGAGTTTCTCGCCCATCGCCAGCCCGATATTGTGGGATTTCAAGAAGTGTTTAGCCCTGAACCGCTCAAACGAATCGCTCGCGAGCAAGGTCTAGGGTATTTTGCGGTCGTTGATGAGCCAACTCTAATCAGTGATTACATTTATCGCAGCCCTGTGGTCGCGCTTGCCTCCCGTTATCCCATAGTGGAAATCAGCAGTGTTGAACCTGATGCGCGTTTAGTGGCAGCCATGGGATTATCGAGTGAATTTGCCTTTAGCCGTAAGGTGCTGCGCGCAACCGTTGAAGTGCCACATATCGGCAAGTGTGACTATTATGTGGTGCACTTTAAGTCAAAACGTGCCGGATTAGCGCTCGAGCCTAAGCTATTTGAACATCAACCTCTCGGACATCAGCCACTTAGTTTAGATAATTTAGCGCCCGCAGCGAGCATGAAACTGCATTCAGAAACCCAATTACTCACAGAGCAAGCCTTAGGCCGCTGGGCATCTACCATGCAGCGCGGCGCAGAAGCAGCATTATTATTCAATGGCATATTGGTACGCAGGCAAGAATCTAAACATCCCGTTATCGTGATGGGGGACTTTAATGACAGTCTGACAATGGGCGCCTTAGATGCGTTAACGATACAGGGCGAGAGTATCCACAGTAATGACATTAAAGCCGCTGGCCTTGGGCATTTATCGGATGCGGCGTTAGAGGCAGTGTTTGCTCAGTATCAACTTAAGGATGCCTATGAGTTATTTATTGAAGCGAACTTGAGGGACAGTTTGACGGGCAATACCGCTTACCATAGGGAACACAGAGCGGCGACCCATTACTATGGCCCTAAAGGTTCAGTGCTGGATTATATTTTGCTTTCGAGTGAGTTTGATGCGAGCCATGGCCGCAGTTTAGCGCAAGTCGTAGATTATCAGACCTGCGATAGACACTTAGTCAGACCTGAATATGAACGCGACGCCTACAGTACTGACCATGCGCCCGTCATTGTTGAGTTAGCGCTACGTAGCTAAGTTCTCGTGTTCACTGATTAATTCGTCTTATTTCAAATCATGTCAGTTGTCTTTACGGTTTTGTTAGCGTTGTTTCATTAACCATTCCAACATCATTTCGCATGAAGATCATTCAGAATTAACCGTTAAAATAAGGTATGATCGGCCACCCGTGGATGATGGTAAATAAGCGCTGCGGCGTGTTCGGTACTCGCACTTAGGTGGCATTGGGTATATCATCCGTTTCCCATTTTTAGACAGCAGCCCTTTTTTAGTGGCGGCCCTATTTTTAAAGGCAACTATGGCTATCAGAATCAAACTTAAACCCGGCCGCGAGAAGTCACTCGAGCGTCGCCATCCTTGGGTATTTTCCAATGCTATTCATAACATTAAGGGAAAACCTGAAGCGGGTGAGACAGTCGATGTGGTCGCGCATGATGGTCATTGGTTAGGTCGTGGTGCTTGGTCGCCTGAGTCGCAAATTCAAGTGCGGATTTGGACTTTCGATCGCGAAGAAGAAATTGATCGCGCGTTTTTTGCCAGACGTTTACAGCGGGCGCAAATCGGCCGTAACGATTTAATCCGCGAGCAAGGCTTAACGGGTTACCGTTTAGTGGCTGCTGAGTCCGATGGTTTACCTGGGATTACCATCGACAGATATGCCAATGTGTTGGTGTGCCAGTTACTGAGCACAGGTGCTGATTTATGGCGCGATACCTTAGTCGAGCTATTGGCTGAGCAATATCCAGATTGTGCTATCTATGAGCGTTCCGATGTGGATTCCCGTAAGAAAGAAGGCCTGCTGCCAGTTACCGGTTTACTGCACGGCACTCTGCCTGAAATGCCGGTGATTATCGAAGAGAACGGCATCAAGATCGCCGTCGATGTCATTAAAGGCCATAAGACAGGTTTCTATCTCGATCAACGTGATAACCGCGCCATTGCCGCCCGTTTCGTGAAAGATAAATCGGTATTGAACTGTTTCTGCTACACAGGCACCTTTGGTTTGTACGCTGCGAAAGCAGGTGCTGCCAGTATTGAAAACGTCGATGTGTCTTCTCTTGCCTTGGCGACAGCGCGCCTCAATATGCAAGTGAACGGTTTGAGTGATGACAATGTGCATTACAACGAAGCCGATGTGTTCAAGTTGCTGCGCCAGTACCGTGATGAAGGCAAAACCTTTGATGTGATTGTGCTCGACCCGCCTAAGTTTGCCGATAACAAGGCACAGTTAAACGGGGCTTGCCGTGGTTATAAAGACATCAACATGATTGCATTGCAGTTGTTGAATCCGGGTGGCGTGTTATTGACCTTCTCTTGCTCAGGATTAATGCCTGCGGATCTGTTCCAAAAAATCGTGGCCGATGCTGCGCTCGATGCGAAACGTGAAATCCAGTTTATCGAACGCTTAAGCCAAGCGAGCGATCACCCTATCGGTAGCGCCTTCCCAGAAGGATTCTACTTAAAAGGTCTAGTTGCCAGAGCTTGGTAAGCCAAGCGTTTGATATAAGCTGTCTGCGATGGGCTGCTGAGTCAGATAACATTGAACCCTAAATAGAACCATAAAAAATGCCAGCCCTTTGAATAAAGTGGCTGGCATTTTTACAGCGTATTTTTTACTGTGCATTTTTATAATCAGCAGCCTTGTGACTGCGATGGATTCTTTAAACGCAGAACTTATTTGGCGGTAAAGGTTTTTACGCCATCAGGGGTGCCAACGAGTAACACATCCGCACCGCGTTTGGCAAACAGACCGTTAGTCACTACACCGACTATCTCATTGATCTGACTTTCTAATTCTTTTGGATTAAGGATCTTAAGATTGTACACATCGAGGATCACGTTGCCGTTATCGGTAACAACGCCTTCACGGTACACAGGATCGCCGCCAAGTTTAACGAGTTGACGCGCCACATAAGAGCGTGCCATCGGAATGACTTCTACGGGTAGTGGAAATTCGCCTAGTATGTTGACTTGCTTAGTGTTATCCACGATACAGATAAACTTCTCAGCCACAGCCGCGACAATTTTCTCGCGAGTTAATGCCGCGCCGCCACCTTTAATCATATCCATGCGGTCGTTGATTTCATCGGCACCGTCCACATAGACAGATAAACGATCGACGCTGTTTAAGTCATAAACGGGAATACCCAGCGCTTTCATTTTCTGAGTTGATGCCTCAGAGCTAGAGACTGCGCCTTCGATAT
Source organism: Shewanella sp. M-Br (assembly GCF_036245925.1). NCBI lineage: Bacteria > Pseudomonadati > Pseudomonadota > Gammaproteobacteria > Alteromonadales > Shewanellaceae > Shewanella > Shewanella sp. M-Br. The sequence continues at coordinate 73,204 of NZ_BJBV01000007.1, forward strand.
CGGCTTTCATGGTCGCCAGTGCATCGATAAAGTGATTCACAGTCGAACCCGTACCAACACCAACAATGCTGTCTTTTTCAACGTACTTAAGTGCGGCCCAACCGGCAGCTTTTTTCATTTCATCTTGAGTCATGTTGACATCCTGTAACGGCAAATGAGTAAAAAATTCTGGGCTTAGTATACTCTTTTCCGATAAATAATGTGGCGCAATTCCACCGTGGGTGTGATCTAGATTGCAGGCATTTTCACATTAGCAAGCAGTCCCAATAACGTAAGTAACTTAAGCAGTTAAGTTGGAAAGCATTTCGCTATACGCAACTAATCTAACTAAGCTACTATGGCAAAAGCAGAATGGTTTATAGATGATTTGTAGAGGGATTTAGCATGGCAGGCGCGAGTTTATTAACCTTACTTGACGATATCGCATCAATTTTGGATGACGTAGCGGTAATGAGTAAAGTGGCGGCAAAGAAAACCGCGGGTGTACTGGGGGATGATTTAGCCCTCAATGCCCAGCAAGTGACGGGCGTAAGCGCCGATCGTGAATTACCCGTCGTGTGGGCGGTGGCTAAGGGATCATTCCGTAATAAGTTGATTTTAGTACCAGCAGCAATGCTTATCAGTGCTTTTATTCCCTGGGCTGTCACCCCTTTATTAATGTTTGGTGGACTGTTTTTATGTTACGAAGGGTTTGAAAAACTGCATCACAGTTATAGCCATAGAAAAGGCCAGCAACAACACGAAACCCAAGTAGAGAATGAGTTACCTGAGATTAAAGATTTCGCCGCCTACGAGGCCGAAAAAGTCAAAGGGGCGATTCGTACCGACTTTGTGTTATCGGCGGAAATTATTGCAATAACCCTTGGTATCGTGGCGGACAAATCCCTATCGACACAGTTTTTTACGTTAGCTGTCATTGGGATCGTCATGACCATAGGCGTGTATGGCTTAGTGGCGGCGATTGTGAAAATGGATGATGCGGGTTTGTACTTGAGTCAACGTGAAGGTGCCTCTGTATTAACTCAAATGAACCGTAAATTAGGTTTTGGTTTATTGAGCGCAGCTCCCGTATTAATGAAAAGTTTAACGATTATTGGCACGGCAGCCATGTTTATGGTGGGCGGTGGGATTTTAACTCATGGCCTACACCTAGTCGGCGAGCAAATCCACCATGCTGAACAAGCGGTTGCTGCCATTGGTGTTGTTGGACCTGTGTTTGCTGTGCTGACGCCAAGTATTCTTAATGGCTTATTTGGTGTCGTTGCTGGCGCTGTTGCACTTATTGCGATGACAGGAATACAGAAATTGCGTAGTTAACTAGCTGCGCGCATCAACCATCAAGGATGAGCACAATGAAGTTAATGAAGTACTGTGTCTCCCCGAGTAAGCTGGCTTGGTTACGTAAAGAGTTTGGCAAAGATGCCGATGGGTTAATGGCGGCAATGGATGCTGCTGGCACGGCTTATCTTGATAACCTCAATGCCTCGACTGAGCCGCTGAAAAGTGAGCGGGTATCGGCCGAGGCTGAAAATGCGATTAAAGCTAAAACTCAGCTTCAAGCGCAGCGTCAGTGGGCATATTTGTGGCTGCAGCAACGTATCGCTTTGACTACACGTATTGATGATATTGAACTTGCAGCGTTAGCAGCTTTTGAATTTCAACATGTCCGCATCGAGGTGGTTGAGCCATCGGAGTTTAATGCAGTATTGGCACTATTACAGGTTGAGCAAGTCTTAGGTTTTGATACAGAAACCCGTGCAAGCTTTGAGCGCGGCGTGCAACACCCCTTGAGTCTTATCCAAATCGCGACAGCGAATACCTGTTATTTATTTCAGCATGCCATTCTGGGAGAGCAATTCATCCAGTTAAAAGCCTTATTAGAAGATGAAACCATACTCAAAGTCGGGGTTGGTTTACGCAGTGATGCACAAGCTCTCAAGCGGCAATGGGACATTAATGTCGCTTCAACATTAGATTTAAATTGGGCACTGGCTCAACTTGGAGCGGAGAAGGAAATGGGGACGCGCCAATTAGTTGCGGCGCTTTTGGGTGTACGTATCGACAAACCTAAAAAAGTCACCTTATCGAATTGGCAGCACGTGCCTTTATCCAGTGCGCAAATTCATTATGCCGCAGCCGATGCCTTGGCCGCACTCAAATGCTTCAACGCGTTAATCACTCAACTGACACCCTTTTATCATGCATCAAGTGCCGCAAAAGCCGCATTATTAATTCCTTCAAGTTTGATAATTCCATTGGCGAAATATTTTAAGGATGCAGAATGAAACACAAAACCCAAGATGCCGCAAAAGTTAAAATCATGCCATTACATTCGGATGCGAGCTCGCAAGGCACCAGCACTTTAGGTTTGATTTACCGCGTACTTGGCATCTTGCTTCTGTTAAGTGTTATCACTTTTGGGATTAATGCTTGGGCATAGATAGCGGTATTGCCAGCAGTCGAAAATAAAGGAGAACACTATGTTAGATGCTATTTGTGAACTCGAAACAGAGGATCATTTAATTGCGAGAACGACTTATAGTGTTTTTAAGTTTCAACAATTACCCGATGAGGATATCGAGCGTTTGCGGCAATGGTTAATTTGCCCCGCCTGCGGTGGTAAAGCATATTTCCGTAAAGCCTCAAAAGACGGTAAAGCCGCTTGTTTTGGCTCGCGATATCATCAAGCCGATTGCATTGAATTTAAACCTTCGGCACAAAAGTCCCGTGAGGAGCAAGATGCCATCGAAGTGCAGCAACAGCTGGTGGACGCCGATGCCTTAATGATCGATTTTAGCCGTAAACCTCGTCGCCATACGCCTGCAAACAAAGCTTCGACTGCACAGGTATTAAGCAGCAAGACTGAGCCAACGCCTAAATTGTCCTCTATGCCTGAGTCATCGAAAGTGTCTGTTGCACCGTCAGTGGATGATCGGATACAAGAGTCGAAAACAGGCTACCAAGTTAACACCGCTGAACATTCCACTGAAAAACGAGTGCCCAGCCAAGGGCTCGAAAAGTTACTCCACAGTTTATTGCGCGGTACAGATTTAGCAAAATCGGATCTCTGGGTATACACAGACGCTGAGCGAAAATACCGTTGGCGGGCGAAGAACCTGTTTGTCAATTTTGCCGATGCGGACCCAAGCGACAATAAACCCCACATGTATTGGGGCACGATATCCCACACTGACCCGACGATGAGCTGGCTTAACCCCGCCGACAGTAAAGATATCGGCATTCCTATCGATGGGATAAAGCAACCATTATTAGCGCAATTTGAAATAGAAGATAAACGCTGCTTTGAAGGCGCTGGTTTAATTTTATTTGGTAAATGTTTTTGGAATAAAGAAAAGACCCGCAAAATTATTCAGCTATGGAATAACGATTTGCAGCGGATTTTTATCTCAAAGTTGGAAGATTAATTGGCTTTGGGGAGAGAAACTAAAAAGAGGGGGGAGAAAAGGGGCGATTCCCGACGCACAAAAGCGTTACAGCAAAAGTCCCTATCTATATCACGCTGATGAAAGCGCTTACTTGCCGCAGCACTTCTTGAATTTTTGACCGCTACCACAAGCGCAAGGCTCGTTACGATTCGGTTTTTTCTCGAAAGTCGTGGTCTTAGGCTTATTTAATAAACCGTCTAATTCAACAATATCTTCAGCGACGTCGGCATTGACTTCGATATTGGCGAACAGCTGGTGTTCGGCAACAATCGCGGCAACTTCGAGTTTACGCGCTTCGTCGGCAACAATTAATTGTAATGGTAATGCTTCTGTACCCGGTTTAGCGGCACGCTTAGTGTTGTAGCCATAGCTTTCGTGCTTCGGCTTGGGGGTTTTACGACCCTTGAAGAAAAATTTGTCAGACATGAGTGGTTCCGTCGAGCTGTGTATGAAATTGACGATGCTTATACTATAAAACGCCGATTTTATAAATCGAACTCAGATCTTTTTTCGATAAATGCGCGTCTTTAACCCTTAAGCACCTCAAAATGGCCGAAACGGCACACTTATTCGACGTCATCAAACTGATTTGTTGTGGGATCATTTAGTCTAGTTACCTTTAATCTATGGGCTTTAAACTAAGTATCTACTACGCCATTAAGCTAATATGCGATGGCTTTTTAATCTCAGTGGCAGTTAAATCAACAGCAATAGCCTAACTTGTTTGAAAAACCTTCAGTTAATGAGTTTTGCCATAAAAAGTACTTTACCTTTGGAGGTGCTTTTAGCATAATGCCCCACGTCAACAGGGGTGTAGTTCCAATTGGTAGAACAGCGGTCTCCAAAACCGATGGTTGCGGGTTCGAGTCCTGCCACCCCTGCCAAATAAAACAACGGCTTGCATAGAAATATGCGAGCCGTTTTCTTTTTGTTGGAATAAGTGTTGAAAAAAGATATGCAGTTCATCGCATCTCTATTCACCTTTATTACCGCCTAAAGTGGGTACCACTGGCACTCTTCTGTCGTAAGTGTTTACTTGCGCTAACGTCTTATGACCACTGAATTGTTGTTTTTCTGCCAAAGTTCCTTCAAAGTCACTAATGCCCTTGGCTTTAAGATCATGAAAAGTGAAGTCTGTTGCTAGATGTGGGTATTGCTCCTTCATTTTATTAATAGCACGGCGCCATGAAGAACGAATACCTTCGGATGATAGCTTTCCGCCTCTATCTTTATTAATGACATAAATGCTGGCAACACAAGACTGTAAACTTTTGGCTTCATCGATGATGTTTCTTAACCTATTTGACCAGCCTTTGATTTGGCGCTTGCCGGTTTTACCTTGCTGAATAAATAATCCTTCCTCTGTTACTTGTGACCATTTCAGGTCGATCACATCTCCCTGACGAGCAGCACATAAATAACTTATCTCTATTGCCAGTCGTAGGCGTAGCTCTGCGCAGTCACAAATAGCCTGATATTCCACATCGGTGATATAACGCTCTCTCGCTTTTAACTTAAACTTTTTAATCCCTTTTGCTGGATTGCTTTTGCATCGGCCGCGCTCATATCCCCAAGCAAATACCACACTGGCAGAGGCTAACTCATGGTTTGCCTGTGTTTTACTGCTTACTCCGCGCTTATCCATATAAGTGCGGATATGGTGTGGCTCAATGGCGTCGGGACGCATTTTGCCAAATACCTTACCAAAGCGTTCAAGCTCTTGTTCTCGATCTTTTTGAGTGCGGGGAGCTAACTCAATAAAGTGAGTGCTTGTTAGGTATTCATTGATCAAACTGCGCATGGTATAGACGGCATTGAGTTCACCAATCGCGGACTCATAGGCTACCCACACTTCGGCACGGCTCGCATTGATACCACATAGGGTGATCGTTTTAGTACTACCAGCTTGCTTATAGATATAACTTACATACTGACCACGTACCTTATTGCGGTATACCCTAGGTGGCATCCAGGCATCTTCTGCTTTGCGTTTACGCATTATTACATTGCACCAAAATCAGGTTCATCATTGGCAGCGGCTTTCGCTTTCATGCCATAGGGATTATTAACAAAGTGCCAAGTGACACTGGGTTTGCCGTCCTTTCGAATAAAGAAGTTAATCCCCATTTGCCCAAGCCATTCAATTTGTCCTGAAGCACGTTTATGGCCTGACAGTTCCTCAAGATCTTGCTCTGTTAGGATTTGTTGCATGATGAGTCCTTTATCTCTTAACGGATACTCTGTGAATACCTTTGGCGGCTCGAATGGCTACGGCACGATTTGTGGTAAATCCACCTCCGGGTAAGGCCCAGCCATCTTTTACGGCGACTATCCAACCAGAGCCTATGATGATGTCCTGGTTATTTACTTGTTCTGGTAACTGCATAGTGTTGTTCTCCGTTATTGTCGGTTAACTGACAAATCTTTATTAATCCAGTCGATTTCTTTTATCCGCTCAACTGTAGCGGCCACACTTTCTAGGCGTTTACGGGCTCGGGAGAAGTTACCGGCGTCGATGCTATTCCTCGCGATCGCCACAGAGTCTTGAAATCCGAATACGTAATAATCTTCTAACGCTTCACAAATTCCCTTCGAGTCGATACGGGTGAGTGAAACCAATAGCTTGAGGCGCTTAGACGATTCACCACCTTGGATTAGGTAATTCATAGCTGTTCTCCGTTATAAACTTCCCAAGAAAACAGTGGCCTTTTAGTCTTTGGGTGTACTTTCCCTGTTGGTTTTCTATAACGAATATGCAGCTCTTTATGGGGTTCCTGTGTTTTCGCAAGCTCAATGTATTGTTGGCATAGCGTTGGCGTTGAAAGTGAATGACTGAGTTTTTGTGGTTTCATTTTTTCAAAGTTCGCTAACGTCAATTCTTCAAGTTTTTGTTCGTACTCGGTAGGTGATAGGTCTCGGCGATTAGCACCATAACCAACACTTGTACTGCATTTTTTCCGCGCAAGTTTTTTGGCTACACCCAAGGAAATTCCGTATACATAAAACATATTGTGTCTCCTGCTCCGGCCCAGATGCCGCCATTTAGGCTCTTGCTAAGGCTAAGTGGCTTATGTTTTCAGATGAGACTTTAGTGACTGATGCTTTACCTGAACGGGGATCAACATATAGCGAATACTCTTGGCCAAGTTCGCCACTACGGCCGACAAACTGTTGGTGGAATAGCTGAGTTGCATTGTTAAAAAAAAGATGTTGTTCTAGGTCTTGCAGACGCTGTTGCACTCGTTCGCTCTCCATAGGATTGCTGTTTGGATAGCGTATAGCGTGTAAGACGGCGGCAAAGCGGATTGAGACCAGTAGACGATGTTCCTGGCGTTGTTTGGTGGTGCTTGGTGTATGGGTGAGTATCATGATTCCACTCTTTGGTTGTAAAAGATAGAATCATTACAACTTTAAACTGTATTTGTGTCAACAGTTTTTAGTTGTTTAAATTGTTTTAGGTTGTTTTAACGTGAATTTAAGTATAAAAAAACCCGCATTTGCGGGGTTTCTTGGAGGTTAAATCAAAAAACTTTGGGGAGTTTTTGCAATAACTCAATCTGTACGGCCAGAAGCTCTCGCATAAGTTCCATCTTTCTGTCAGATTTCAAGTCATCACTAGTTGTTAATCTTCTGATTTTTCTTATGTTTGCACTGGGCGTCACTAAATTCTTATCAAATGAAATAACTCTTTTCACTAGAAATTGGAGTTGTTGATTCTTTGATATTAAGTTGTAATACATATCCAGTTGAAAGTCTTCACTTTTTAAAAATGTTAAAAAATCTTGATTCATTTTTTCAAATAAAGACTCAATTGCATCTATTGTCTTATTTCTTTCAGAACGTTTATCTCGTGAAATTGTTAATCTGTGATTTAAGACGGGCACAGCCCCCCAACTAACAATCGTTAGTATCCAAGCAACCCAAAAGTAACCTTCCATCAGCTACCTCGTTGAGCATCTTGTATATATTCAATTATTTCTTCTATTAATGAAGGATCATCTTCAGACTTTAGGTTATCCATAAGAAATTTCAGCTTATTTTTAGATACGCCCTTGCGAACTAAGCCACCGAAAGCTTCTTCTAAAAACGAAGATCCATATCCAAATACACCATCAAGATCGACTTGAACTTCATCATTGCTAGCAAGCTCAACTAACAAGACATCGTCTCTGAACTCTTCACCGCTATGAGGTCCAAGTTTTTTAAATCTAGGTCCTGGGAATCGGCTAAATTCTGCTACTGTTACTGTTTTCATATCTTATCCAGATCATTGGCTATTGGAATTGACCACTCAACTATTGTGCCATTTATCGGTGAACGAGTTTCGAAAGCATAGCCCCTTTTGAGAGCATGTGTACCTTTGTACTGATAAACTCCGTGGCCAGAAAAAATTGTCAACGTGCTACCAGGATGGCTATCAATAACAGAAGTTAAGTCTTTCCCTCCTTTACCTCTGTTTTGCTTCTGAGTCCTAGTTCTTTTGACTAAAGTTGAAGCTTCAATAATTTTACAATCTGTAGTTGCTTTTCCACCTAGAAGTCCCCAAATTTTTCTGAGTACCTCTGGAGGCTGTGTTTTTTCTAATGTGTTCGGAATACCGTGACCTAAGTCACTAATGAGTATAACTAGTCTACCATTAAGTATTGCTATAAACATCCACCAACGGTTGTCAGTGAGATCTGCTTTTGAAGCAATTTCTTGAGAATAAGCGTGTTCTACTGCATTAGCTAATGCTTCAAGTGAGCTTCGATACAGTATGTTTGTGTCTATCCCAGCTTCTTTTGCCTGCTCTATCAAGCTTGCTGCAACCTCACCATCAGCAACTCTACCTACTGCATGTTTCCAACATCTTACACTAGCTAACTCTCTTAAGTGTCTACTTGGTTGTCCCAGTAGTTCATAAAATCCAAGTCGATTCAATACTGAATCAACCAAGGGGAAAGGGGTCCTATCCTTTTTTGAGAGTAATGTTTTTGGTGGTTTTACTACTGAAAAATTAACGTTAGGAAATTTTTTTACTGAGCGATCAGTTTCTGAAAATAAACTAATTGCAGCAGCTGCAGTAATTAAGTTTGTACTTCTAAAACATATGCTTACTTTAGTATTCTTTTGATTGTGAGCTTGCTTTATCGCCTTTTGTAAATTTTGAATAAAAGTGTTAGTTGGTCCAAAATGTTTGGGTTTATAAAAATTCAAAATACTTGGTGCAATAACTCTAATTTCACTTACAACTTTACGTGCTTTCCAAGGTTTTTTTCTAGTTAACTTTGAGAATGAGCCTGATTGGAGCCGTTTTGAAGAAACCTTTCTTCCAAAAAGGTCTAGTTTGTTTTTTTGCTTACGATCCCTGTTTTTACGCATGTTGTGACCTAGTTTAGAATGAACGTCCTGAAAAAATTACTACACCGACAATTGAACAATTCCCATTAATGGGGATCAGCTGCTCTGGCCAATTAGGGTTTAATGGCTTTAAAAATTTTAAACTACCCTCTACAACTAACTGCTTAAATGTTGCTTCATTTTGGTCATTTAGCCGAGCAACAACATAAGAGTTATGACGCCATTCAACTTCGGGATCTACAAAGATTAAATCGCCATCATGAAAGGTGGGTTCCATACTAATGCCTTGTACTTTCAGCACAAAGGTATTGGCGCTACAGCTCACTGGGCAAGGAAAACGCTCGGCTTCAAGAGCATGTATTTCTTCAATGACGGACCAAGCTCCAGCCTGTACCCAACTTATTAATGGAAAGAACCCCTTAATTTCTGGACCAACAGATATGTTGCTTGTTTCAGACGATGGGATATTGTCGCGACCAAATAACAGCCATTCAGGAGAGCATTTAAGAATACGCGCTAGGTCAACTATTTTTCTAGGATTCTGGGTTTTACCATCTTCAATTTTTTGCAGTGATTGTTGGGTAATACCTGACCCCTCGGCAACATCCTTTTGAGTCAGGCCGAGTGCGATTCTTCGTGATTTTAATCTGTGTGCTAGGTTCATGCTTTGATTCTCACAACTTTAAGTGTAATTGACAAACAGTAAAAACTGTTATCAAATACAGTTTTGGTTGTTATTACATGTAAGGGAGTCAAATGTTAGCTATTGAAAAAGCGATAGAGATTATTGGTGGGCAAACAGTATTAGCCAACCAGCTAGGAATCAGACAAGGCCATGTGTGGAATTGGCTCCATCGTCATAAACAAGCCCCTGCCAAATATATCCGTTTTATTTCCACCGCAACTCAAGGTGAGGTCAGTGTGGATGAGTTACTGCACGATCACGAAACTAATCACCAGCTCAAGCATACTGCTTAGGGATTAATCTTCATGAAACACAAATCACGGTTGGATTTATTAATGGTGGCAATTCACCGTTGGCTTGAAATGCCTAAGGTGAGCCGTTCGATTATTGCCTCTGAGATTGTTGTAGCGGCTAATGAACTTGGGCTAATGCCTTTGTTGGCAAATGAGGGGATAAGTTTTAACAATACAAGTGACCCGTATAACGATTCGCGGGTCAATGCCCAAAAGATTTTTAGATGGCTTGGGCAGTATCAAGAAACCCATGCCATGCCTGAACGTTTATTCCACGTTGAACAAGCCATTTTGGCGGCTATGCCTCAGCACTTGAAGCTGAACTACCTTAACGCCGTTTACGGCATTGTTGGGGTAACTGTTGTTGCCGACCATGGATTTTCCGGGAATGAGATTAATACCGCGGCGTTAGCTATCACTTTGACCAAAGAAAACTCCGAAGCCCAAATTGCCGTTATTCAACTCGGTAATGCGCCAAGCCGTGATGAGGTTATGGCCGCATATCGTGAGCTAACTGAGTCAAGGGGAACAACCCAAGCAGCTCTTGATTTGCTTGAGAAGCATTATCCATTTGTTGGTAATAAAGCCGGCTTAAAGGCAGTGGAGGGGAACCATGTTTGATGAGGAATGTTTGATCTGTTGTTTTTATGGTGCAGCAAACTACAGCGCACATTCACATGATCTGGATAGTCAGTTAAGTGACAAAGATCCGATAGAGCTTGAAGCTGAAATTACTGCCCTTAAAGCCAAAAAAGCAAAGCTACAAGCAGACGGTGAGGTTGGGATAAAGCGTGAAGTTCTATTGGCGCGGTCTAATTGCGATTCACTTAAGTCCGAAAAAATGAAGAAAGCCTGCCGAATGTTTGGCGACAGAGTGCAGGCTTAATACCCATCTAAAAGGCAATAGCATGATAGATAAGCAAATGAGTTTAGTCAATTTGACTAATTTGAGGGAAAGAACGGGGGCTTACGTATGAGTATGGAGCTAATGGTGCTGGCGATGAAGGTGAAAGTCGGCAACCCCCTACGCAAGCTGGTTCTAATCAAGCTCGCTGACAATGCGAGTGATAGTGGCGAGTGTTGGCCGAGCTATCAATATATTGCTGAGCAGTGCGAGATTGGTAACAGTACGGTGCGTAAACACATTAAAGATCTTGCTGATGATGGTCTGTTGACGATTAAGGCCAGAAAAGGTCCAAAAGGCAATGACTCAAATGTGTATAAATTGCACCTTCGGGAAGGTGAACGCAAACCGTCTAAGCACGAGCCTTTGCAGCAGAATGAAAATCCGTCTTTAACACCAAAACAGGCCGCAAAGGCTGATAATTCAAGGGTGCTACCAGATAGCATAGGGGGATGCCAGCAGATAGCAGACCCTATGTCATCAGATAGCATAGGGGTATGCCAGCAGGTAGCAGACCCTATGCCACCAGATAGCACCGAATCAGTCATTAAACCAGTCATTAAAAGCTCTAAAAAAACTATACAAAAAAATGCGCTGGATTTTTCTGCTTGGCCAGCCATGCCGAGTGAACAGACATTGGCTGATTGGCAGGCTATGCGAAAACGACAAAGGGCTGATGTTAGCCAAACGGTGATTAATCGTTTAGCGCCACAGTTGCACTTAGCCGTTGGTGCCGGTTTTAGCGTCGATGATTGCTTGGCCGAATGTGTTACTCGAAATTGGCGTGGATTTAATGCTGTGTGGTTAGGGAATGCGGGCGTAAGCCCTAATCATATTCCGACTGCTTCAGAGGATTGGACTCGCCATGTATTTGACCCGGAGGACCCTTTGGTATGAGCGCACAAAGCATACAAACCTTAATGCATTCACGGCCGATTGTTGGGAATGGCGGGCAGGGTAATAGGGCTGAACCGACTACTGCAGATCGGGCCATTGTGGATAGTATTTTCGTCAAACTAAGAATTTTATTTCCTGTTGGTGCGCCTCGCCAGGATGAAGAAGGAATACATAAATCTGAATGGCTTAAGACACTAGCAGTGCAGGGGATTCGTAGTCGTGAACAAGTTCAGCATGGTTTAAATAGGGCGCGGCGAGAGGTAGGCGACCGTAAGTTTTGGCCTACTCCAAGGCAATTTTGTGCCTGGTGTATGCCATCTGCAAATGATGCCGGATTGCCAGAGTTGGAAGCTGCCTATCGCGAAGCGTTAAAGCATTACCATCGTCCCGATAGGCACCGCTGGAGCCATGATATTGTGCGTTTGGCTGTACGCGAGACTGGAAGTTGGTTATTTGCTCAAGGGGCTGAAAAAGAGGTTTTTGAGGTGTTTAGCCATAATTACACGCAATTAGTTAGGCGGTATGTGGCCGGTGAGGATTTTGATTTTGAGTTACCGAAAGCTTTACCGGCAGAAGTGACTGTTCCAACCGCTCCCTCTAAGGCACGGCAGATACTGGCTGAGTTAAGGGCTAAGCATGGTTTGGGTGGGGGGATTGATGCCAAAATCGGTTAAGCCTTTCGTGGGAGTGCAGTTTGGTAAGGCTAATATAACAACAATAAAACGCTGGTTAGTGGAGTCTGGTGCGCGTGAATTTAGGGATTGGCAATATCCCAATGTGAAGTTTAGGGCGAATAAAAATAGGACTAAAGCGAGCGTGTTCTTGGTGTTGCATGAGGGTGGGAAAAGCCTTTGGAAGAAGCAAGGCAACTTTCCTTCTATGTGTTTGAAGACGTTTTTTAATGGCTTACCACAATTACTGGCCAAACGTGCGATTGGTGAGATTAGCAATAGTAGTGAATTGCTAACGCTTGAAGATCTGTTGCTTTGGTATGCAGAGCATGTTTCGACCAATACAACCTTAAGTAAAAGTTGGCGAGATAACTGTGTCTCAATGATCCATAAGCAGCTCTTACCAAAAGTCGGGCACCAAAAAATCATTGAGTTTGATTTTATTAGTATCGACTCTTTACTGGTAAAAGCGATGCTTTCTGCCGAGTATGCTCCCCATTATATCCGTCTATGTGTAAACGTTTTAAAAAGAGCTTTTTCGGCGGCATGCGATTTACGTTTATTAGCGGTTAACCCGCTAGCTGGATACAGAGTGCAGTTTAGCTTGAAGTTGGGCCCAGCGTTAGAAACAACACTCACAGAGACGGATTTAACTGAACTGTTTGCTGCATTACAGGGTGCTAGTCGTCCTGCCAATTTACTGTTTTTACTTATGCTGATGTTTGGAACACGCATTAATGAAACCCGGTTAAGCCGTTGGGAGCACTTTGCTGGTGATTATTGGATTATCCCTGCCGTAAATGCCAAAACCCGCCAAGAGCACCGGTTGCCATTAACCCCAGCAGCAAAGGCATTATTACTTGGCTATCGCCAATGGCAGTTAAAGCATATAGGTAAGCGAGCTTACTTATTTTGTGGTGATAGCGGGGTGATCTCCAAAAGAGCTGCGCAATACTGGAGTGAGCAAATTCGCTTTAAAGAGTTTACTAGCCATGCGCTTCGTAAACTCTGTCGAACCATTATTGCTGATATGGGCGTGGACACTATGGTTGGCGAGCGCATTTTAAACCACGCCTTACCGGTATTACTGCGCACTTACGTGCATAGCACCTTAGATAAAGGTGTTTTGGCGGCGCTTGAGGCTTATCACCAACACTTGGTTAAGCGCGGATTTGTGGGGGCTGTATGACTCGTGGATTTGAGATTTTAAAAACGGGTCGCCGTATTCGTGGTTTGACCCAAGCTGAAGTTGCTGAAACCTATGGCGTTAACTCAAAGACTTATCAGCGTTGGGAACGTGGGCAAACGCCAGTTTCCTATGATGATTTAACGGCGATTTGCGACCAGGTGTTTCGTATTCCATTGAGTGAAATCCAAAGGGCGGCGGTTTATGCAAGATGATGTAAGAGAAAGGATTACTATTAAACAGCTGCGCAAAGAGCTGACTCAGTGGGGGCGTTATTGGTCGAACAAGGAGTATGGGCAAGGGCACGCCAGCCGCAGCGCCTGCGATAAGTTGGGAGAGGTCCGTTGCTTTGGTTCGGTTATCAGTGAAGTCACAGTTCCTGCCCATATTGCCAACTATGATCGACAAATTACCCGGTTAAGTCATGATTGCCGCCGTGCCTTACGTGTCCACTATATCTGTAAACGCAACTGGGCTTTGGTGGGCTTCGATTCACAAAAATCTTACCTGTATTGGCTACGGCGAGCGGAGGGGGAGTTGCTTTGATAACCACATAAAGTTTAAAGTTGGTTTGAAGTGAGCATTGGAGTTTTAACTATATGAGCAAAAAGCCAAAATCGAACCTTATTGACCAGTCATTGACGCAAGTCAATAAGGACGTTTTATCTGATATAGCTGAAATATCGCTCGATACTACAATGAAAAAATTTGTGACAGACCAAGAGCTTCTTAGAGATCTTCCTGTAATTAAATGGCTGGTTGCTGCCAATAGTGTATGGAACTCGGTTCACAATGCACATTTTCTTAAGAAATATGCGAGCTTTATTGGTCAAATTTCAGTCGAACATATAACTAAAGAAGATGTGCTTTTACTAAAAGAAGATGTGTTATCTGCTGAGGTTATTGAAAAAATTACTGAGAATACGTTGATTTATATTGACCGTTATCATGATGAAATTAAAGCAAAACTACTTGGGCAACTATTTGTTGAAACCTTTGTAAACTATAGTTTTTCAGGTGATGAGTATAATTCTTTGATGTTCAGTATTGACTCCATACATCCGTTTGAGGGTATACCAAGACTTAAGGAATTTTATCAATATGAGATTCAAGTGAATGCAGCTTTAAATGATGACGAGAAACGTAAAATTTGGATGCAAAGAGCACAGTTGGGTTACCAACCATTAGTTATGTCTGGATTGCTACATTTGCCAGGGGGAGGCTCCTATGCCGGAAGTCTCGGTGGGGCGTCAATCAATGAACTAGGATTCAAATTTTACGAGAAGGTGGTCCGGAAGGTTATTAATTGATGATTCGTTTTATTTATTATGAAGCTTTATTTTATACCGCTATTACTTAGCTGTTGTTGTGTTGATGTTCTAGTCCACTAATCGTTGTTGCTTGCTCTTTATTTTTAATTAGATTTGAAAAATACCTTTGGAATCGACTTTTTCGACTGATATACACAACTATCACTTTTCTCTGTTTTTTATAGTTTTTATACGGATATTTGTGCGCTCCTTCTCTTTTTGATAAGTTTAACAAGATGTAAAGTTATAAGGATTTAGCTGTGGGTTTTAAGTAGTGTGCTTGTTATCCTTGTCGGTGTTTTTGTCAAACAGAGCCTTTGTTAGAACGCTGATAAGTTTTATTAAATCATAGGAGATAAACATGGCTTTGTATAAATATGGAAATACGCTAACCCAGTCACAAGATGCTGCCTTCGATGCTGTTTATAGTCCAGGGACCGCTGCACCTCATCCTGGAATATATAGATGTACTAACTGTGGTGATGAGATTGCTATTGCTGGAGGTCACACCTTACCTCCACAAAACCACAAGCAACACAGCACTAGTAATGGCCAAATTAAATGGCAGCTCATTGTTTATCCAGTACAACAATAATCTATAGATAGTTCAGATGTTTTACATAGCTAAAGGGCTAGTTGTTGCTAGTTCTTTAGCTACATACCAACAATTCAACGGAGTATTGAGTGAATATTAAAGAAGCCAAGAAGAAGGCCGCGGTGAAGATCGTTATTGGTGTTGTTATTGCTTTACCTTCAATCGTGTCTACAGTCATATCGTTTCTAAAGATGATTTACTATCGGCTAGATGATGGGACTCAATTTGGTAGTGCACTTGCTCGACCATTTAAGCAGTTGGTAATTTGGGTGTATGAACATACCCAACCGTTAAGTGTGTTCTGGAAACATTCACCTATTCCAGATCATATGAACTTGTCTGAGCCAAAAAACGTCTATTTCATATTCATCTATATGCTTTTTTTTGTTGGTATTGCGTTTTTGGCATCTGGCAAAAAACTAAATATACGAATTGCGAAGATAAATGAAAAGATCGAAGATCAACTCATTGAAGAATCGATAAAAGGCTATAATGCTCGAAGTAGAGAGCAAATAGAAGCATCTACTCAGGTATCATCATCAAGTATTTTCTCTCAGCTACATCAACTTTATCTTGCTCCATTGGTTACAGCTGTAATTGGTGCAATAATAATAAAAGCATTAGGAATGTAGATACTTAACAGGCATATGAATAATTTATGCCTAATAATTTTAAAATCAGGTGGGAAATTAATTTTTTCTGCCTGTTTTTATGAATACATCAAATGATGTTCTTAAAATTATTAGACTCAACATCTACTAGTGCCTAATTCTTAGATTTTCTTTCCCATAAAAATCAATTTTGCTATTGGTTTTGCATTTATTTGTTCATCCATACGGGCTATAACTTCTTCACCATTGATTGTTATAAATAGACCTAGAACACTTTTAGTAAGGTGTTTTTTTGTATCAAAAATTGCAATCTGCTGAGCTCCATCGGCGTTTTCTAGTATTCGGGTTATTAGTGCCATATTTATACTTTTCTCTATGTTTTCTTGATAAGTCTATGAGAACACACCTTTCCAATCGCGCAATAAATCCGCCATGCCACAAAGCGCAAATTCAAAGTATTTTCCTTTAATTACATATAGTTTCTCCTTAGTAGCATGATTTTTCTAGCTGTTTTTTCGTACGTGCATTTATTCGTTAAATGTACTAAAGTACGACTTATTGTTGTTATTGCGAATAAAAAGACGTATGGCTAGGAAAACTTTCTTAATTAGTCCTGAACAAGTTAAATCTTTACGTTTAAAAGTAGGGCTGACTCAAAAGCAAGCCGCAGAACTGGTCCATGTTTCACTTCGACAGTGGCAGAAATTTGAAGAGTCTGAATCTTCTGGTACCCATGTACGAATCGCTGATGCTACTTTGGAATTGTTCTGTTTGAAGACAGGCTTATCGTTTCCACCAAATTTTAGCGATGGCTATCACCATGGGAAAGTTATTAGTTTTGCCGGTGGAGCAGGAGGTATGGGACGATCTTCGCTCACTCGAGATATGGCGATTCTTCTCGCTAATGATGGTTATGATGTTTTAGTAATCGTAAATGAGAAATATAGCCATCTAAAGTTGATGGAAAAATATTTCATTTATTCAAATCAGCCATATCCAAAAATATTATTTAGTGAAGATGTTTGTTGGAGTGGAGAGGCTGTTTTTGAATCTGCATTCAGCGATATAGCAGGTTACTACGATTTTATTTTTATAGATTTTGAGTTTGGTAGAGGTCATTTAGGTATTACTAGCTTCCCTGTGGATTTAATTATCACTCCTTATCGTCTTAATAATCAGTTTCAAGTTTCAATGAAAAATACTTATGAATTTATTGAGCAAAAAAAACAAGGGAAGATTGAGAATCCTAAAGTTCAAATGGCAGCGTTGTTGATAGATGTTAGTTCCGATTTTACTTTTAATTTTGTATATCACGGATTGGATTATTATTTAGATAATTCACAACTGAAAAGTATTGAAGATGAACTTAAAAGCTATGAATTGAAAATAGAGCTGGAGCTGCTTCCAAAGTTCAATAAATTGAGTGAAGAAGGAGTGTATGTATTTAATTCGTATACAACTAAAACATATGATTTTTATAGTAATTTCTCAAAGGTGCATAATGGTGGGAATGAGGCTGTGATGCATTATTTATATAACCAAAACACTATGGCGGCACATGATTTACGAGCTATAAAAAAAGAGATGTTAATGTTACTTGGTATTACTGGTGTTCGATAATGTATGACTGAGATATTTCTGAGATCATCTTGTTTTCTTAGTCAGCCCTAAGCCCTGTAACACCAAGCTCTACAGCCAAGTTATTGCATCAGCCTCAGAGAAGGATGCAATGGTTTAGTCAATTTGGGATGAGTTTGGTTAATCGGTAAGTGAAAAATGTCAGTTAAGTGACAAAATTTGAGCCTGAACCAAGGCAAAAAAGGTTTTTTCTGTGGCAAAAGACTTAAAAAGGGACATTTTTAGGGCTATTTGAAACGCCGAAAAACTGTACATTACAGCTATGCTCACCAAAGCAATAACCTGAGAACTTCACCTGTTGCCCTATTCATTTGGATAGGGCATTTTTTTGGCCTAAAGCTTATGAATGTATTAATAAAAGCCAGCGAATGGAAAGGGCGTTTAATTGCCTACGGTGGCGGTAGTGGTATCAGTATTTTTTCTAGTGAAGTGGCGGCTAAGGCACAGGAAGCCGCAGATATGGCGGCACAAATTCCTACCTCAGCTTTTACTATTTCCACGTTAGTTTCAGTTGGTGGCTTGTTAGTTGTGGCAGGCCGATTAGTGTTTGATATTTGGAAATATTTAGACGAGCGTCAGCAGGCTAAGAAGCCCAAATAAAACAGTCAACTCATTCCATAAGCCCTGAATATTCGGGGCTTTTTTGTTTCTGGAGGATTGCTATGACCGTGTATTACGGCCTCGTTAATAAGCAGCAAGTAATGGTGTTTGCTCAAGCGGTTTGTGGGGTGTTAGGCGGTGGTGATAAGGCCGTTGATTTATTGATTGAGACTGCAGCAGCTGAAACGCTATTGGGCTCTTATCGTGACTTAACCACTTATGCCGCTGGAACAGGTGTAACACAGGTAGATGAAGGCACGTTTGATTGGTTAAAGAGTAAATACAAAAAACATCGACTGGCTGATGCGCTTTATCAGGCATTTGGCATCTATCTGGGCAAGGTTAGCTATGTCGAGCTAGAAACCTCGCCATTACTGAGTTTTATCTTTTGTCGCTTACGTTATTTCGCTGTGCAGAGTCCGATACCTGAGACTCGTGAAGGGCGAGCGCTGTACTGGAAGCGGCATTACAACACATCGGCAGGCAAGGGCACACCAGAGGAGTACTTGGTGCGGTGTGAGCTTGCAGGTGTTAATGCGTTACTTCCATAGGAGATTGATTATGCAAAAACTATTTTCAAATACGAAATTAGCCACAGTTTTCGGGTTAATGCTTGCTTTAGTGTTAATGCCATTTGCGGCATTGGCAGCATCGCCAGAACTAATTCCACCTATTGAGGCATTGCCGGGATGGGCAGGAGTGATGATTGCTGTGCTTTATGGTGTTGCTCATGCTGTTGCATTACTGCCAACGTCTATTACCTCTCGTTTACCTAATGCATTGAAAGCAATACTTAATTTTGTTGCTGCTAATTACGGTGCAGCAAAGAATGAGAATAAGCAGTGAATTGGCTGAAGTTGTTCGTTTTACTGCTTGAGTGGGGCGTGCAACTAAAAAGGCGTGATGATGAAACAAAGCGTGAAGAACGGTTGCGACTGGCTAAGACCAATCCTGGTGATTATTTGCGTCAGTTTGGGCGGGTGCAGCATGTTACCGACCCCCAAAACCCCATGCGTGGCAACAGTTCCAGTGCTAACGAATGTGATCGAGAGCGATGAAGTTTTTATTGTTTCTCAATCAGACATGGCTCAGCTCACGCTTTACATTGAACAATTACGCCAATGCGTTGCAGTCAACTCTATGTAATCTTCTGATATGAAAGAAAAAAGGTACTCCTAGGAAAGGAGTTAACCAACGGGGCATAGACTCGCGGAGTCTGCCTCGTTTCATATTTTCAAACTGAGTCCTTTCTCCTTTCTGGTTTGAGAAAGGACTTTTGATAAAAGATTTTTGAAATCAGATCGTTGTTTTAAATATGAAGAAAGGACTTTGGAGCAAAAGAAAGGACTTTTGTTTGATTTTTACTCAATTTAAGAAGTCCTTTCTTTTGGTGCGTTATGGCATATGTAAATCGTAATGAATTTGCTGACATTTTGGGTAAGTCACCCAAATGGGTTGCTAACCAAATTGACTCGGGGTTACCCGTTGAAGGAGGTGGGAGTAGAGGTAAGGCGTTAGTTATAAATACTGAGCTAGCGATCAATTGGTTGATCGAGCGTGAAGTAAAACGACAGGTTGGTGAGCTTCAAGGTCCCAACGGTGCTCCTGTAGAAGGCACCAAAGATGGTGAAGAGCTGCTTTTAACCATGGCTAAACGGCGTAAGGCCGATGTAGATGCCGCGAAAGCCGAGCAATCTGTGATTGATTTGGAAGATGTTGGGCAATTTTTATATGCAATTTCCGCACTCTATGGCAGTGAACTCAACAGCTTGGGAGCGCGTTTAGCTTCAGAGGTCGCACAAATACATGAACCAGCCATGTGCAAGCATCGAATCGACAGTGAATGCCGCCGTGTCCGCGCTGCCACAGCTGAACGCCTCCGTGGATTTGTTGCTGAATACCGTGCTCAACAGCGCAGTGATCGTGGATGCGAAGCCTCTGAGGAATGCGGCGACTTGGGCGACTGAGAATCGGATCATGCCACCCGGCTCTCCGATACCAGGGCCCTTTGATACTTCGACAACGCCTTACATGCTTCCTGTTTGTGAAGCATTTGCTTGTCCGCAGTTTAATCGCGTGACCTTTGTGATGGGAACGCAAATGGGTAAATCTGCAACGATGCAGAATGTCATTGGTTGGAAGCTTGACGATGATCCTGCACCAATCATTTATGTCGGCCCTACAGAATCTAATATTAACAACGTTGTCGAACCCAAAATTATTGAAATGTTCCAAGAGGCCAAAACCTTATGGATGAAGTTCGACAAGAAAAGTACCAAACATAAGAAACGTGTCGCGGGCGCATCGCTGCGTTTTGCATGGGCAGGTTCGGCCACAGAACTGGCATCTGATTCAGCGGTTATCACGCTCGTTGATGAATTGGATAGACCCGATGAGAACGCCACAGGTGAAGGTGATTTAGCTGAAATTGCCGAAGCGCGTGGTGATGCGTATACCGATTCAAAGCTTGGACTCACCAGCACGCCAACTCACGGTATTGTGAGGGCATCGCCTCATCCTGATACAGGCTTAGTTCATTGGGCGCTTTCTGATAAGGGGAAAGTTTCAAGCCCCATTTGGCGGCAATGGGAAAAGGGAACTCGCCACGAATGGGCAGTACCTTGTCCCGACTGTCACGAATACTTTATGCCTAGAAGTGAGCTTCTATGGTGGCCAGGCATCGGGACTGAGGATGAGTGTACACCCGCTCAAGCAGTGAAAGCGGCGAGATTAATTTGCCCTCATTGTGGGAGCCAGATTGAAGACCGTCACCGTAAAGAAATGAACCGTCTCGGGGTGGCAATTGCTCCTGGTCAGGTTGCTACGCTTGCCGATGGGCATGTGCTTATCACTCAGAATGGCTATGAACATGTCATTCCCTATGCGGGTTTTTTGAATACCTCCGATGAAAACAACCATTTCAGTCTTTGGGTCAGTGGTTTGTGTAGCTTTTCTGGCAAGAAAAGTTATGGCTTTCTTGCTCGTAAATTGTTGGAAGCACAAAAGAGTGGTAACCCCAATGCATTACTGACTGTCTATAACACTGGTTTTGGTGAGATATACGCCATAGCCGGTGAGGCGCCAGAGTGGGAAGAGGTTTATGCGCTGCGTTCGTCCTATGCATCCGGCCAGATCCCTGAAGGTTTTGACCAACTCATTTGCACGGTAGACGTGCAGAAGAACAGGCTGTACTACGTGCTTCGCGCTTGGCGCCCTGGCATGTCTAGTCGTCTGATTGAGTGGGGCGAGATTTGGGGAGACACAGATAAGCCTGAGGTCTGGAATGAGCTGTCAGAGTTCCTAGAGCAGGAATGGGATGGCAAGCAAATCCAACTGATGGGTGTCGATGCTGGTTTCAGAACTGATGAAGTGTTGGCGTTCGTGCGCCGGCATAAGGGCCGAACTCGCGCCCTTATGGGGTTTGAGCGTTTGCCTAAACCGTTTCGTTTAGTTCGCCTTGAAGTAGATAAGAAGGGTAAGACTCGCCTGCACGGTGATAAACGATGGGACTTTGATACTACGTTGGCCAAAGCCTGGGTACATAGCCGAGTGCGCTGGCCCAAGGGCAAAGAAGGCGATTGGTTGATCCCCTCAGATATTACCGAGGAATACTGCCGCCATATTGTTGCCGAAGAATTTAACGAAGAGACAGGAAAGTGGAATCAGACCGCAAATCGGAACGATTACCTGGACTGTGAGGGGATGCAATACATGTGCGCCCGTATGCTGAGAATTGACCGCAAGAAGTCGTCTGCTTCACCAGATGAACCCGATGGCTCCGAGCATGAAGATGCCGAGCCAGATGAAGAAACTCCACCAAAAGCCACCAGAAAGCCAGTCAAGCGCAAACGGTCCAGCCGTAAACGCACCGGCGGCGGAGGCTTTGTCAGCCGGTATAGATAATGAATGAACCCAAGAAAATAAGCGCCGGTACCTCAGTTGGCTGGTCATTTGGTCACGAGTTAGCGGATGGCCAGTGGCAGTTTAACTATGCCCTGCGCGGCCAAGGTGCCATTGACATAGACACAACCGCTGCAGACGGACTGGTGACAGTCTCCAAGTTAGCCGATGTGACAGCAGCCTGGATTCCTGGGCTGTATGACTGGCGCCTGTATGCCAGTAATGGCGCTGACCGGCAGTTAATAGCGTCTGGCCAGATGGAGATTGAGGCCGATTTTGCCAGCTTGACCGCTGGGCACGATCCCCGCAGTCACGCCAAGCGAATGCTGGATGCGATTAACACGGTGCTCGAGGGCCGGATTCTTTCCGATCATGAGAGTTACACCATTGACGACCGCCGCCTAGACCGCATTCCCATTCTGGAATTGCATAAGCTGCGTCGGGTTTACATTCAAAAAGTCAGAAGCGAGAAGGGTAAAGGCTTCCGGCTTAAACGAGTGTTGACGAGGTTGCCAGCATGACAGAAGCCAAACAAGAAACCGATGGCCGCAAGACGCGCCGCAGCCAACCAGGCAGCAAACGCTTCGCGCTAGCAAAGCAAGGGCTGACAGGACCACGCCTTGGTGGCATGTCACTGAGCATTAACGAGGAACTGCGCCGAGACTTGTCCGTGATAAAGGCTCAGTCTCGCCGCGCCGGTAACGATGACGGTTACGTGGTCAAGTTCTTGTCTATGTGCGAAACCCACATAGTCGGGCCAGAAGGGTTTGCCTTCCAGAGCAAGGCCAAGTCTTTTGGTGGTCAGTCAGATGACAAGGCTGCCAATGATTTGATTGAGGAACACTTTGCTAACTGGGGGAAGAAAGGCAGTTGTGATGTGACTGGCCGTTATAGCTGGCAAGACATTCAGACGCTGTTTATCCGTACAGTTGCCGAGGACGGTGAAATCCTGGTGCGCTTTGTTGAGGGGTTCCCTAATCAGTACGGCTTTGCGCTGCAACTGCTCGATTCAGCCCACTTAGACATTAACTATAACCGTGAACTTAAAGATGGCCTGCGTATTCGCATGGGGGTTGAATTAGATGGATGGGACCGCCCTGTGGCGTACCACATTCTCACTAACCACCCGGGGGATAGGGTTTATTTTTACGGCAACACCCGTTATGAACGCATCCCGGCCAGTGAAATGTTACTGGCCTTTTTGCCTTACAGGGTAGGTCAATGTCGTGGCGTTCCCTGGGCACATGCTGCGCTGCTGGAAATGCACCACTTGCATGGCTACCGCGAAGCGGAGCTGACCGGTGCAAGGGTAGCAGCATCCAAGATGTTGGCTTACGAGCCTGACTCTGACGTTGAGCCAGAGGATGAAGACGATGAGCCCGATTTTGTTGAAGAGGTCGAACCCGGCATGGCCGTGGTTGTTCCCTATGGTTACACCCTAAAAGAGCTGAACTTCAATCAGTCAGGCAGCAACTTTGCGGCCTACATGAAAGAGGGTAAGCGCGGCGCTGCCAGTGGTCTGGATGTCAGTTACAACACCCTAGGTAATGATGGTGAGGGAATTAGCTTCTCTAGCCTACGCCAGTTCGTGTTGGAAGACCGAGACGGCTGGAAGAAGAAACAGCGCTGGATGCGTCAAGAACTGTGTGACTTGGTTAAATCAAAATGGCTGCGAATGTCACTGCTCAGCAATGCCATCCCTGGCTTGCGGTTTAGCGAACTTAAACGGCTGGATAATCACAGGTTCCAGGGCCGCAGATGGGATTGGGTTGACCCGCTCAAAGATGAGAAGGCCAACACTGAGGCCATCAACAACATGACCAAATCCCCGCTGCAGATCATTCGTGAACGGGGGGAGGACCCTGAGACAGTGATCAACGAGTTGCTGGAGTTTGAAAACATGGTGGCACAGGTACGCAAGCAGCGAGCCGTAACCACTCAACAACAAGGAAACCTAAATGGCAAAGAAGAAGAGCAAGACTCTTAAGCTTGGCCGCCAGTTTCGCACCCTCACCTTTGTCCGTGAATCCATTAATGAAGAAAACCGCACCGTTGAATTGAGTTTCTCAAGCGAGGAACCCGTTGAACGGTGGTTCGGCATGGAAATTCTCGGGCATGCGCCTGGTGAGTGTGATTTGTCGAGACTGAATAATAGCGGCGCGTTCCTGATGGATCACAACACTCGTGACCAACGTGGAGCGATTGAAAGCGCAGTTATCGACCAAAAGAAAGGTAGAGCCATTATTCGCCTTTCCAATAGCCAGCGCGGCGAAGAGCTATGGCAAGACCTCAAAGATGGTATTCGACCGCATATCAGCGTTGGGTACCGTGTTTTGGAGATCATCCACGTTAAGCGAGACGAGAACGGGGTTGATTGGTATAGGGCAACCAAATGGCAGCCCTATGAAATTTCATCTGTATCTGTGCCAGCTGACACTTCAGTGGGGTTAGGCCGAAGTGATGATAACGACGACACAACTGATTTTAACATTGAACTAAGAGAGTTAGATATGGACCCAGAAGATGATGTTTTAGAGCAAGAACAAGAACAAACCCGCGTTCAAAAGCCAGCGGCTAAGCCTCGTGCTAAAGCACCGGCTGTAGCCGTAGACGAAGAAGCCGTTCGCAAGCAAGAA
This sequence comes from Shewanella sp. M-Br, assembly GCF_036245925.1. Classification (NCBI taxonomy): domain Bacteria; kingdom Pseudomonadati; phylum Pseudomonadota; class Gammaproteobacteria; order Alteromonadales; family Shewanellaceae; genus Shewanella; species Shewanella sp. M-Br. The sequence goes on from NZ_BJBV01000007.1 coordinate 97,916, forward strand.
ACTGAACGCTGCCAAGAAATCATGGCTATGGGTTCACAATTTGGCATGGGTCGTGAAGCCCAAGAAGCCGTGGCCAATGGCGACCCAGTTGATAAGTTCCGTCAATTGGTTCTTGATGGTGTGCGTGATAAGAAAGTTAAACCTACCGGTACAGAAATGAACCTGGGGTTAGACGCTAAAGACGTTCGCCGTTATAGCCTTATCAATGCGGTTCGCGCCAGTATCACCGGCAATTGGAAATCTGCTGGTTTTGAGCGTGAAATCTCTGTCGCCCTAGCAGATAAAATGGGCAAAGATGCTCGCGGCTTTTACGTCAACTATGAAGTATTGGCGCAACTGGGCCGAGCGGCTCAGTCTACAGGTGCAGGTATGGGTGGCGAGTTGGTCGCAACTGACTTATGGAGCAGCCAGTTTATCGATCTGCTGCGCCCTAACTCAATCGCAGCCGGCTTAGGTGTGCGTTTTGCGACTGGCCTGGTCGGTAACGTCGATATTCCCAAAATGACCAGCGGCGCGTCTTTCTACTGGATTGATGAAGACGAAGATGGTACTGAGTCAAATGTAGGCTTGGGCATCATTAAGATGTCACCGAAGACCATTGCCGGTGCTGTGCCAATTACACGCCGTCTGATGCAGCAATCCACGCCAGATATTGATTTACTGGTGCGTGATGAAATGCTGCGCGGTATCGGTCTGGGTATTGATAAGGCGGTGTTCCTCGGAACTGGCCTCAATAACCAGCCGCTGGGTATCAAAAATCAGACGGGTGTGCATGCGATCCCAATCCCTGCAGGCGGTTGGGACTGGAATACCATCGTGGCGTTTGAAACCGCCGTGGCCGAGTCCAACGCACTGGCGGCTAATATGGCTTACGCTATGCGTCCATCACTACGTGGCATCCTAAAAACCACAGAAAAGGCGGCTGGAACGGCTAAGTACCTGTGGGATGGCGACCAGGTGAACGGTTATCCAGGTGTGGTATCTACCCAGCTTGAAACCGATGCCATGTTGCACGGCGACTTTAGCCAGGCACTGGTCGGTATGTGGGGTGCTCTTGACCTGACCGTTGATAAGTCAACCAAGGCTGCTAGCGGTGGTACTGTGCTGCGCGTGTTCCAGGATGCAGACGTTGCTATCCGCCATGGTGCTGCCTTTGCCTACGGCAAGAAAGTGTAATAACCCTTAAGTTACGGCGCCAACGAGGCGCCTTTTTTATATCTGGAGTGAACTCATGAAAGTTCAAATTATTTCTGGCGTGATGATCCGTGGTACCGCTGTATTTCCAAAGATAGGCGAAGGTAAGAGCGTGGTTGATTCTGTCGTAGAAGTCACCAAAGCAGAAGCGCGTGATTTAGTACGTGCCGGTCAGGCAAAAGTGGTTAAGGACTCAACCAAGGTCACCGTTGAAATCAAAGACCCAGAAGGCGAAGCCGATGCGCTTGATGATTTCTTCGGTGATGAAGAAGAGCCTGAAGAGTGATAGGCGCTAATGACTTTGGGGTGTTCTTTAACCCCAAAGACTTCGGTACGCCAGCCATCCTGCATCTATCAAGCGGAAATAAGCCTGTTGTGGGGATTTACAAAAATCCACAGCAGACGGCCAAGCTGAAAGGGGGCGGTTTTGTTGAGGGGAATAACGCTTCCCTACTGCTGCCCGATAGTGATGCTGCAGGGCTTAATATTCGGGATTGTGTGACCGTGGCTGGCAGTGAGTGGCAACTGGTTAAACAACCGGTTCCAGAAGGTTCAGGTCTGACCCGGGTTTATCTTGGAGTCAAAGATGCAAAGCAATCAACAAAGCCTGCTATTCGATATTGATCCAAGTGAGCTTGAGTCTGTTCAGTTGATGTTGGGCGGCACTGAAAAGGAGCTTTTGGCCGCCTATAACCGCGCTATTGCTAGAACTTCGGTCACCATGAAGTCACAAGGTTCAAAATTAATGCGTGACGGCATGGATGCCAAGGGGCTCAAGGAAGTGCGCAAGCGTATGCAGGCGCACAAGTATTCATTTCGTGTTGGTCAAACTGATAGCGCCAAGCTGGACGAACTTAAGCTGTGGTTTGGTCTTAACGATATGTCTATTGGCCGTTTAAAAGGCCGATTGTCTCGACTAGGTAGCAAGCGTTCTCCAGCCGGCGCGGCTTTTACATCAAAGACCCTTGGCCAGCAAAAATACGAAGACGGCTTTCTTGGTCGAGTTCGCGGTAAGCGCTCCATCTTTGCACGTAAAGGGGCGGCCAGATTTCCTATCCGAGAGAAGAAAGTGGCTGTGGGAGAGGCGCTCCAGTTTAGGCTTGAAGATGAAGTGTTTATGGACTTGCCGGAAGTGTTCATGCAGCACTTCACCACTGATATGAAAGGCCGGGTGGCTGGCCGTAGTTCAATCGCTAGTCGTCAACAGAAATGGAATAAATACGCATGAGCAAAGGCATACACCTAACGGAATATCACGAGGCTGTGCGCCTTTGGCTCAAATCTAAGGCGCCATGGCTCAAGGGGGTAGAGTATTACCCTGAGATTACGGACACCCTAGAAACGCCTTGTGCGTTTATCTCAGTAATGGGATGGGAGCCAGTTGGAGATCAACCGGGTAATGGCCAGTTGGCGGTCAATTTGCACTGTGAAGTGTTGGCCGTTATGGGAGTCAAAGAAAGCACTTATCAGCTTGATGCCCGTAATGCGGCCATGTTCCTCAGTGTGGTCCTGCAGGACACTAACTTTGGCATCAAGGCTATGCCGGCTAAAGTCGTCAGCGCCGACCCAGATGCATTAGATCCTGAGCTTGATGCCTATTCAGTGTGGTCAATCAAATACGTGCAGAAAGTTACCATCGGCATGCCAACGCTGGAGCCTGATGAAGAACGGGGCATACGCCTGGCAGTGAATCCGGTAAACATGGATGACCCTGCCGAATATCACCCACTGGAGGACTTCAATGAGGCAGATGCTTGAAATCTTGGTGCGTGAAATGCTTGGGCCATATCTGGATCGTATTGAAGAGCTAAGCACTGAGGTGGAAGAACTACGCCGGCGCCAGCAACTCATGATCCGTTTGGGTTGTGTCAGTGAAATACACGGAAGCAATAAACTGGTCAAGGTTAAGCATGGCGACCTGACCACGCCTTTTATTAAGTGGTTTGCTCAGTCTGCAGGGCGGGTATCTCATTACCGTTGCCCGACGAAAGGCGAGCAAGCACTCATTTTGAATTTTGGCGGCGGCAACACCGGCGCCCAAAGCATTGCACTGGTTGGTATAGATTCCACCCAGTTCCCTTTCCCCGCTGATAACCCTAAACAAGTGGTTACGGCCTATGGGGATAAGTGCGCAGAAATATGGGACATGGATGCCGGCACCTTGACATTAAAGGCGAGCGAGAAGATCACCCTCGATACCAAGCTGGTGTATGCGACTAAGGACGTCAAGGCTGATGGCGAGGTCAGCGACCACACGCGCAGCATGCAAGATGATCGCAATATTTATAATGGACATACGCATCCAACTGGCAACCCTAACACGAGTACACCTAACGAGACGAAATAGCGATGAACATTGATTTATTTAAAAAAATCCAATCGGGCGGCCTGAGTTTTTCGAGTCCATCTATCGGAGTGGGTAATCAAGCTATTTCGGCGGTAAATCAAGCCGACAATGCATTAAGGCCATTAGAAAGTTTAGGTGTCGTTAATCCAGATATTCTAGCCAGTACGCGCCAGCTATTGAGTTCTGCAAATGGCAGTTTACTCGGGAATGTGTCTCAAATAACGGCTATGTCAAATGACACGTTACGGCTTTCGTCTATGGCGCAGCAAGCTAATAGATTAGATGCTCTGACGAATCAAGTGCCGTCTAGCTGCTTCAACACCGAGGCATTGTTTGCAACGGTCAACGGTGCATGTGACGAGTTTTTCAATGTGATTGGTGATGCTGCAAATAGCATCGTTGAAAAAGTTGCAGCCTACTTTTCGGGTTCAATGTCATCGTCTGCTTTAGAAAGTTTTTTGTCTGACATTGCTGAAATGTTTCAATCTGCAATGAGTAGCCTTGCTGAGCGATTCGCAGCAGAGCAACGATTCTTAGCGGATATGAAAAATAAGTTGATGGCATCTTCATTGGCTCAATCTATTGAAGTCTTATGGAACAATGACTGCACCCGCGCAGCGTTAGATATGACCTTGCCGGAGAATATAAAGGCGCTTCTATGATAGGAATCGACCGTAACACAGGCCGTCAGATTGACGGCTTTGAGCAGTTGGTGAGCCGGATTATCCAGGTGATGACCACGCCGCTGGTTGGCCGTGCTAAACGGCCGAGGTTTGGCAGCAGAGTGCGGGAAACCTTGGCCGACAATATGTCTGACAGCATGCTGGTTCGTGCCCAGGCATTTGCCATCGAGGCTTTTTATAACCCGGCCAACGGGCTGCAGGATTTTATCCCTAGCAGCTGCATGGCCAAGCGCGGTGCCACTGGATTGAGCCTGTATTTTGAGGGCATGTGGCATGGCCGTCCTGTTAGATTTGAGGTGCCACTGGATGTTTCCCCATCAAAACCCATTACCTAAATCGGATGTGATCACCACACCGACTTTTGAAACCTTGCTGGCCAATGTCAAAAATCGCGTACTGGAGTACCTAGAACAAAAAGCCCCAGGATATGCCGCCGCGGTGCGCGAAACATTCGCCAACGAGGCCGAGCTGATGACCAAATTCACCGAGGCATTTACCGTTATTCTGCAAAGCCATTTTCGGCAGATGAATGCCCAGGCGCAGCAGATGTTCGGTATGTATGCCACGGACAAGGCCATGGTTGACTTGATCGCCAGCCAGTTGGGCGTTAAGCGTCTGGTGCTGGCAGAAGGTGACCCTAATGCTTACCCGCCTGTACCGCCAGTGATGGAGAGCAACGAGGCTCTATTGACCCGTTATTACCTGGCAGCTTACGCCTTGGCCACTACGGGTACGCGCTCAGGTTACCGCTTCCATGCTATGACCTTGGGGGGGAGGCCGATGGTTAAGGTGGAAAGTCCTGAGCCTAACAAGGTGGTGGTGACCTATGAGTTTGCAGAGCATGAAGATGCTGGCAAAACCAAAGATGCCCAAGCCCGTCAAGTCACTCCTGGCGTAGTGGACTGTTACATATTGGCCCATGCCGGCAACGGTATACCAGAGCAGGCATTGGTGGATGCGACCCAGAGCTATCTTGGTCGGGATGACATAGCCCAAGAAACGGATCTTATTACGGTGAAGACCCCGAGCATTCAAAACTGGTCGTGTAGAGCACAGCTTTATGTTCGTCCAGGGCCAGATGCCAACATGGTTAAAGTCGCTGCAGAGAAAGCCGTGCAGGAATATGCAACCAGCCAGCATAGGTTGGGCGGGAGCATAGAGCCGTCAATGATCTACAGCGTTTTATTGAAATCAACAGGGGCTCACAGAGCCGATTTAACCGAACCCGCGCAGCCCATACGCTGTGCTCACAGTGAGGCGCCGTATCTTGAGTCAATCAACATTACCGTCAGCACTGAAAACCTATAGCGTCCTGCCAGATAACCGCAGCGCCTTAGAGCGGGGGCTGGAGCTGGCGTTGAGTGAAGAGCTTTATGCTGTTCCTCAGCCTTACCCTCAGTTACTCGATGCCAGGTATACCCCGCCTAATATGCTGCCGTATCTTGCTGCCGAGCGGCAGCTGCCGGTATGGGACTCGGCTGACCCTGAGCATCTAAAGCGAAATTTGACCGGCAATGCTTGGCAGGTTCGCCGCCTGAGTGGCACTCGTGCCGGCTTGAAAATGGCGCTGGAGTCACTGGATTTTCTGAGTGAGATCACGCCTTGGTATAAACAGGTTCCGCAAGCGGCACCCTATAACCTCGCCGTGCTGGCGTGGGATAAAGGTAATAAGCCGGTCAACGTCGCCAACGTGCATAAGCTTATGGCTTATATAGCTGACAGTAAATCAGAGCGTGATGTGATCGAACTGTCGCTGATGTTTGGGGTAGAAACTCAGCTCGGCTTAGCCGGCGCCAGAGCCCCAGCGACAAATGTCAAAGAGACTCATGGTGCGGCAGGGCTTTGGCCTATGCCTAACGCCACCGTGTCGCTTGCGATAGCCGGTGGCGCTCTGCCTGGGATAAACATTCAGCCGTTGAACTTGCTGGCTATCACGCCCATCGTTAGCGGTTATGCCCAGTTGGGTATCACGGCCGTAGCCGGCCATTACAGCATCACAGTCTCAGCAGTTAACGCGAGCGCAGTTATATAAGGTAATCAGATGACCGACCAACTCAAATTAGTAATTACCCGCAAGGGCTTGGACGAATGTATTGGCGCCAAGTCAAAAGGGATTAAAGCCGAACTCAAATGGGTATCGGCAGGTGACAGAGCCTACACCCCAAACCCAGACCAGGCCACGCTGCAGAACGAAGTTCAGCGGGTCGAGTTTGGCGAATATAAGGACGGCGCCGGCGCAACATTGCAAGCCACCGCTAAGTTCAGCGGCCCACAAGAATACCCTATCAGAGAATTAGGGTTCTGGTTGGCGTCAGGTACGTTGTTCGGGGTGATCTCTGCCCCTAACACAACCTTAAACTACAAGCCAAAGGATGGTCACTGCATCCAGCCCATCACCTTGGATTTGAGCGCCTTACCCAGTAACACAGTGACTGTGGTTGTTGGCACTGAAAACCTCAACATCCTCATCGATGAGGAATTTATCAAGATGGCCATCGCTCAGGTAGACACCATGCATCGCCAAATCAAGCAGGAGTTTCGTCTGCTTGATTTGGAAAAGAAACATGCCTAAGGGGGGCGTATGGACGAACAAGAGCTGCCCCTGGTCACTGGCACTACCTTTGACTTTGAGTTGACTTGGGAGACTGAAAACGAAGCCGGCGTGTTGCAACCGGTTGACATTACCGGCTGCAGTATCACCCTGCAGGTGCGTAGTTCAGTCAGTAATGCCCTACTGGTTAGCTGCACAAGTATGGCGGGTGACATTACCGTGCCCGAGCCTACCAAGGGCCGTATGGCCATACATATCAGCCCAGAGAAAACCGCTGGTCAGCAGGCTGATGCGTGGCAGGATGCGCACTGGGAAGTGCGGGTCACCTTCCCAAGTGGTGATGCCTACAGCCTGGTGCGCGGTTGGGCGCGGCTGACTGTTGGGGCTGTGCAATGAATAACCTCAACCGTATAACGCTGCGCCATACCGTTCGGCAAGTAGTGAGAATGGATATTGGTGGCAATCAGGTCACCATTAAGCAGCTTAGCCGGCCACGGCTTAATGTCGTATCTATCGGCGTTCAAGGGCCTGTCGGCACCGTAGCTGAAAGTGTGTTGACCATGGCGCAGCAGGCACAGCATGCCGCCGTTATGGCAAGCGAAAAGGCCGAACAGGTAAGCCAAGCGCAGTTGGGTATGGTTAGCGGCATGAGCCTAACACTGGATCATTATATTGGCGCCATTGGCGCCCAGGAGTAACCCATGGCTGAACCCCAAACGCCAATAGACATCATGCTGAGTAAGCTCAGTCAGCTGCTTGGCACAATTGACGGCAAGCTGCGCAACAAGCTCAGTAAATCCGGCGGCACTATAGATTATCTGACTGTCACCAATCGCCTAGCAGCCACTGCCGATTATGCCCATGCGCTTAAGGTGGCCAGGCTGTTTAGCCTAACGGGTGATGCCAGTGGTCAAGTCAATTTCGACGGCAGTGGTGATGTGGAAATTACCGTAAACATAGCTGAGCTGGCCAATAAAGCAGACAAGGGGGTGACTTACACCAAGGATGAAGTTAATCAGCTTATCCAGAACCTTATCGGTTTGGCGCCGGCTGAGTTGGACACCATCTACGAGTTAGCCGCTGCGCTTAAGGGCAACCAAGACAGCATTGGTACCATCATTACCACGCTGGCCGCTAAGGCCAATAGCGCCGATGTGTACGACAAGATAGCAGCCGATGCCAGGTATCTGGCAAAAGGCGCTAAGGCCGCCGATGCCGCTTTGTTAGAGGGTAAAGCGGCTGCGTTCTACGCCAAACAAACCGGACTAGATAGTACCAATCAGGAACTCAGTAGCCTGATAACCCAATTAACCGCCGCTTTTGATAACGGCACTAATTTAATTAACAGCGTATAAAAGGAGCACCTATGAGTACGCAAGAAACAGCGGCGCTAATTGAATCGGTCAATAGTATGACCGCCACAGTGGCCGGAAAGATGGGGCAGATTGATCAGAAGGTGGCCGCTGCCTCAGAAAGTTTTGAAGGCTTCAAAACGAATGCTGACAATCGCTATGCGTTACAGAAGCGTATAACTAAACCGCTGCGAGTCGAAGGAAACCAGAATTTCTGGTATCCAGTCAGAATTAGTCAACCTAACGGCGCTAATTTTTATTTGCGTCGCCATGTCCATCAAGACAGCGCGGTGTACGGTCAATGGAATGGGGCCTTAGAATTCCACTTCAGAGCCAACGATCGTGAATATGGCGCTAATTTTGGTTACATTCTGGTTGACATGTATCTGGTTGATGGTAAATCAACATCAAGGGTTTTACCTGACGCAGATATTCCTTTTATTGGAAAGTTGTCAACGCAGTCTAGCCCATATGATGTGTGGATCTGGTTGCGTGGAAATACAACGTATGAAATTGGTGCCGACTTTGCCAATGTAGTTATCAATGTTTACTATGAGGCACAAGTACCTATCGCTGGTTATTCCGCCGCGGCCCCAATTCCTATTACTGATGGCGTTCATGTTGGCGTTCCTACTGTTGGTTATATTCGTGGTGAGGTAAATGGATAATGGAAAATCAAACTCCAATTGATGTAATAAAAAATGGTCACTGGAAAGAAAACAAAATGATTCGGGATCGCCTTTTGCGCGAAACTGATTTCACTCAGATGCCAGACTCACCCTTATCTATAGAAAAAGCGGAAGAGTTTAAGATTTATCGTCAAGCCTTGCGTGACCTACCACAGATGTTTGATGACCCGCTTGCTGTTGTCTGGCCCGTTAAACCCGAATAACTAACCGCCTAAAGGCGGTTTTTTTATACCCCTAACCCGGCCATGTGCCGGGTTCTTTATTTCAGGAGGCCCTATGGCTACCCAGAAAGCCCAGGCTAATCCGCGCCAGAAGTATCAGGTGCTGGAAGCCTATCAGTGTCCGAATAACAAGCACTGGCACCAAGCCGGTGCGACTGTTGAACTGCTGCCCTGTGAGGCAGATTTTCTATTGCTGTCAGGCAAGCTTGGCGTTGCCAAGGCTGACAAATCCACCAAAGGAGATAACTAATGCCTGAGATTGCATCGTTTGTGCATAACGGGATCAGCATCGAGCGTCAAGCCGCGCCGCCACCTATGGGACCCTTGGGTAGCATTGTCCTTGGTTTGGTAGGAACAGCGCCAGATGCCGACCCTTTACTGCCTAAGAACAGTCCTATTCGTGTGGCTAATCTAGGTGATGCGGCCAAGCTGGATATTGCCGGTACCGAGCGCGGCACCTTGTGGCGTTCTTGCTATGAGATTTTCCGCTTAGTCTCAGTACCTATCTATGTGGTGATCGTCGAAGAAGGTCTTGATGCGGCCGCTGCAACTAACAACATCATCGGAAGAATAGATGCTGCAACTGGACAACGTACCGGTATCGAAGCCTTGCCAGATTGTCAGGAAACACCTACCCATATTGCGGCCCCTGGCTTCAATACTAAGCCGGTAGCTGATGCACTGGCAGCTATGGGTAAGCGCCTGTTTGCTATTCCAGTGGGTGATGGTCCAAACACTAACGACCAAGCCGCAGTGGCTTACTCACAGTCATTGGGTGGTGACGGCACTGGTTATGAGTCTTTCTATCTAGTCGATCCCCAAGTGGCTGTATACAGCCAAGCGGCCAAGGGTAACGTGTACTTCTCGGCGGCTGCAGTGGCGTTGTCTTGCTTTGCCAGGGTTCGAGCTTGGGAGAGTCCAGCCAAGGGCGGTATGGGTGCGTTAATCCAAGGCACGGCTCGTACCATTGATTACAACATCATGGACAAATCAACAAATGGTGATTTGTTGAATAAAAACGGCGTGTCCTATTTTGCCCGAACCTCAATGGGTGGCTTCTCGCTTATTGGCAACCGCTGCGTGATGGGGCGTTTCGTGTCTCAGGTGGGGCTTGAGTACGCGATTGTGCGCAAGCTGGCTAAAACCGCACAGAGCGCCATGGGCCGCAATCTCAGCAAGAGCTTTATGGAGCAAGAGATCACTAAGCTGAACTACTGGCTCAAGACGCTGCAGGCAGATGAGACAGTGATGGGCGCTCAAGTGTATCTGCACCCCACGCTGAATACGGTAGACAACTATCGCAACGGCGAATGGCATATTGCCATTAAGTACCATGGCTTCGCCCCGAACGAGCACATGGTGTACCACTTAATTGAGGATGTCGGCATTGTCGAGTCCTTCCTAGAAGGAGTTCTGTAATGGGTGGACAACGCTCACGTATTACCCGCGCCGGCATGATTAACGGTCAGCCTTTGATCAAAGAGCTGGAAGAGTTTACTGCGCCAGAAATCAAGAAGGCCATGCAGGACACCCGGGGAGGCTCGTTTATCCCTGGGCAAATCATGGTCGGTTTGGAAAAGATGAACAGTAAGTTCAAGGTCAAGGGCGCCAACCAGGAGCTGCTTGCCGCTTTTGGTCTTGCTGCTGGCGAAGTCTGTCAGGTGGATGTGAAGGAATCGCACCAGGATGAAGATGGCAACAAGTTCGCCATCATTTACAGCCTGACCGGCGAGGTAATTTCTGTCACTGAATCCCCTAGCAAGATGGGAGAGTTGCCCGATTCTGAGTTGGAAATGGCCATCAGTGCTTACAAGAAAACCGAAAATGGCAAGTTGATCTACGAGATTGACCGCAACGCGCAGATTTTGAATCTGGGTAAAGGCGATCTCATGGTTGAGCATCGTCGCAATATCGGCATGGCATAATTTTTCTTCGCTGCTACGCACAGGCCCCTCCATTTAGGAGTGGGCCTTTTTTCATTTTGGGAGTTTGAAATGTTTAAACCTAAAACGCATGAACTGGTATGGGCGATTGAAGACGACAAGAAACAACCGCTTAATTCTGTCCCAGTGAAATTACTGACCATGGGTCAGCACCGAGAAATGAGCAAGACCCACAAAGGCAAAGATACCGACCTGCTCCGTGCCTGCATCTGTTCCAGTACAGGCCTGACGTTGAGCGAATTAAAGCGCCTTGTTACGCCAGACTATACCAGCCTGCAGGAGCAAGTGTTGGAGCTAATGCACATGAGTGCCGCCCAACTTATTGAAGGCTTCGACTCATCTGCTGAGCCTGTGTTGTTGGTGCCGTTCCAAGGTGACGATGGCCAGGATAAAACCGGTTATACGCTTCGCCCACCTACCGTGGCCACGACCGACTTGATGGACACGCACAAGGATGAATGGGACCGAACCCTGTTTATCAGTTCCAGTTGCTCAGGATTCAGCCGTGAAGAGTTGGAGCGCCTTTCGCTGCCTGACTGGAATTTACTGCAGGAGCGCCTGATTGATTTTTTGGAAAAACCGGCGGACTTCTTTCGCCAAAAGATGTTGAAGTCCTAACGGATGTTATCCCCCTGGTTTACCACGTATCCCCGGGGGAGGTTTTAGGCTGGCGCATTGACGAAGCTATGCGCCGCTATCACTTGGCGGCCGCAAAGCTGGGGATAAAGAAGGGGTAAGCCGTGGGAGAAACCAACCAAAAAACATCGATCATCTTATCGGCGGTAAACCGTTTTAGCGGCCCGACCGATGATGCGACCAAGAGTGTCGGCAAGCTGCGAAGTGCAGCTACCGAAACGAGTGCCCAGTTAAAGGAATTAGGTGATAAGCAAAAGCTAATCACCCGTTTCAAGAGCTTGTCTGAACAGCTGGACATAACCCAATCCAAGCTCGCTGACGCCAAAATTGAAACTAAGCTATTGCAGCAGTCAGAGCAGTCTGCAATTGCCACGTTGAACCAGCACAACACAGCATTAAAATCGGCTGAAAGTCAGGTTGAAAAACTGACGTTATCCTATGGTGCTGAATCGGCAGAAGTGGCTAAGGCCCGTAAGGAAGTGGGCCGTCTCACTCAGGCTAAGAAGGATGCCGAGCAGGCGCTGAAAAAAGAGCGCCTGGCATTGAAATCGGCAGAGCAATCCACGGCTAAGTTAACCACTGCCTATGGTCGCCAGGCTCAAGAGCTTGGTGGCTTACGCCGTGACTTGGGAGCAGCAGGGCTCAAGGTTAACGCCTTGGGCGCGGAAGAGTTACGTCTAGCTAAACAAACCACTGCAGCGAACAAGGCGCTCGAGCAGCAATCGGCGAAGCTGAAACACATTCAGACCCTACAGGGCCGCATTGATGCCAGAAATGCTCAAAAGGGCGAGCTGGTTGGTCAGGCGGTTGGGGTGGCAGCTGCCGCTGCACCTATGGTGATGGCGGGTAAGCGTTCCATTGAGTACGAGAGCAAGTTTGCTGATGTAAAGAAAGTCGTTAACTTTTCAAGTGAGAAGGAAGAAGCCGATTACCGCCGCCAGATGATGAAGATGGCCGGTGACTTGGGTGTGAAGCAAGACGGCATTGCCGACATAGTCACGGCTGCAGGTCAGTCTGGTATCGAGAAAGACCAGCTGCTGCAGTTCGCCGAGTCGGCCACCAAAATGAGCGTGGCATGGGACGTCTCTGCTGAAGAGGCGGGTTCTACGTTAGCAACGTGGCGAGCGGCTATGGGCCTCACCCAGAAGAACGCCCTCGACTTAGCTGACGCGACCAACTATCTCAGCAACAACATGAACGCCAAGGCGAAAGACATTGCTGCTGTGATGGTTCGTCAGGGTTCTACCGCCATGGGTGCCGGTTTCAGTTACAACGATACCGCCGCATTGTCTGCCAGTTTGATCGCCGGTGGCGCCACGGAAGAAACTGCGGCCACTGCCCTGAAAAATATCTCAGGCGCTTTGACTGCCGGCTATTCGGCCACGGGCAGTCAGAAACAAGCCTTGGGTAAATTGGGGTTCGACCCAGAAGAACTCGCCAGTGCCATGCAGCAAGATGCCAAGGGCACCTTGTTGGGCGTATTACGCGAACTGCAGGACGTTTCAGCCGATGAGCGTGGGGCAGTCATATCGCAACTGTTTGGCTCTGAAATCAAGGGTGCCGTGTCCAAGTTGGTCACGACCATGGATGATGACAAAAACGGGGTAATAGCGGCCTTTGGTCGGGTAGCTAAAGAAGCTGACCGCGCCGGCAGCGTCAATGACGAATATGCAAATAAATCTAAGACCCGTGGCCATCAACTTGCAATGTTAAGCAGTAAGTTTGATGACATGGTTATCGCCTTAGGTGATCGAATGCTACCCGTCCTCGATGCCGTGGTGCCGCCCCTGATGACAGTAGTGGACTTTATAGCTGATGTTGCTAAAGATTCCCCAAACCTAACCAGTGCCTTGTTAGGAGTGGCAGCAGCCATTGCTGTGGTTAAAGCTGGTGCTATCGCATTCAAGCTGGCCAAGCTGACCATGGGCAATGGCCTCGACCGCTTTAAGTTGGGTAAGACCAAACTGTCCAGCTCTACCGAAGAAACAACCACAAGCGCCAACAGAGCATCTAGAGCGCTGGATAGGCTTAATCGTAAACTTGGCGGCTTAGGTGCTGGCTCAGGTGGTTATGGCCGTCAGGGCCGAACCAGGCGAGGTGCTGCCCGTCCTAGTGGCCGTCTTGGTCGTATGCGCGGAGGTGCCAGCCGCTTAGCCGGAGGCATAGGTGATCTGCTTGGTGGCTTAATGCCAGAGCCTGCCTTGGCGGGCTCTAATGCACCAGGTCGTCGTCCTGGTCGTGCCGGTAGGTTTGGTCGCATGGCAGGCTTACTTGGTGGTGGCGCTGCTTTGTCTATGGTTTCTGGCGCTGCTTCAGCCGGTGATTTAGCCATGGCGGGGGCTGATATAGCCGGTGCAGCAGGTAGCGTGATGGATATGCTACCCGCAGGCGGTGCCTTATTGAAAGGTGCCGGGAAGATCTTTAAACCAGCGGATATTTTGCTGCAAGGCGCTGGATTAGCGTCTGCCATATCTGGTGGTGATTCTAAGCAGATAGGCGGCACTGCAGGGGATATGGTCGGCGGCATGGGTGGTGCAGCTGCTGGCGCTATGGCCGGTGCGGCATTAGGTTCTGTTGTGCCTATTGTCGGCACTGCTATCGGTGGGATCATTGGTTCCATTGTTGGCGGTTTAGGTGGTGGTGCTGTGGGAGAGTGGGCAGGCACTAAGATAGGCGGCTGGTTCAGTGAGGATAAAACCGACCAACCCGCGCCGGCTGCTGTCGCTCAACAAACCAAGCAGCTCGAACAGTCCAACAAGACCATCACATTCTCACCGACGATTCAGATCACGCCTTCGGGCAATCCTGCCTATGACCGTGATGTGGGCAACGACCTTATGGCTAGAATGAAGGCTGAGCTTAGCCCGATGCTGTTGGGTAATAGTGATGTATCAGCCAGGGCAGATAGCAGCCTATCAGATAGGAGCGACACATGAGACAGATGATGTCATTGGGAGGGTTTGTCTTCTCGCTCAGCGAGGGAACGCCCTATGAGGGATTGCAGCGTACCAGTGATGGGGGATGGGTCACTGTTCCTAGGTACGGTCAAAAACCTATCAGTCAAAACACCGGGCAAGCGTTGGAAAATATCAGTGTTACGGGTACCTGGTTCCGTGGCGAAGGTATGAGCAATATGGACAAGCTCAGAGCACTCCAAGCTAAGCGAGCGCCCTTGGTGTTGACTGATGGCTATGGGCGCAATTTAGGGCTGTGGACAGTTAAGCGCCTGCAGGAGAAACAAGACCGCATTATCGATGACGGTACCGCTTTTGTTGTGGGCTTTACCATAGAACTGGAGGAGTATGCCGGTGAGTACAATACGCAGTCGTGATGGTGATTCTGTGGCCCTTATTTTGTGGCAACAGCTGCAGCGGGATGATGACGAAGCCGAAGAGGCGCTGTATCAACTCAATCCTGGTCTGGAGCAATACGGCCCTATCTTGCCGGCAGGGATAGAGGTGAAGCTGCCAGAGCTTGCAGCCAAAACGCCGGATAAGGTGGTGAACGTATGGGATTAGGATTTATTCCCCAAGTGTCAGTTCGTGGCCCGGGTGCTGGCATTATCAATAGCCGGCTAATCTCTTGGGAGCGAGTTGACGCCTCAGGCATCCAGTCTGACCAAATTACTCTGACGGTGGACACAGCCGGCCAAACTGGTATGCCCAAAGAGGGCGCCACCCTAGGGTGGTCAGAGGGGTATGACGGCAAATTGGTTGATAAGGGCGAGTTTAAGATCACCCGCATCATCCCGCGCCTGTTCCCGCCGACCGTTACCATTGTGGCCACGGCTGCGCCGTTTCAGATCGATGACAAAACCCGCTTCAAGGAACGCCGAACCCGCTCATTTGATAACGTGACATTAGCTGAGTTGTTTCGCCAGGTGGTTAGCGCCCATGGGTTCAGTCCCCGGGTGGCGCCCGAGTTTGAGGGCATCACCTTGGCACACGTTGATCAAGTTGACGAAACAGACAGTGCTTTTTTAACTCGGCTGGCTAAGGAGCGAGATGCCGTGGCCAAGCCGGTGAATGAGCTGTATGTGTTGGCAAAGCGTGGGCAGGTTAAGACCATCACTGGGCAGACTATCCCGCCCGTAGTGGTTTGTGTCCCAGGTAATAATGATCCCAATGATGCTGGTAAATTTATCAACTGTCAGTTGGACAAACCTAGCCGAACTAATTTCAGCGGCGTTAAAGCTAAATGGATGGACAACGCCACGGGGCAAGAGCATGAAGTCTTCGATGGCGCAGAACCGTTTAAGAGGCTACGCCAGGCATACGAAAGCGCTGATACTGCGCAACATGCATGCCGCGCCGAACTAACCAAGGTTAACCGGCAAGGTTCCAGTGTCAGGCTAGACTTACCAGGAGATCCTTACTTGGTTGCCGAGGGCCTGCTGACTCTTAATGACTCGTTCCCGCCAGAAATGGCCGGTGATTGGTCCATTGATAAAGTCACTGCCCGGGGTGATAGCAAAGGTGGTTATCGTTGTTCAGTCGTGGCCACACAACCGTCAAAATAAAAGGATAAATTAATATTATATTTCTAGGTGAGTAATAAGTTACTTATTAACTATTAAATAAGTAACTTATTACTTAGTGAAATATTTAAAGTGACTTTTAATTGTCTTGTTAGGATGTGTTTTTGTATTTCTGATATTTTAAATATCTAAAATACTTGATGTGTGTAGAACATGATTGTTATACGTAAAAATTATTACAATATATATTTACAATATTATTTGTGGCTGTTAGCCTGTGCAAAAATTAATAACACTATTGAGAATAGTTATGTCTAATCATGACTCTAACGTTATGCCTGTCACAGAACTCTTAGCAAGATATACCTACAGACATGAAGATCTTCGCAATGCAGTCTCCTTAGGGAGACTAAGAGCAGAGTTGTTTGTGAATGATTTAAAAAACGACCAGTTGGGTGTGTTGCAATTGAGCGATATTATAGAGGTTTGCTCTAGGGATATGCTATCAAATGATGCGTTGTTGCAAATGTATTGGCGAGAGTTTTGTTTTACAATCCAAAAAGCTCTAAACCAGTCAGAATGCTAGTTTTGTGTAAGTTTAATATAGAAAGCCTGCGTTAATAACTATTCAGAAATAAATGGATAAACTACATCGGAATTATGAGAGTTTATAATTAACCCTTGCAATTTACTTGAAGATCTATTTCTATGTGACATGAATTGTCGAAATGTTAATTGCAGACTCTTTTGGTGAGGTGGTAAATGACGGTATTCGAACTTCTCGGTATCAAGCAAGGTGATGCGATTCTTGTAGATAACCCATGGTCTGATTATGGAGAGCGACAGGTAATCCCTATCGCTTTATCGAAAAATGGAATTTCTATTAGAGCTATCGATTGCCGTTACGGTGATATTTGTTACGTCTCTGCAGAGTGGCGTATTCGGTTGTCAGGTGATTCGATGTCACTTTTAGGAGATATTCCTTATATAAAGCAAAAATTGCTTGAATGGAAATCTCGCGAGGAGTTAGAAAGGACAGCTTTAGAGAAAGTTAAAATCGAAGAAATTGAACGAGAGTTCGCATCTATTGACGAGGTCATAAATATTCTGAATGTTGATAATCTAAAAGTGGTCATCACTGGTGAACTTTCAATTCCAAGGGCTGAGATGAAGTCTCTGTTAGAAAGTAAAGGGGCTGTCGTAATGGGGGCAGTGAGTCGCAATACTGCTTACTTATTTATGGGGAACACAGGCGAGTATGGGATAACTGGTAAAATGCAGAAAGCACATGAATTAGGTGTAAAAATTATTACCCTGTAGCATTTAAAGCCTGCTTGTTTAGCACATCCTTTCGACCAGTGGGTGAATCTAAAGCCAAATTAACTGCGTAAACTGTTGTAATTTCTTTTTTAAGCTTTAATAGAATCATATAGTTATAAAGTAAACTGGAAAAAATATTTTTCAACAGAGCAACATAACAAGTTGTTTTTACAGTTTTTAATCTCCCCCTCCAAAACCGATGGTTGCGGGTTCGAGTCCTGCCACCCCTGCCAAATAAAACAACGGCTTGCATAGAAATATGCGAGCCGTTTTCTTTTGCGTTGAATAAAGCGTAAAAAATGATTTTGCTTGGATTGAATAACTCGCCATTTTTTAACGCTACCCATTGCCGGTACTATTTCCATTTTTCTGTCGTAACCCTCAACATAACTGCGGCTTGTAGGCTCATTTACTGTCAATGCTTGTTCATCAAATAGGTTGTTGGCGAAGCGACTAATCCGCCAGTTTTTAGACTGATAATCGACGCTAAAGCGAGTTACCACATAATCATCTGCAACTGTTATCGCCGTTATAAATTGAGCTGCCTGTGCTATCAAAGTCTTGGCTGTGTTCGAAATAAGATAGGCCAATCAAAGCCACGGTTATTTAAATCAAAACGGTATTTCTCCCATCTAAAATTTACCAACGTGTGACTGTTTGTGCCGTTACCTGTGTAAAAGTCTGCATTGAACCTTTGTCCGTCATGAGCCCGTAGTACATTGATCAAGCCTATTAGCCGTCAGAAATGAGTATTCCACGACACTTTATTTTTTGTTCATCTTTGGGATCTTAGTTCCAAAATCTAAGATTTAGTTTGAATTGAAGGTCATAACAGTACAATATAAGGGTCATATTGAATGCATCTTAAGTGTGTTCATCATCGTTCTGCTACTCGGCTAACAACTATGCTAAATATTGATGATCCTACACAAACCGAACGTACTCATGCGTTATGGCGCTTAGGCTTTAGACCTTTTTTCCTCGGGGGAGCAATATTAGCTGCGCTATATATCCCTTTGTGGCTATTAACTTGGTTTACTCCCCAATATAGCTTTTTCCCTTCATCTTTTTGGAGCAAGATACTGCCGCTATGGTGGCATCCACATGAAATGCTGTTCGGTTTCGCTATGGCAATTGTGTGTGGATTTTTGCTGACTGCCGTTCAAAATTGGACCAACCAACCCACATTAAAGGGATGGCCACTCGCATTGACCTTTAGCTGCTGGTTACTGGCACGATTATTACTCTTACTCCCAATGCAAGTTCCGCTCATTTTGCCCGCCTTGTTTGATTCCTTGTTCCTTGGTATGGCAAGCCTTACTCTATGGCGCTGTATTTATAAGGTGAAGCAATGGCGCAATATTGGTTTTCCGATCATGTTGTTTGCTGCACTCGTGATTAACAATGTCAGCTATTACGCCCTTTTTGAGCGCGACTTTATTCTTGCCAACCAGATCTGGCAGGCGATGTTATGGTGGTTAGCCTTACTTATCACCATAGTCGGTGGGCGTGTCATTCCATTCTTTACCGCGATGCGCATTAAGGCCACTAAAGCAGATCCCTTAACTTGGATTGAATACCCGCTGATCCTGACGATGATCTTGCTCGTCATTCAATCACTCATCCACCTTATACCTCTGGAAGTCGAGCGAGGCTTACTGCTCATTGCGGGGCTTTTGCAGCTGGTCCGATTTGCACGCTGGTTACCCCATAAAACACTGAAAGAACCTATGCTGTGGTCCTTGCATCTTGCCTATTTAATGTTGCCTCTTTGCCTCTTTGCCATGAGTTGGTATCTCGATAATGAATATGCCTATCGCAGTTTGCTTCACCTATTTGCTATTGGTTGTATGGCTACCTTGTGTCTTTCGATGATTTCCAGAGTGTCACTCGGGCACACAAGTCGAAATATTTATGAGGGCCCTAAGATGATCTTGGCATTTATTTGCCTACCATTAGCGGCACTGCTCAGGGCGCTAATGCCCATCTGGTTTCCGGCCCACACCCAAGTTTGGTTATGGTTGGCTGGCAGTTGGTGGTTTATCGCATTTGCACTGTTTGTATGGCACTACTTGCCGATACTCTCTCGCCCCCGTATCGATGGGCGCCCAGGTTAATATTGATGTTAGGACAAAAGGATATAAAGTGAAAACTTATTTGAAAACAGTTACATTGCTAAAAATGATTTGCTTGCTCGCCATCACTACATGTACATCTGTAGCGGCTTCCGATACTAGCAATCAACAAAAATATCCTAACCAATATCAATCTTGGCAAGCCACCTCTGAACAAGTTGAACGCGAGGATATGCTCGCCAATTATCCCGCCAGCATCATACTCTGGGCAGGATCTTCCTATGCCAAAGAGTACCATAGCCCACGTGGACACCATTTTGCCGTTGCTGATGTGACGCATACTTTACGTACGGGTGTCCCCCCCCTAAAGCAGGAGAGAAAGGATTATCCGCCAGTTGTTGGACCTGCAAGACACCGGATGCCCCTAGATTGATTGAACAACTGGGATTTGAAGGATACTCCGCTAAAAACTTTACCGATCTGGGCAAAGAGATCCAAAGCGTAGTGTATTGCAGTGATTGCCATGAATCTGGCACTAATAAGTTAACTTTACCTCGTCCTCATGCCCAAGAGGCTATGGCTAAAATTCACCTGCCATTCGATAAACAAGATACCAATATGCAAGGTGCGCAGGTATGTGGTCAGTGTCATGTTACTTACTATTTCCGTCCGGAAAAAAGTAATGTTGTTAATATTCCCTGGATTTTTGGCAGCACAGCCGACGATATTGAAAAATATTATGACACTCGCCGCTTCTTCGAATGGATCCATCCTCTTTCGAAAACGCCCATACTCAAAGCACGTCATCCTGAGTTTGAACACTGGAGTCGCAGTAAACATGCCGAAGTCGGTGTCACTTGCATTACCTGTCATATGCCAACCCAGCAGGATGCAAAAGGTGTTGAATTTACTAGCCATAAAGTTGATAAAGCCTTACCGCATTTTGATAACAGTTGCAGTGGCTGCCATAGCAGTAAAGCCAAAATTGAAACCAAGCTTGCGGCCAATAAATTAGCGATTGAGACCAAAGCCCGCGAAGTTGAAGCTTTGCTCGTCAAAGCCCACTATGAAGCTAAAGCGGCATGGGATGCAGGTGCTAAATGGGAGAATATGAATGAGCCCATTATGGCGATACGACACAGTCAGTGGCGCTGGGACTTTGCCATGTCTTCACATGGTTTATATGCACATAATCCACAAGAAGGTAAGCAGCTTTTAGATAAAGCCATCGAACAAGCGAACGAAGCACGTCATCTGCTCGCTGGAATATTGAAGCAACTTAACGTGACTCAAGTTAGCTATCCAGATATCAGTACTAAGGAAAAAGCCCATCAAGCGATAGGGTTAATTGAATCGGATTTAATCAAAGAAAAACAAAAGTTTATTGAAGATGATGTTAATAAAAATTGGCACCCTGCCGCAAAATATGGTTATTAGTTTATTAGCGGGTGGCTGATAATTTGAGGGATTTTAAAGCTCAAAAGCGAGAGGAAGTTCGAGTATTTATGCTTTGATTCAGTGAGCGTTATGCCAACAAGGCTTGGTCGGTTCTACAGCGATGCTCATCTTCCTTTGCACGAGCAATAACTGCAGCCGAAATGATTCATGTCATTTCGGCTGCAGTACATAACTCATTGAGATGTTGGTCTGTAACGACAAATTAATCACTGTAATCTGTGTCAGATATCTGTAATTCAGTTTTTGAATGCGTAGAAAGCCGATCTTACTTTGAGGTAACTGATTGATGAAATTCTATTATCTTGGTTGGCTGCCAAAGTGATTGGTTTCGATGCGAAACTAAAACCAATGTACAACTCTGTTCGCAAATAGCCTTGGCTACACGCTTTTCTGTCTCTTCATCCAATGCCGAGGTGGCCTCATCCATTATCAGAATCGGCGCATTTTTGATAAGCGCGCGTGCTAAGGCAAGCCTTTGGCGTTCTCCTCCCGATAACCCTGCGCCTTGCAGGCTGACTTCTTGGTAAATGCCCAGTTTTGATCTATCTAATACTTCATCCA
Organism: Shewanella sp. M-Br; assembly: GCF_036245925.1. NCBI lineage: Bacteria > Pseudomonadati > Pseudomonadota > Gammaproteobacteria > Alteromonadales > Shewanellaceae > Shewanella > Shewanella sp. M-Br. The sequence goes on from NZ_BJBV01000007.1 coordinate 119,423, forward strand.
GCGCCACTTGGCGTGCCGCTTTATCTACGGCTTGATCGTCGGCATCAGGGTTACCAATACGAATGTTACTGGCAATGGTGCCTGTAAAGATGAGTGGATCCTGCGGCACATAGGCGAAAAAGCGGGCAAGTTCAGCAGCAGGGATTGAAGTGAGCGGCACCTTGCCCAAAGTGATCAGGCCTAGGGTGGGATCATCAAAGCGCATCAATAACTTAAGTAAGCTGGTTTTACCTGAACCACTAGGGCCACAAATCAGCACGCGTTCACCTGATTCGATAGTGGCATTGATATTTTGCACCGCAGGGGGAAATGTTACGTTATTCAATTCGATTGTATGATTGTGCGGTGTCTTTTGTTGCGCTTGGCTTGGCTCTTTGAGCGTTGGCGCATGAGTCGCTTGTCGATAGTGTTTAATAGCCGCTAACTGATCATTAATGCCTATTGCCGCCACGGCGAGAGTCTCAAGTGGCGCCGCCGCGCGCATGGTCAACATCAAGACTGCGAGCAACATTGTTGTATTGTTTATACCGGATAACACCAGATAGAGTGCCATGCCTGCAATAGGTAAAAAGCTGGCGATAGTCGACAGTAATGTTGCTATAGCAGCGGCGCGATTAGTTCGTTCTAATGCAATTTCTTGTGTTTGCCAGTTTTGCTCCAACCGTGTTGTTGCGCCGCTATATCCTGCTGCTGTGCGCAGTAACTCTAAGTGGTCGATCAGTTCAAGGGTTGACTGATCTGCTGCCAATTCAGTGTTGTTTCGGTCCATATCTGCGCGGGCAAGGGCTCGTTGCGCCATACTCTGAATCACAAATGATACGAGCAACAAGCTAGCCAACATCAGTACCAGTGGCATGCCACCGATCAATCCTATGCCAAAGGTAATGCAGAGCGGAATAAGCGGTGCATGAATAAATACCTGAAATTGATGTGCCGGAATACTCATAAAGCCAGGGATACTTCGAGAGACAGTTTCTATGAGTAGTGTCCTGACACTCGGTGTAAACCAAGATAGTTTAGCTTGTTGCATGGTCGTGCCTAATGCACTGTAGAGCGCATTGGCCAGCCTTGCGCCAGCCCAAAAACCTGAACGCGAAGCCAGTATTGTAGTGAGTATGGTTATTGCGGCAATCGATAGCACTTTTTGCGGTGATTGCTGCTCAATAATGGCTAAAGCCAGTTGAATGTAGCATGCGGCTTCCAATATGGCCGCCACAGCCCAACCGCAGGCAACAGGTATTAAGTGCTTTATGGCTGCGTAATCTTGGGGACGATTTATCATTGGCTTTCTCCTTCCCTGTGATGCTTGAGTGCGAGCTTGTCATCCGCCAGCTCGGCAAGCGTTAAGTCATGGGTGACCATCACAATGGTTTTGTGGTTTGTTTTTGCGTGATGGCGTAGTGCTGTAAACACGTTAAACGCCGTTTCGCTGTCTAGGGCCGATGTGGGTTCATCAAGCAATATCACCCTAGCGGGTGAAAGAAACACACGGGCAAGATTAACGCGTTGTATTTCACCGCCAGACAGTGTGCTTGCATGAGTATTTAAGGATTTATCCAATTGCGCGCAGTGTAATGCTGCTAAGTAATCGTCATCCGTGGCACAAGGTGCGGTGAGCGCGAGATTGTCGGCGATGGAGGTTGCCAGTAGTCCCGCACTTTGCGGTAATAGCATGATCGCGCGATTAATTGAGGCTTCATCCATCTCTTTGAGTGCCATACCAGCGAGTCGAATATCTCCGGCATTTAGCTGCTCCATGCCAGCTAATAAGCGCAGTAATGTGGATTTGCCAACACCACTGATCCCTGTAACTGCCGTCACTCTGTCAGATCTAAATTGATAGTTAATGGGCACAGATTGATTGCTTGTAGACAGTGAAGGCACAACATTCGTGAGGGTGAGCGGCATAGGTGTATTAAGCTCAATATTGCCGTTACCAACAGGAACTCTCGATTGCTCAAGAAAATCCGTTAGCCGCTGAGCGGCAGCGCGGCCCGTGGCGAGATAATCGAGCCCATGCCCGAGCTTTAGGGCTGGTGTGACTAAGGCCAGACTGAAGAACAAGGCGGCAGCAAGGTTTTCTGGCGGCCATTCATACCCGATGGAATAGACAATGGCAAAAGTACAAACTGCCTGCAGTAGTGATGTGGCCACGGCGACTGAAGTTGATACTTTGCTTACCCGCTCAATGATCTCCTCAATAAAATGCTTAGTTGCCTTTTGGTAATCGGCCATGGCACCAGTTTGTGCGCCATAAATGCGAAATACAGGCGCACCACGGGCGTAGTCATCCACCGCGGCAGTGATATTTCCCATCACATTGACTCGTGCTTCACCCTGTTTTGCAGCAAGCCTTGGGATCACCACCAAATAGAAAAGCGCTGCGACTAGGCCTGGTATAAGGGCAAGTAATGCCACTAAGCCCGCACTTAAGATCAGCAAACCAATAGTGATGGCAGGGGCAATGATAAAGGTCGCTAATTCTGAGGGTAAATGCGCGATCATATGATGCAATGACGCTATGTCATCGACCATTAATCGCTTTAACTTTTCGCCCTTATATTTTGCCAAGGTGCTTGGTGGCAACCTGACAAGATGCGCTGCAACATGACGCCTTAATCTTCCAGAAAATTGCGCCTCAGCATTGTGGTTAACCCAAGATGCGCCAGCTGATAGCAACGCTGACACGACCCCAAATATGAGCGCCCCCGCTAACCATAGTGAATGATGACCAGCAATAAGTTGAATCATGCACCAGAGTGCACCTAGTGTCGTCACGCCAGCACCTACCGCTAGCAGCATTCCGAAAGTGAGTGCGGGAATAGCCGGACGTAGGGCGAAGGCTAATGTTGAAGTGGGACTGAAAAGTCGCTGCATTTTAATGTTCACCTAAAAAATCGAAGTGGAACAGGCTGGGCTTCGGTCTGGAAAGTGTGATTAACACAAGGCCAATGAAGCGATGAAGTCTTGATATTGCAGAGTAAAAAATAGTCTGAGTGCCAGAGTTTATGGGCAAATGAACATCCACGAGCCAAATTCCTTGTTTCATAAAAATTGAACCGCCATGAGATGGCGACCATATTAAGCGGTCATTTTTATTTATAAACACAGTGTTGATAAATGTTTTGAACGGCGATAATATAATTGATAACTATTCTCATTGGCAATAAATCTTTCGTATAGGGAGTTATTAAACATGCCCCGATTTGGTAAGTTTTACCCACAATCAAAGTGGGTTATCGGTTCTCTTGCGCTGGGGCTTAGCGCTATTTCAGGCTCAACTATTGCTGACAGTGGAACTGCTCCAGATAAGCAATCCAAGCAACAAGATGCAGCGGGAAATATTGAAGTCATCACAGTTTACGGTCAGAAAATCGAGCGCACGCTGAAGGAAACGGCGAGCTCAGTGACAGTGATCACTGAAGAACAGTTGAGGAAAAATGCGGACCAATCAACGATCTCTGAAATTCTCGGCGGTACGCCAAACTTAATTTATGCCGGAAATACCGATGCGCCCATTATCCGCGGAACAGATACTAAAGGGCCTGTTGCAGCGGGTAATGCCTATTTATCTAAGCCTGTACCCGGGGCAACTATCAGTGTTGATGGTAAATATCTGAGCCCCGCAGAACTGGATTTAGGTGCCGCTGGCGTGTGGGATGTGTCGTCTATTGAAGTTTACCGTGGTCCGCAAACGACCAGTCAAGGAGCCAACAGTATTGCTGGCGCTGTAGTCATCCATACCCATAACCCCACTTATACGTCAGAATTTGCAGCGCAAGCACTTTATGGCAGTCGAAATAAGCAGCGCTTTTCGGTCATGGCGTCCGGTGCGCTCAGTAATGACTTTGCCGCAAGAATTAGCGCAGATTACAGTGCTAGAGATACCTTTGTTGATTACGTTAACCCAGAGTTTACTGCCCATGATTTGGATTTTGAGTTTAAAAACCAAAATCTACGGGCGAAGTTGCTATGGGAACCCGAAAAATACAGCAACTTTTCTGCCATGCTGACTTATTCCTCCACTGAGGCTAAACGTCCCAGAAACGAGGTGGTATCAGAACCCTATGATGACTTAGAAAATCGTTCAATTTTTCAGGACAATCAAGAAGTCAGCAATCATGTCGGAATTTTTGATCTTGAATATGTGTTCGACAATGGGATGAAGTTGCAAAACCAACTGCAGTATTCAGAAGGGCAGTTTGATTATCGATTTGCAGCACCTTATCAAGGGATCGCAAAACGAGATAATGAAAACTTTTCGAATGATATAAGGCTGAACTTTGGTGACAAGAGTTCAGAGTTTAGTGGGGTTGCCGGTGTCTTCTACTGGGATGATAAAACCAACAACAAGCTGAACAACGTATTTGGTAATGCCGACGCCGACCTGAGACATACCAGTTTTGCCCCCTACGGTGAAGTCATATGGCGCTTCTCACCTAAGTGGGCATTCACCAGCGCTCTCCGTTATCAGTCTGATGAAATTAGCCACGATGGTATTGCCAGCTACATCCCAGATGTGCGCCATCAATATGAAGAGACGTTTACGGCGTTATTACCTAAAGTTGCCCTGTCCTATGATCTGACAGATAACGTCTTAATCGGCGCGATGATCAGTGAAGGCAATATTCCTGGGGGCACAGGCATTAACTTCCGCGGCGGCGAATATTATACATTCGATGCCGAGTCGGCATGGAACTATGAACTTTTTACTCGTATCGATCTGCTTGAACAACGCTTGATCATAAATAGCAATCTCTTTTACACCTGCTTTAAAGATTCACAACGTTCTGTTACTGATTACCTCGATGGACGTCCCTTTGGTTCTGTCATTATTAATGCCGATGAAGCGCAAAGCTATGGGATTGAATTAGATTGGAACTTTAAAGTGGTCGATAGTTTTAGCCTATATGGTGGGCTGGGTTTACTTGAAACAGAGATAAGTGAATTTAATGACTACCGTGGCGAGGAGTTTGTCGGCAACGAGTTTAGTAAAGCGCCAGGATATATGTTCAATGTTGGGTTTGACTATTCAATCACAGACACTATCAAAGTGAGCGGTGATGTGCGCCATACGGATGGATACTTTTCAACGGATACCAATGAGCCTGAGTTAAGAGTGGGGTCTTACACTACGGTAAACCTGAATTCTTCCTATCAAATCAACCAATATTTTGAAGCCTTTGTTTATGCACGCAATTTGCTGGATGAACGTGCACCCGTGGCAAAAATGGCTGACAGAAGTACCGGAGGCGTGGATGCATATTTACTTGAACCACGAGAAATAGGCGTGGGCGTTAGGGCGAAGTTTTAGCGGCTAGCTTCTACCCGCTGTATTGGGTATTGCCATGCAGCGGGTAGCAAGAGCGGTTAGAATGGCATTTTTGCCTTGGAAACCTTATCGATATGACACAAGTACCGGATCAACCCACTCAAAAACGCCAGCGTGGCAGACCTAGCCGTATTTCCCGTGAGGCTATCGCCAGAGCTGCGTTGGAGATTGGGGTTGATCAAGCGACTATCCCAGCTATAGCGGCGCATTTAAAGGTCGATCATTCGTCCCTCTACCATCACGTAGCAGGTCGAAATGACGTTATCTCCATTGCCGCTGAGCTTGCAATTAATGAGCTGGACTGGCGAGCGCCAGCAGCCACCGATTGGCGGAGCGAATTGATCATATTGACCGATGCCATTTGGGCACTGTATGAGCGTCATCCTGGCCTCGCTGAGTCTATCCATCAGGCCAGTGTTACGCCGTCATCGGGTATACGTTCTTTTGCTGAATCGGTCGAAAAGCTGCAACGCAAAGGCTTCTCCCTCGATGAGGCAGTGCTTGCCGTTGATATCTTAGTTGACATGGTGGGGGAGTGCTTTTTGGGATGGTGGTCAACCACTAAACCAGAGGCCGATGGTCGGACACGTAAAGAGCGAATTATCGCAATTTGGGAAGATGAAGCCTCCAAGCTCCCTGATAAAGCTGAGCAGATAAATGCGATGGTAGACATCATGAAGGTGGGCGCCCGCAAATGGTGGGAGCGAAAACGTGACTTAGTGTTAGCGGGTATTGCCGTTACCCATGCCCAAAAGGCAGGGGGATCCGATAAGGCTCAAACATAGCGCGCCGATATGAAAACCTCATAGCGGCTGCAGATTAGTACAAGATTTATTGCGTATAGGAAGTATCAGTTTGTGAAGGTGGTTTATGCACTGACGTGCTTTTTTGTGCTTTGTTTTGCCTCATTGCTGCTAGGCGCAAAGTATGCTTCTGTGACGCAGATGCTGACGTTCTCGGATGATGTCTGGTTGGTGTTATCTGCGAGTCGCTTGCCGCGGCTCTTTGCCTTGATTTGCTCAGGTGTAGGGCTCGCTGTCTGTGGTGTGATATTGCAGCAGATTGTGCAAAACAAGTTTGTTGAACCTGCTACTTGTGGCGGGCTTGATGCCGCCAAACTAGGCATATTAATTTCAATCATTCATACCCCGAGTATGGGGGTCACCGCCAGAATGTTGGGGGCTTTGGTTTTTTGCCTGCTTGCGAGCTTAGCCTTTATTCTGATTATTCGTGGTATTCGGTATAAGAGTCCGGTGCTCATTCCAATTATTGGGATTATGTTTGGCAGTGTACTCAGTGCGATAGCGGAACTTTATGCTTATCAAAACAATATGATGCAGAGTATGCAGGGATGGATGCTGGGTGATTTTTCAAAAATCGTGCAGGGTAACTACGAAATCATCTATCTGATCCTTCCCGTAGTCATACTGACCTACCTTTATGCACAGCGCTTTACCATTGTAGGAATGGGCGAAGGCTTGGCTACCACACTAGGCCTGAGTTATTTCAACCTAGTTATCTTAGGGTTAGTGTTGGTTTCCCTGACTATAGCGACCACAGTTATCACAGTCGGGAGCATTCCATTTATTGGTTTGATTATTCCTAATCTTGTCGCTATGCGCTATGGCGATAATTTAAAACGCACCTTGCCTATTATCGCCTTTGCTGGCGCAACGCTACTGATTATCTGTGACTTGCTTGGTCGGCTTGTTTTGTATCCCTTTGAAATTCCTATAGGTCTAACGGCAAGCTGTTTAGGTGGACTCATATTTTTAGTTATCGTTTGGAAAATCAAATGAAAGACAGTGCATGGCGTTTTTTGAGCTGGGGGCAGCCTATTATGTTGGCAGTCACATTTTTATTGATGGGCTCAGGCTTTGATTTTGACTATGTCATACCGAATCGATTGGTGCGTTTGGGCACTATTTGCCTTGGTGGTGTCTGTATTGCGTTTTCTTCGATACTGTTTCAGACCTTAGCCGGAAATCGCATTTTAACGCCATCTATCATGGGGTATGAAGGGGTTTACTTGATTTTGCAGGCTCTGTTGATCCTTATCTTAGGGACGGGCAGCAGTATTCTGATCACCGCTAACAGCAATTTCTTTGTCTCAGTCGTGGTGATGTCGCTTTACTCAATGGTGATTCACCGCTGGCTATTTAGTGGAGATCGACATGATGTGTTCTTCCTACTGCTTGTGGGCTTAGTGCTCAGTGTGGTGTTAGGCAGTTTTACTCAGTTAATCCAATATTCTATCAGTCCCGGTGAGTTTTCTATTTTCCAGAGCTACAGCTTAGCGTCGTTCAACCGCGCTCAACCAGAGCAATTGCTTATCTCTCTAGTACTTGTCAGTGCCGTGTGTATTGCCGCTTGGAGAGTGCGTGCTGTACTTGATGTATTACTGATGGGGCGGGAGCAAGCTATCTCTCTTGGTATTGATTATCAAAAAGTGGTGCGCCTGCTATTGGGTCTTATCGCGGTATTGGTCGCAATATCAACCAGTTTAGTGGGGCCGACTGCCTTTATGGGGATATTTGTCGCGAACATGGCCTATGCGCTGGCAAGGCATCCGTCGCACTCATTTACTTTGATAACAGGATGCGCCGTTGCTATCTCGGTTTTTCTGATCGCGCAAATGCTCGTTGAGCATCTGTTTAATTATCAAACCAGTGTTGGGCTGTTAATTAATCTATTTTGTGGCGCCTATTTCTTTGTCTTAATTCTTAAACCTCGGAGCGCAGTGTGATAACCGTCAATAACTTATATCAGTCTTATGGCGCGAAACCTGTGCTAAAAAATGTCACTGCACAATTTCCCGAACATCAGATGACTTCTCTTATCGGCCCCAACGGTGCCGGCAAAAGTACCTTACTGATGTCGATTGGTCGGTTACTGAATATCCAGCAGGGCGAGGTATTACTCAAAGGTACTGCTATCCACAATATTCCCTTGAAGGATTATGCCAAGCAAGTGGCAACCATGCGTCAGTTTAACAGCCTCAATTTACGCCTGACGGTCAGGGAGTTAGTGGCATTTGGTCGTTTTCCCTATAGCCAAGGGGCACTCACAAAGGAAGATCATCGCGCCATTGATGAAGCGCTGTCGTTTTTAGCTTTACAGTCATTAGCCAATGTATTTATTGATGAACTTAGCGGCGGACAACGCCAAATGGCTTTTCTGGCAATGGCGATTGCGCAGCAAACGGATTATTTATTGTTAGATGAACCGCTCAACAATCTGGATATGAAACATGCCGTTAGCATAATGCGGGCACTTCGCCATCTGTGTGACGATTACAAACGAACGGTAGTGTTAGTGGTTCACGATATCAATTTTGCGGCTAACTACTCCGACTATATTGTCGGTATGAAGCAAGGCGTTGTGCACTGCGCTGGACCCGTTGAAGAGGTCGTCACAGCACAAAGGTTAAAAGCACTGTACGAACTGGATCTTGAGGTGCTGAAAACGAGTCAAGGAACAGTATGTAACTATTTCAACTTCAACTTACAAGGAGAATACAAGTGACGTCGAAATGTAGAAGTGGGACTAAAGTGATAGCGATTCTGTTATTTAGCTCGGCTTTTTTGCTGGCCTGCGACAATAAAACCGAATCAGTACAGCTTGCATCATCGGATACGAGTGCTTCAACGGCTGAGTTGGAGTTTGCCCCGATAGAGGTAGAGCATAAGCTGGGCACTACTGTTATTACAAAACGGCCAGTACGTGTTGCGGCCCTAGATATGAATGAAGTCGACTATCTCGAACAGTTGGGTATTCCCATTGTCGGTATGCCAAAGGATTTTGTTCCTTACTACCTGAAAGACTACAGCAACAATAGTGATATCGTTGATTTAGGTGCTATCGTTCAACCCAATATGGAACGTATTTATGCACTTAAACCCGATTTGGTGCTGATGTCATCCGTTCAAGCTAGTCATTATCAAGCGCTTTCCAATTTGGCACCAACCATTCATTTGGATATTGATTATCAAGACAGCAACAGCGATTACTTTGATATAGTCACAAAACACTTATTGATGCTGGGTAAATTATTCGATAAGCAAACCTTAGCAAAACATAAAGTGGATGAACTGGAAACTAAGATCCAAGCCGCCAGAATGGTCATTAAGGACAGGCCAGAAAAAGCCTTGGTGGTGCTACATAATAATGGCGCTTTTCGATTTTTAGGTATTCGTTCTCGCTATGGTTTCATTTACAGTGCACTAGGGGTTAAACCCGCTAGCTTATCAGAGCAGATGGGATTGCACGGTCAACCTGTATCAAGCGAGTTTATTCTTGAAAACAATCCCGACATTATTTATGTCGTCGACAGAACCGCAGTGATGGAGCGAAGCCCTGTATTGGATAAACAGTCTATAGATAACCCTATATTGCGCGAGACTAATGCTTGGAAGACGGGGAATGTCATCTTTGTAGATCCAGAGGCTTGGTATATAACAGGGGCCGGAATAACATCCCTTAATATCATGATTGATGATGTGTTAAAGGGTTATGTAAAGTAGCAGACTGCAAATAGTCTATGGACGGCATAGCTAATGACTCATGAGATAAGTTACCTCTTGTAACATTTAAGCCCTACGGCTTAGGTAAATCGGTTTGCAACTTTAGTAGTGCTTAACATACAATCGCCTGCCAAATTATCTGAGGAAGTAGGGTTTGAATAGTGTGATACAAACAAGACGCACCCTAGCGATATGGCTTGCTGCCATATTGGTGCTATTGTCTGTTGCCATTGCTGTTCACAGTGTTTCTCATGCTAGTGAAGACTCTAAGGCCAATTGTTCGCTGTGCTTACATCAGCACCAGTTGCAACATGCGCTAACCAGTACACCCTTTCATTTTCAACTCGCTCAGCAGGGTTATATCTCGGTTGAGTTTCAGGCCGTTTCCTTTAAGCGACCTTTTAGTCGTTTCTTCAATAGTCGTGCTCCGCCCATAACAGCATAAGTTACTGTTTATTCAATTTATCTTAATTAACTTTGAGCGCCTTGGCTTAGCTAAGGCGCCGATGCTGTTTATTTTCGGAGTGAAAATGACTTCTTTTTATGTCCCTAAGCGCACTGCGCTGTTGCTGGGTGCCTTGTTTGTGCTCAATCCTATTTCAATGCTGTTGGCCGCAGAAAGCAGTCAATCGAGTTCACAAGCTATTGATACTGTGAGTGACGCAGTGCTTGACACTGATATTGAACGTTTAAGTATCCACTATCGCCAAGCCTATCGTGGCAATGTGTCCTCAACTGAACTTCCCCAAGCGATCAGTGTGTTAGACGAGCAATTGATAAAAGACGCGGGGCTGACGCGGTTTCAAGATGTACTGGACTATTCCGCGAGTGTGGCGCGGCAAAACAATGGCGGTGGTTTATGGGATAGTTTTTCCCTACGCGGCTTTCCGGGCAACGAAAACATGCCATCGGGGTATTTAATCAATGGCTTTAATGGTGGCCGAGGTTTTAGTGGTCATAGAGATTTATCAAACGTTGCCTATGTCGAGATTTTAAAAGGCCCAGGTTCGGCACTTTATGGCCGCTCGGAACCCGGTGGCACAGTTAATATCGTCACTAAGAAACCCCAATATGAAACCAGTGGTTATTTAAAAGCATCGGCTGGGAGTTTCGACCAATATCGGTTAGAAGGTGATGTGACCTCAGGTTTAACCGATAACTTGGCATTTCGGATTAATGGCGCTTGGCAGGAACACGATAGTTTTCGTGATTATGTGTTTAGCGATAAAAAAATCGTTACGCCGTCTGTGCGTTGGCAGATTTCCGAAAAAGCTTCCTTGCTGTATGAAATGGAATATCTCAAGCAGGAACAGCTATTCGATCGCGGCATTATTGTGCTCAATAACGATATTAATACCGTACCCCGCTCGCGTTATTTAGGTGAACCTAATGATGGCGCAACGGAGGTGAATGCCACAGGGCATCAGCTGACCTATGACTATGAATTAAATGATGATTGGTCATTAACTGCTGGCTATAACTACCGAGACTCTAGCTTGAAGGGGTATTCGTCTGATGCCGAGTTAGCAAAGGGGCGACAATCGCTATTTGATGATGGTCGCACGCTGACTAGGCAGCACAGATATCGTGACTACGCCTCTGAGGATAATTCACTGCGTCTAGAGTTAAGTGGTCATGTGGATACGGGTTTTATTCGTCATAATTTGCTGCTTGGTGCCGATGCCTATCACTACAATTTGAAGACGGGACTGTATCGTTATCGGGGCAAAAAAGGTGAATACGCCATCGATATCTATACCCCTCAATACGGTGGGCCTCAGCCAGAGGTGAGTTTGTTGTATGAGAATAACGAGACTCAAAAGGCGTGGGGGACCTATCTGCAAGATCAAATGGATTTAACTGAAAAGTGGAAGTTGCACCTTGGGCTAAGGTTCGATAGTTATCAGCAAGATATCAGTGAAGTCGCGAAAGATACTCTGTCAGAACAAACCGATAGTCGAGTCAGCCCCAAGGTGGGTCTGGTGTATTTATGGTCCGATGTCTTAAGTTTCTATAGCTCTTATTCTGAAGGCTTTTTACCGCTTTCTGGAACTGACTTTGCGGGTCAGCCCTTCGAAGCGGAAGAGAGTCAGTCGGTTGAACTGGGGATGAAGTTTAATGGTACTTGGTTAAACGATCTTCCTATAAACGGTAGTTTAGCCGTGTTCGATGCTCAAAAGAGCAATATCTTGACCTCAGATCCTATCAATGTTGGTTTTTCTGCCACCTTAGGTAAAGCTAAAAGTAGCGGGGTTGAACTCGATTTAGCCGCCGAACTGACGGAGGATTTACAAGCAAAATTATCCTATGCCTATCTTAATACCCGTACCGCCAATGACAGCTTGAATCCTGATTGGGGCGTGCTCATTCCTGCAGGCAGTCCACTGGTGAATGTGCCAAAGTATACCGCGAGTGTGATTCTGAAACAGGATTTGAATAGGCTTTCTATTGATGGTCATCTAGGGCTTAGCTGGCGTTATGTGGATTCGCGCCTCGGTGATTCTGCCGATCCGAGTTTTCAATTGCCTTCTTATCAGTTACTTGGGTTGTTTATGAGCACCCACTTAAGCGACAACTTAAGCCTTGGAGTGAATCTGGATAACTTACTGGATGAACATTACATCGCAAGTAGCTATTCCGCTCTTTGGGCCGTGCCGGGTGAGCCACGTAGCATTAAAGTGAGTGTCAGCTATGAGTTCTAATATCAGTGCTAACCCAGCGTTATCTTCAGGTTTTGCCGAGCAAGAACTGGGTCGTTCTGTTGGCCGCACCCGGATTAATAGTATCGATATGATGCGCGGCGCCGTGATGCTTATCATGTTACTCGACCATGTGCGGGAGCGGTTTTTCTTTCACATGCAGGTGAGCGATCCTATGGATTTGAGTTCGACCTCTTGGGGGCTTTTTGTGAGTCGCTTTGCCGCCCATTTTTGTGCGCCGGTCTTTGTGTTCTTAACCGGGGTTTCTGCATGGCTTTATGCCAATCGTAGCCATGGCGAGCCACGTTCAGCACGTATGTTTTTGATTAAACGCGGGCTGTTTTTAATCGCACTGGAAATTTTAGTGATTAACTTCTCTAACCTCTCTTGGATGGTCAGCTATTACACCCTTTGGTTACAGGTGATTTGGGTGATTGGTCTGAGTATGTTAGCGCTCGCTGCGCTGATAAACCTACCTAGACCTTGGATGGCCCTTTTAGGATTTGCGATTGTTTTTGGCCATAATCTGTTGACGCCAATTGGTTTTCAGCCCAATGAGGGGGCTTACGGTCTGTGGACTATATTGCACGACCGCGGTTATCTCGTCAGCGAAGGTGCGCTTAGGGTTAAGGTGAGTTATCCCGTGCTGCCTTGGATTGGGGTGATCTTACTGGGTTATGTTGCAGGGCCACTTTTTAGTAATAAGCCGAACGGAAGCCATCTTGATGCATCGGCTCGCCAGCAAAAGCTGTTGTTTTTAGGGATCAGCTGTTGGGTACTTTTTGCGGTGCTACGTGGGTTTAACCTTTATGGCGAAACCTTGCCTTGGCAGTCGGGGGCACATTTAGGTGAAACCTTGATGTCGGTATTCAATTTAACGAAATACCCGCCATCATTAAGCTTTTTACTGGTGACCTTAGGCGGCATGTTCTTTTGCTTAGTGGCCTTTGAGCGGTATTTTGCATCAAGTGGGAAAGTGGGAGGGGGATTGGCGCGAGTGGGCCATGGGTTGTCTGTGTTTGGCTCAGTCCCTATGTTCTTCTATATCTTACATTTGTACGTGCTGTTACTGCTTTATACTTTAGCGAAATTCATCTTTGGCGCAAACCATGGTGAGTACTTTGGCGTGAGCAATATAGGATGGGTTTGGTTTATCGCGGGCGTGTTAGCCATCGCATTGTATTATCCCGTTAAGCGATTTAGCGAATATAAAAAGCACAGCACTCAGGCTTGGATTAAGTACCTCTAATCTATTCTGTTTGATCAAGCTTTAAAGGCAAAAGTCGCCAAGTGTTTACTTGGCGACTTTTTTGCTTTGGTCAGAGCAATAATCTATTTAGCGATTATTCTGCGAGTAAGCTGCGTAGCATCCAGGCATTTTTTTCATGCAGTTGGATGCGCTGGGTGAGCAAGTCCGCAGTCGCTTCATCATTCGCTTGATTCACCAGCGGATACAAGGCTCTGGCATTGCGGATCACTAGCTCCTGATCGCTTAATAGTTCGCGGATCATGGTTTCGGCTTGAGTGACACCTTGATCTTCTTTTATCTCGGTCAGCGCAGCATAAGCTGAATATGAACCGAGTGCTCTGGCGCCTAATGCACGTACACGCTCTGCGATAAGGTCGACCGCAAGGGCAAGTTCGGTATACTGCTGTTCAAATAGCAAGTGTAAGCTAGTGAACATTGGGCCAGTAACGTTCCAGTGAAAGCTATGGGTCTTAAGGTAAAGACTGTAGCTGTCAGCCAATAGTTGGTTTAGCCCTGCGGCGATTTCTTCTCTGTGAGCTTGATTGATACCTATGTTAATCATGGCGTTTTCCTTCTATTGTCTTACTGAGTGTGTTTAGTCTAATCTTCTGATATTAAATGTAAAATGAGTAAATTAGATTTTGTAAATCTATAAATCCGATTGAACTTTCGAGTGTTAAATCTCGTAAGCGATAAAGCCAGATATCATCTCCTTTCGCCGTGCCGCAGTAACAATGCCATGGCAGAACTGCTATCCTAGCGGCATATTGTGAGTCGATACTTTAATTGAATAAAACTGACCCTAATGAATAAATCAGCCTATTTAACCGCCATGAATGTGACAACTTGGCGAGTGCGCGACACTAAGGTGAAACCTTATTTAGTGATTTGGGATGAAAACGGTGAGTTACCAGAAGCAGAGCCGCTTATTGACGCTGTGCTAACGCTTATCGACATAAAGCGTGACGAATGTGATTTTGACTGTGAGCCCCATACGGGTAAACAGATCGTTTGGGATCTGCGACGTCACAAAGTCAGGCCACGTACCGCATGGTTAGTGTCTGAGCCGTTGGCCGATTTATTGGTGGGTTGGCAGGCTAAAAGCGCGCTCTGGCAGCAGATTTACCAATGGCGCGACCAAGTTAGCGGCCAAGCGCCAAGCAAGTCTTAAGCTCTACTCGTAAATACATTAATAACCAATACTTTGGAATACCGGCGTTGAACATCCCACCAGTAGATAGTCTATTCACAACACAATTTGCAGCACAATTGACAGCAGGTTTGCCTGTTGAGCTTGTGGCTCTCACGCTTGAAGATGTTCCCCAAATGGCGCAGCTTGAATCCTTGGCCCATAGCCATCCCATGAGTGAGGGGAATCTTGCCGATTGTTTTGGTCACTTGTACCGTGTCCTAGGTTTAAAGCTGAGTGTTAACTTAGAGGTAGATGTAAATACTGAGGCAAATATTGACGTCGTTTCGGATTCAGATACTTATCACGTCGAAGGACTCTTAGGGTTTGCGATAGTGCAGCAAATTATCGATGAAGTGACTTTATTGGATATTTGCCTATTACCGAGTCAGCAGGGCAAAGGTTACGGCAAGTTATTACTTAAGGCTGTGATGATATCGGCCAAGGTATCGGGCGCTGTGGTGCTTATGTTAGAAGTGCGAGAGTCTAATCTTGCCGCCCGTGCTTTATATCAACAGGCTGGCTTTATTGAATCGGGACGACGTAAAGGTTACTACCCGATAGAGGGCGGTAAAGAAGATGCTATCTTGATGGATTTAGCGATAACCCAAGAATAAGCTGAGCATTAGCATTCATGTCGTAAAACGACAGCTATACGAACCACTCTTCATAAACAACTGCCATAAAAACAGCCAATAAAAAACAGCGCCTAAGGCGCTGTTTTTCTATTTTAATAACCCTGAACTCTATATCACTAAAACTCAGCATCATCTGAAGTTTGCATCAAGGTTATCCGCATCTAAGCAAGAAGGTTATTTCACTTCTTTACCTTGGGCTTGCAGGTCCGCATGGTAGCTTGAGCGCACTAATGGGCCACAGGCTGCATGGGTAAAACCTAACTCATCGGCTAAGGCTTTAAGCTCATCAAACTCGGCTGGTGGCACATAACGTTCAACCGGCAAATGGAACTTAGATGGCTGTAGGTATTGGCCTAAGGTCAGCATTTCAACCTTATGTTCTCGCAGATCACGCAGCACTTGAGCGATCTCTTCGTTGGTTTCACCCAGTCCCATCATCAGGCCTGATTTAGTTGGCACATTTGGATGACGTTCTTTAAAGCGTTTTAGCAGATCGAGCGACCATTGGTAATTCGCACCTGGGCGCGCTTTACGATAATGCATGGGCGCCGTTTCTAAGTTGTGGTTAAACACATCAGGCGGCTCAGTCGATAAAATATCTAAGGCAGCATCGATACGACCACGGAAATCAGGCACTAAGGTTTCGATCTTGATGTCAGGATTTAGTTTGCGGATCTCACGAATACAATCGGCAAAATGCTGGGCGCCACCATCACGTAAATCGTCACGATCTACAGAGGTAATCACCACATATTTCAGCTTCATATCGCGGATAGTTTGCGCCAATTTAACTGGCTCTTCAGCATCAGGCTTAAGCGGACGACCATGGGCCACGTCGCAGAATGGGCAACGACGAGTACAAATCGCACCCAAAATCATAAAGGTTGCTGTGCCGTGGTTGAAGCATTCCGCGAGGTTAGGGCAAGAGGCTTCTTCACAGACAGAGTGCAGGCCATTTTTACGCAGCGCTTGCTTGATGTCTAAAATGCGTTGATTCGATGCCGGCAGTTTAACCCGTAACCAATCGGGTTTACGCAACATAGTGTCGCGCTCTGATGGGACGATTTTGACCGGAATACGAGACACTTTATCGGCATCTCTTAGTTTTACTCCGGGTTGTAAACGTTCAGGCCTATTCATGACGCTGCTAATCCTTGATGATGAACTAGGTGTTGATAGCCCAGTAATTGGCTAAAAGTAATAGTAAGTTGCTCGCCCGCTTCAATCACGGTTTGTGGTCCGCCAAGTGCTTTGCATTGCACCATTTCAAGACCGGCATAACCACAAGGGTTGATGCGGCGAAATGGTGCTAAATCCATATCGACATTAAGGGCTAATCCATGGAATGAACAGCCTTTACGAATGCGTAATCCGAGGGAGGCAATTTTACGTTCATCCACATATACGCCCGGCGCATCGGCCTTGGCATAAGCGTTAATGTCGTACTTGGCGAGCATATCGACAATGCTTTGCTCTATATGAGTAACGAGTTGACGCACGCCGACTTTACTACGTTTTATGTCGAGAAGAGGATATACCACTAGTTGTCCAGGGCCGTGGTAAGTGACTTGGCCACCACGGTCCACTTGGATCACAGGAATATCGCCAGCATTCAAAATATGCTCGCTTTTACCAGCTTGGCCTTGGGTAAACACGGGTGGGTGTTCTACTATCCACAGCTCATCTGGGCTCTCACTATTACGCGTGTCAGTGTAGTGCTGCATGGCATGCCACACTGATTCGTAATCTTGTTTTCCAAGATGCCGAATGTGCAAAGTCGTGTCTTGCAAGGGCAACCTCTCCCCTTAGAATTGAGTGGCGCTATTATACGCCTCTTGGCCATAAATGTAAGACAGATCACATTTCATGGCCTTGAGGAATATTTATAGTACGCGGCGTACGCCTTCGATAGCGGCAAGTTCAGTGTACAAAATTTCGATATGGTCTTTGCTTGTCACTGTCACGCGGATAGTAATGGAGTGATAGCTACCTTTGCTCGACGTTTTTGTCGAAGGTGAATAATCACCCGGTGCATGTTTTTGTACCACAGCCACGACTTTGTCAGTTAGCGTTTCGTGGGCTTCACCGACGACCTTAAAAGGAAATGCGCAAGGGAAATCCATCAGTTCATCAAATTTAGTGTCTAACATACTCAGTACTCTTAGCGGCTATATTGGGATATATATGGTGGCGATTATACCCGATTCAAGGGCGATGCACTCCCCAAAAAAATAAAGCCACCCTAAGGTGGCTTTATTTATGGGACTTAGCTTAGCTAAACCATCCAGAAAACATCTGCTTAAAGTAATCGACTAATTTACTAAACCAGCTACCTTCGTTGACTTCTTGCAACGTCACCAGTGGGAATTGGGCAATGTCTTTACCATCAAGTTGGAAGAATAGACGGCCTACAGTTTCACCTTTTTTCAACGGTGCATCTAATGGCTTAGTCAACTCGAAGTTTGCTTTCAAGTCTTTACCGCGGCCACGGCTGATTGTAATAGGTGTATCAGTTGCGACGCCTAAATCAACTGTGCTCTTATCACCGTACCATATTTGTTGGGTTGTGAAGCTATCACCCGCTTTGTAAGGCGTGACAGTTTCAAAGAAACGGAAGCCATAGGTCAGTAACTTTTTACTTTCAGCTTTACGGGCTGATTCACTTTGAGTACCTAGAACCACAGAAATCAAACGCATGCCATCTTTGGTTGCAGATGCCACTAAGTTATAACCTGCACCAGAGGTGTGGCCTGTCTTGATACCGTCCACGCTCATGCTGTTATCCCACAACAAACCATTACGGTTATATTGTTTGATACCGTTGAAGGTATAAAATTTTTCGCTATAGATGCGGTATTCTTCTGGAACGTCGCGGATTAAGGCTGCACCTAACAATGCCATATCATAGGCGGTTGTTTTGTGGTTTTCTGAGTCTAATCCATGGGAGTTTTCGAAGTAACTGTCACGCATACCCAGCTGTTTTGTCCATGAGTTCATCATGTCAACGAAGGCACCTTCGGTGCCAGCGATATGCTCTGCCATAGCCACACACGCATCGTTACCCGATTGGATGATGATACCGCGGTTTAAATCCCCAACTTTAACGGTAGTACCGACTTCAATGAACATCTTCGAGGAGTCAGAGAAGTTTTTAGACCAGGCATTTTTACTGATAGTCACATCATCATCGACCGAGACATTGCCCGCTTTGATTTCTTGACCTATGACATAGCTGGTCATCATTTTAGTTAGGCTGGCTGGGTTAAGGCTTTCATAAGCGTTACTCTCAGCGATAATCTGGCCCGAATTATAATCCATCAAGACGAAAGCCTTGGCGGCCACTGCTGGTGCATCAGGTGTAATAATAGGCTGCGCAGCATAAACGGGGAGAGACACACTGGAAATTAGCAGCAATGTTTTAATGGGACTTTTTACAAAATTCATCATTAACTTGGCACGTCTTTTGGTTGTATTAAATGGAAAGGATTCGAGAAGATCTCCAACAGTGTACCACTTTCTGACTGTGGGTTTTAGTGAAGGTTCCTTCATCTCTATTTTTAAATCAATTCTGGTCCGAGCAAACAGTCATTACTCATGGACTATATAGCCCTCAGGAAACCCATTTTGCTGGACGTTATTGAGCAGTTTGTCTGCTAATTCAGGTTGGCCTATGGGGCCGAGCTGTAGTCTAAACATATTGTTTGCGGCTTGTACACGGGTCTTTACCTGATATTTTCGCTCCAGATTTTTCGCCATGGTATTGAGTTTGGCTTTATCTTTCGATGCGACTAACTGAATGTAATGATTACCTGTATCTTGCGCGCTGGCAATAGCCGAATTAGTGGCCGCGACACTGCCGACATACACCACATCGAGTTTGATCCGCGCGGTTCCTTTGCCGAGCATGCCGAGTTTATAGGCGGCGGCGTAGGAGACGTCGAGAATACGGTCTGAGTGGAATGGCCCGCGATCGTTGATACGAATGATCACTTGCTTATTGTTATCTAAGTTAGTGATCCGAGCATAACTTGGCAGTGGTAGCGTTTTATGGGCACCTGACATGGAATACATGTCATAGGGTTCGCCATTAGATGTCTCATAGCCATGAAATTTTTCACCGTACCATGAGGCACGGCCCGTTTCACTAAAACCTTGGCCTGTGTTCATCACAGTGTAAGACTCGCCGTAAACTGTATAGGGCTTGTTACCGCGGCGACTATAGGGCTCGTACTTAGGCGTGGCATTTGGCACATGGTCCACATTGGGTGGATTGAGTGGCAGCTTGTCATTCTTTAGCGAATAGCGCCCCTTGTTGGGGTCCATATTTTTTTTGTTTGTGCTGGAGCTAGCTTGGTTTGGGCTCGAAGAACACGCAACAAGTGTGAAGCACGCAACCAAAGCGACAAGCTGTAAAAGATTATTTCTTAGCGGCATGCTGTTCCTTTAATTGTTGGCTAAATTGATAAACGGCCATTGAATACAAAGGACTGCGATTATAGCGAGTGATTACATAAAAATTGTTTAAGCCAAGCCAATAATCATCGTGATCGGCTTGTTCCAGTTTAATGAGTAAGGCTTTTTGCGAGACATCCAAGTCCCTCGCATCAGCCAATGACAAGGTTGGCGTTAGAATATTGGCGACTTTATAATTGAGCTTTTCGCCTGCCCATACTTTCGCTTTTGGCGCTGTTTGGCTGCTATTGACCAGCGGCAAAGCAACGGGTGCATTGGCTTGCCAACCGTGTTCATGGAAATAATTGGCGACACTGCCAATCGCATCCTCTGGGCTTTGCAATAAATCGCGGTTACCACTGTTATCGAAATCGACGGCGTAATGGCGGTAACTTGAGGGAATAAACTGCCCATAACCCATGGCACCCGCATAGGAGCCTTTGAGGGTATTGATATCTAAGTGTTCTTCTTTGACTAATTTCATCAACTCACCAAATTCCTTGCGAAAAAAGGTGGCGCGAGGCGGATAGTGAAAACCTAAGGTATAGAGGGAATCAATTACGGGGTAATTACCTGTGAACTGACCGTAGAAGGTTTCAATCCCAATAATGGCGACGATAATCTGTGGGTCGACTTGGTACTTAGCCGCCGCTTTAGCAATGGTTTTCTCGTGTTTTTTCCAAAAAGCGAGCCCAGCATCAAGACGTTTTTCTGTTAAAAAAATCGGGTAATACACATGCCAAGGTTTTGCTTCCCATGGACGGGTCATCGCATCGATAACCCCTTGGTTGTATTTTGCTTTGTCTAGAAAAGCGAGCACTTCTGTCCGAGTAAAACCTTGTTTTACTTGAGCTTGGATAAACTCTTCTTTGAGCTCAGCGGGAGTTGCGGGTACTAGTACTTTATCCACTGCGGGAGCCACTGGGGTGCTTGAAGCGGGGGCCTGCGCGGGTGTCGGTTCATTTGCCGTAGTGCATGCGACTAAGCATGAACTTAAACACAGTAAACCGAGTGGAGCCAAATAAGCTCGGAGAGTAGGCATAAAAAAGTCCCTAAAATTATCTATCTACGAAACGTCTATGGGTATGAATGCTCATAAGAATGCCAAACCCTGTCATCAATGTCAGCATGGAGGTTCCACCATAACTGACAAGGGGCAGTGGTACACCTACCACGGGCAGGATACCTGAAACCATGCCAATATTCACAAAAACATAAACGAAAAACGTCAGCGTGATACTGCCAGCCAGTAGACGAGCGAAACTGGTTTGTGCGCGGGAGGCGATGACTAACCCACGGCCTATGATGTAAAGGTACATAATTAACAGTAAGATACTGCCAATTAAACCAAATTCTTCACCGATCACCGCAAAGATAAAATCGGTATGGCGCTCGGGAATAAACTCAAGCTGTGATTGAGTGCCTTCGAGCCAACCTTTGCCCCAAAGCCCACCTGAGCCGATGGCGATTTTCGACTGGATAATGTGATAACCCGCGCCGAGGGGATCTTGCTCTGGATCGAGCAAGGTTAATACCCGCGTTCTTTGGTAATCGTGCATCAAGAAATACCAAAGGATCGGCAGGAAGGCGAGTACTGCTGCGATAAAGCTGCCAACAATAATCCAGCTCATGCCCGATAAAAACAGCACGAAAATCCCCGATGCAGCCACCAAAATTGAGGTGCCTAAGTCGGGTTGTTTAGCGATCAATAGGGTTGGTACGAGTAAAATCACTCCTGCGCCAGCGAGGTAACGTTTCTTGGGGGGAAGAGGGAACTTACTGATATACCAAGCCATTGTGATGGGGAAGGCGAGTTTAATAAGCTCTGAGGGTTGGAACTCCATAAAGCCTAAGTTCAACCAGCGCTGCGCGCCTTTATTGATTTCACCGAAAAAGTGTACCCCAAGCAGCAAGACAACCCCCGCAAGATAAATGGGTAATGCCCAACGTTTAAGCGCTTCAGGATTGATTTGTGCCATGGTAAACATGATGCCTAGCGACAACACCATACGGAATAGTTGTCGTTCCATCATCTCTAAATCTGCACCGCTGGCAGAATAGATGACAAACAGGCCAAAGCCCATCACAGCTAATAGTCCGAGCAATAAAGGCAAGTCTATGTGCAAGCGTTGCCAGATGTTTTGATATTGGCTATGGGTACTCATGGTATGGGTTTCCAAGTATCTCTAAGCATATATTCATCGAGCATAGCTCGAGCGACTGGGCCAGCATTTGCGCCGCCCCAACCTGCGTTTTCCATCACGACGGCGAGGACGATTTTAGGATCCTCGAAGGGCGCATAGGCCACAACTAAGGCATTATCGCGGAAATGTTCGGCAATTTTACTGGCATCGTATTTAGTATTTTCCGCCACGCCGATGACCTGTGCAGTACCGGTTTTCATTGCGGCAGTGTAAGTGGCATCGGTAAAGCGTGACTTATTTGCAGTTTGGCGCATAGCTTCGTTGATGATGTTCCAGTTACGGGGATTTTTAAGTTCAATTGGCGGTAACTCATTAATCGGTGAGTCAATTTTGGCAGTATTGTCTTTAATTGATCTCAGCAGATGTGGCGGGAGACGGCGGCCTTTGTTGGCCATAATCCCAACGGCATTAGCGAGTTGTAATGGCGTTGCCGTCCAATAACCTTGGCCAATACCGACGGAAATGGTGTCGCCTATATACCAAGCTTGATTGTACTTTAAGCGTTTCCATTCCTTGGATGGCATGTTGCCAGCCGATTCTTCAAAGATATCAATCCCTGTATTTTGGCCAAAGCCAAATTGTTCCATAAAGCGGGCGATATGATCGACACCGACCTTATAGGCTAACTCATAGAAAAAGGTATCGCAGGATTCTACAATCGCGCTATAAACGTTGACCCAGCCATGTCCCCAGCGTTTCCAGTCGCGGTATTTACGTTCAACACCAGGTATTTGCCAAAAACCGGGATCCCACACTCGGGTACTCTCGCTAATGGCTTTCTCATCAAGGCCTAACAGTGCGAGGTGAGGCTTGATGGTAGACGCAGGAGCATACTGACCTTGAGTCGCGCGGTTAATCAAAGGGCGAGATTTATCATTGAGTAAGGCACTGTAATCTTTGCTATTAATGCCTTGTACAAACTGGTTTGGATCATAGCTTGGGCTCGATACCATAGCTAATACTCCACCGTCACGGGGATCGATGGCAACAATAGAACCACGCAGACCTGTGAGTAGTTCCACCGCTTTTTGTTGCAGCTTGAGATCTAAGGTGAGGTAAATATCTTGCCCCGGCTCTGGCGGAACAATTTTTAAGGTGCGAATGGCGCGGCCGCGGTTGTTCACTTCTTCTTCTAAGTGTCCGGGTTTACCATGCAGCAAAGATTCATAAAATTTTTCAATGCCTTGCTTACCAATGTCTTTGGTTGCCGCATAGTTTTTCCACAGATCGCTGCGTTCAAGTTGGGCACGATCTCGGGTGTTAATTTTGCCTACATAGCCCAGCACATGGGTGATTTGCGCGCCGTAGGGATAGTTACGTTTAAGACCCGCTTCGACCGAAATACCCGGAAATCTGTGTTGGTTAACACTGAAAATGGCCACTTGTTCTTCGGTGAGCTGGTTTTTGAGTGTTAGCGGTTTGAAACGGCGATGAAATTTCAGGGCGTCAGTAAAGGTTTCGCGCTCGTCATCGCTGATCTCAATTAACTTGCCGAGTTCATCTAAGGTCTCTGACATGTTACTGATTTTTTCGGGTACGAGATCGAGGGAATAAAAGGGTAAATTTTCAGCTAAAAGTATGCCGTTGCGATCGTAAATGAGACCACGACTAGGGGCAATTGGAACAACTCGGATGCGATTATCATTTGAGCGAGTTGCATAATCTTTATAGGATTCAACCTGTAAATGATAAAGGTTGGTGACTAATACGCAAAATAGAGCGAAAACGCAAAAAAAAGTGAAAAGCGCCCTGCGCTTAAAAAGAGACGCCTCGGCGGCGTGATCATGCATTGTTATCCGCTTTTTTGGCGACACTTATGCTATCTCCGGCTGATCCCATGACGGGTGGTTGACACTCGTTAACATCAAGATCCCGCTATTCTCTATGGTAGGGGTGATTCGTGTTCACGCTCCACGCGCGGTACAAACTTTCGGCAACCACCACCCGTACGAGTGGGTGAGGTAAGGTTAATGCCGATAGACACCAACTTTGGTTTGCCGCTTCTTTGCAAGCTGGTGCTAATCCTTCAGGTCCACCAATCAGTAAACTGACGTCGCGACCATCGAGTTGCCATTTAGTCAGTGCGGTTGCTAGCTCGGGGGTCGTCCAGTTTTTGCCGGGGAGATCTAAGCTAACAATATGATTGCCTTTGGGAATGGCCGCCAACATTTGTTCGCCTTCTTTTTGAAGTATCCGGACAATGTCGGCATTTTTCCCCCGCTTTCCAGCGGGTATTTCGATAAGCTCCAGCGCCATATCACGGGGAAAACGGCGCTGGTATTCTTCGAAACCACGGGTAACCCAATCGGGCATCCGTGTTCCTACTGCGATGAGCTGTAACTTCATCAGTCTTGCTTTTCTGACCAGAGCTTTTCAAGCTGGTAGAAATCACGGGTTTGATCTTGCATAACGTGCAGGATCACATCGCCCATGTCCACAAGAACCCATTCGCTGCTTTCGCGGCCTTCAACACCTAAAGGTGGAATACCGGCTTTTTTCGCTTCAACCACAAGGTTTTCGGCGATAGCTTTAACGTGAGTCTTTGATGTACCTGAACATATGACCATGTAGTCAGTGATGTTAGATTGCTTGCTGACATCCAGAACAACAACGTCTCTGGCTTTCAAGTCGTCGATCTTGTCGACAACAAACTGTTTTAATTCCGCGCTCTGCACGCTGGCGTACCTCATTAATTTTAAATAGCGCGGTAGTATACCAGTGTTGCTGCTGGGAATACATTGTCATTGGCAGTTGAGTTGGCGATATCTGCTTACGGTTCGAGCTAAGGTAAGTAAAGTCGTTGATTTTTGATGTAATCTAGCGTGACTGGCATGAGTAAGTCGGCGGGAATTTCGCCTTTTGCCAGTTGTTCACGGATTTGAGTTGAGGAAATATCTTGTGGTGTAATTGTCACAGGGAAAATCTGCCCACAGTTTTTATGGAGACTGCTAGCACGACCTTCGTCTGTCCCTTGGGGCGCTTGACTGCGGGCCGTCAATATCTGCTGCATAGGATGCTCTGCATCGAGCTGCCAACCCGGGCGCTGACAGACAACTAGATGGGCAAAGTCGAATAGGCGTTGCCACTCATACCAGCTTTTTAATTGGAGGAAAGAGTCCATCCCCATGATAAAAAACAGCTTATCCTCAGGATGTAAGCTTTTCAGTTGCTCAAGCGTGATAACTGTGTAGGAAGGCGTGTCGCGTTTAGCTTCGATGTCGCACAGTGCAAATCCGTCGAGTTGCTGACAGACATCGGCTACCATTTTGAGGCGCTGTGTTGTGGTTAAGTTCGGCTGCTGTTTATGGGGCGGAATATGGTTCGGCATCAGCAGGATTTTATCCAAGGCTAATGCTTGCTTCACTTCAATCGCAGGACGGATATGACCATAGTGTATCGGGTCAAAGGTGCCGCCTAAAATACCAATACGCATATCAACTCTTTGGTTAATCAATGATTAGTCTATGGCTATATGTGCTAGGTGCCGATGGGCTCTAGGATCAAATAACAGACACAGGTGGCTCAGACCAGTCCAATCCTCTTTCCCCTGTTGCTTTAAGTTGAGCTCAAGTTTCGAGGCGAGGGCGAGCATATGTTCGAGTTGTTCAAGGCTGAGTCGTTGCAGCGCCGCTTGATACAGTGGTTTACGTTTATCCCAAATTCGATGTTTACCCCAGAGTGCACTGAGCGCAACGCCTTGGGCTTGCTCGCATTTCAAATTGAATAACAAACCGAGTTCTTTAAACAAGGCCCACAGCAGGATAGGTAAGGCAGTGCCTTCGCCATTGAGCTGGGCTAGCATGTGCTGCGCGCTATCCTGTTTATTATTCAGCAATGCATCCGTGAGTTGGAATACGGTGAAGCGCGACTGATCTTCAAAATAGTGGCCCAGTTCGTCGGCACTGACGGGTTTTGTTGGGCTCAGGAGTTGCAGCAACTGCATGGCTTGATCGGCAGCCAGTAAATTCCCTTCATACAGAGAATGCAGCATAGCACGGGCATCAGGCTGCAGATTGAGCTTAAAGTGCTTGATGCGGCCATCGAGCCAGCGCATAAACTGCTCGCCCTCTGGCGTAGCGCAGGGCAGATACATGCCATGGGCATCTAAGGTCTTAAACCATTTACTGTTGGTTTGCTCTGTGGCGAGCTTTGGCCCTTCGATAATCAACAGCATATCGGGATTGGGCGTCTGCAATAGCGCTTGCAATGTGCTTGAGCCTTCGGCACCGGGCTTAGCTTGGGGAAGGGTTAGCTCAATCAAGCGTTTACTGGAAAACAGACTCATGGCCTGCCATTCCTGAGTCAGATCGTTCCAATTAAAGCCCGTCTCTTGAATGAGTTGGACTTTTTCATCGAATCCCTGACGCTTGGCGAATTGGCGGATCTGATCTTTGGTGGTTTCAATCAACCAAGGATCATCCCCAAAAATCAGATAACAAGGAAATAACTGGTTAAGGTGGCGGGAGAGTTGGTCTGGATAGACTCTCATTTAATGATAGCCCCGCATTAATTCACCTCAGTACTGGCCATTGCTTGCAGAATACGATCGGCAGCTTGGATACGCATTTCCTTCGTCAGCAATTCCATTTCACGGCTCTTTGCCAATGCGGTACGTGGATCGTCTAAGTAGTCGCGGCGAATTTCAACCTTGAAAGGCTGCGCTTCTTTACCTGGCAGTGCCACAGCAAATTCGACTAAATAAATCAGCTCATACTCGGCGACGTTACCTGTGGGATACAAAGATAAGGTCGAGCGTTCAAGGGAGTCGGTGATTAATCTTAATACTGGAACATTATCTGCGGCGTCGACAACTTGGATATTGTTCAAGCGCAGGCGTTCACGTACCAGACGGGTGAGTTCACTGTATTCATCCACACTGCTCAAACTCAAATGATTGAGGGCATCAGGGATCTGATAACTGCGTTGAAGCTTAAAACCGCAACCAGCGCTGGTCATAATAACCAGTGCCATGATTGCGAAGCATATGCGTTTGATTAGCATAGATTTCGCGGTTTCCTATTCGTGGTATACCCTGCTGACTTGAAGTTGCAGCTATGCTGCAACTTCATTGGCTTTGAGTATAGCGAGTTATTAGCAGCCGTTAATTGGCCACTATGCTGAGCAGTTTGCCCGGCACATAGATCACTTTACGTACTGTCAGGCCGTCTAGGTATTTGATCACGTGTTCATCACTCATGCCTAAGGCTTCTACTGATTCTTTATCAGCGTCGGCGGCTACTGTGATTTTTGCGCGAACTTTACCGTTAACTTGCACAACGATGAGCTTGCTGTCTTCAACTAGCGCAGCTTCATCAACGACTGGCCATTGGCTGTCTTCGATGTTGCTTGCATTACCTAACTCGTTCCACAGGTTAAAGCTCACATGCGGAATGATAGGGTACAGCAAACGCACTATGGCGGATAAGGCTTCGCCGATAATGGCGTTGTCTTGACCTGTCGTTTGTGGTGCTTTTTGCAGATGGTTCATCAGTTCCATCACGGCGGCAACCGCAGTGTTGAACATCTGACGGCGGCCGATATCGTCGGTCACTTTCGCGATAGTCTTGTGGACCTCACGGCGCAGCGCTTTTTGATCGGCAGTTAACTTGCTGACATCTAAGGCTTCGCTATTGTCTTGGGTGATATGCTCGTTTGCAAGCTTCCACAGACGTTTAATGAAGCGGTGTGCGCCTTCAACGCCAGACTCTTGCCATTCCAGAGTTAATTCTGGTGGTGAGGCGAACATCATAAATAGGCGAACCGTATCGGCGCCGTATTTTTCGACCATGACTTGAGGATCGATACCATTGTTTTTCGACTTAGACATCTTGCACATGCCGGTATAAACCAGCTCGTTGCCGTCCTTGTCGATAGCCTTAGTAATACGGCCCTTGTCGTCTTTTTCTGTAGTCGCTACATCTAAAGGCGAAACCCATACACGGGCGCCTTTTTCGTTGATGTAGTAGAAAGCATCAGCCAACACCATGCCTTGGGTCAGCAATTGTTTGGCTGGCTCGTTAGAGTTAACCAGACCTGCATCACGCAGCAACTTGTGGAAGAAGCGGAAATATAACAAATGCATACAAGCGTGTTCGATACCGCCAATGTATTGATCCACAGGTAGCCAGTAGTTGGCTTTAGCGGGATCTAACATTTCGTCTGCATGCGGGCTGCAGTAACGGGCGTAATACCAAGAGGATTCCATAAAGGTATCGAAGGTATCGGTTTCGCGCAGCGCATCTTGGCCATTAACTTGGGTTTTCGCCCATTCTTTATCGGCCTTGATTGGGCTTTGAATACCGTCCATTACTACATCTTCTGGCAGCAATACTGGCAGTTGTTCTGCTGGCGTTGGGATCACAGTGCCGTCGGCTAAGGTCACCATAGGAATAGGTGCGCCCCAGTAACGCTGACGTGAAACACCCCAATCGCGCAGACGATAGTTGACTTGGCGCTTGCCTTTACCTTCGGCAACTAACTTATTAGCGATGGCATTAAAGCCTGCTTCAAAGTCTAAACCGTCGAACTCACCCGAGTTAAACAGTACGCCTTTTTCGGTATAAGCGGCTTCGCTAATGTCCACTTCGCCATCAACAGGCTTGATCACAGCCTCAATTGCTAGACCGTATTTTTTTGCAAATTCAAAGTCACGTTGGTCGTGCCCAGGAACTGACATTACGGCACCTGTGCCATAGTTCATCAACACAAAGTTAGCTGCCCAAATCGGCACTTGCTTACCAGTGATCGGATGAATGGCGAAAAGCCCTGTAGCGACACCGCGTTTTTCCATGGTCGCGAGTTCGGCTTCAGATGTTGTGCTGTTTTTGCACTCATCGATAAAGGCGGCAAGCTCAGGATTGGTTTGCGCGGCGATTTCAGCTAATGGATGACCTGCGGCAATCGCCACATAGGTCACGCCCATTAAGGTATCTGGACGCGTGGTATAGATATCGAAGCTTTTATCGTGACCTGCGACGCCGAAGGTCATTTCTACACCTTCGCTGCGACCAATCCAGTTGCGCTGCATGGTCTTAACCTGTTCAGGCCAGCCATCTAAGGTATCGATATCGTTTAATAATTCTTCTGCATAGGCAGTGATCTTAATAAACCACTGTGGGATTTCTTTTTGTTCCACAGGGGTATCACAGCGCCAGCAGCAACCGTCTTGAACTTGCTCGTTCGCCAGTACGGTTTCATCGTTTGGACACCAGTTGACTGAAGCTGTCTTTTTATAGACTAGGCCCTTCTCGTACAACTTAGTGAAGAACCATTGTTCCCAGCGATAATATTCAGGGGTACAAGTGGCGATTTCACGGCTCCAATCGTAACCAAAACCCAGCAATTTCAGCTGGTTCTTCATGTATTCTATGTTTTCATAGGTCCATGGCGCAGGCGCAGTCTTGTTGTTAATCGCGGCATTTTCTGCGGGTAAACCAAATGAGTCCCAACCAATAGGCTGGAGCACGTTTTTGCCTTGAAGACGTTGAAAGCGTGCAACTACGTCACCTATGGTATAGTTGCGTACGTGTCCCATGTGGAGTCTGCCAGAAGGGTACGGAAACATCGAAAGGCAATAAAACTTTTCTTTGTTTGCGTCTTCAGTGACTTCGAAGGTTTTGTTGTCATGCCAGTGCTTTTGCACTAAGGCTTCAATTTCTGAGGGATTATATTGCTCTTGCATCACTCTATTTCCGGCAGTGCCGCCTATTATTGGATCTAACGCCATATCAGCGCGAGTAAGATCTGCATAGAATAAACTAGAAGCGATGCATTAAAAAGGTTCGTATGAAGGAGTATTGGTTATGAATGATAGAAGTAACGCGTTACTAGGACTGTATCAAGCCTTAATTACCGAAGTGAAATCTCAATTTGCAGAAGATAACACTATGACTGTAAAGAACTTATTCAATTCTGTCACTCAAGGTAAGGAGTATTTACGTCTTAAAGAACAAGCTGGGGAAGATGAACTCGCTTTAGTCGAACAATTCTTAAAGCGTGATATTACGAGTTTTCTCCGTGAGCAGAACGCGGATAGTTTGAGTCATAGCCCAACCGTGATTACTTTAGAGAATACGCTTTGGCATTGGCTCAGTGAAATTACCGACCGCAGCCAAGTAGAATGGCATGAGTTAACGCAAGATTTTAAGCACCAAGGCTACTACAAGAGTGGTGACATAGTGAATCAGGGCATCATGGTGTGCACTAACTGTGGTAATGAAATGAGTATTGAGTTTCCAAGTCCGATCCCAGATTGTCCAGAGTGTGATCATGAAGAATTTACCCGCGAGCCGCTAACGCCTTAATCAAGGTGATGATGTTATGCAGCTAAAACGACGCCTCAGCGTCGTTTTTTTTTGAGTTCTATTAGACCTAAATGGCTCATATCTGCATTATGTCGCGGCATGAAAACATGCACTAATTAGTGTTGTATCAACTGTTGGTACGAGAATAGCTGAGGATTTGACCGCCAAAGGGCGCTAATAAAAATTCAGTGTGAATGGGTTTATGTTGTGTATGTTCGTAACCTAAGGTCACCATACGTTTGCTGAATTTTGCATGATTACCACGACCGGGATCGACTAAGACTACATCACAAATTGGTTTAGCATGCTGCTCAATAAATTGTGATAAGAGATCGGCATGTTCTTGTTCGTACAAGAGATCGCTGCCGATAATGAGATCAAATAAACCTAAATTAGTTTGTGCATCTGCCCATCCTGTTCGAACAAACGGAATCGCACGACCATGATTTAAATCGACATTCTGCTTAAGGAAATTTTCCGACTCGGGGTGATAGTCGGTTGCTGTGATGTCGGCATGTCTGTGGTTTAGCACTAGACTTGCCAGCCCTATACCGCAGCCAACCTCAAGAATGCGTTTATTGTCAATTTTGTAGTCTGCCATGTGGTGCGAGAGCACTTGGCTCGATGGCCAGACTATGCCAAATAACGGCCAAGTTGCGGAGGAAATACCGAGCTTTTCAGCTTTGCCATCTAGGTCTTCAAATTCTTGGTTATTTCTTAGGGTTCTGACATGAATGTCGAGATCCCCAAATTCGTGGGTTTGGTAGCGCACGCGAAGCTGTGCCATAGAGTTGCCTTGACTGTGTACCTTGGTAAGGAACGAGGTAATGGTACCAATCATATTGGCTATGCAGACACAGTCACTGTGATTGGTATAAGGCCACGTCTAATCGTTCACCTTAACGTGGAACGCGCAATCAGCCTAATGTATTCGCAGACAATTGCGGGATAACACAGGTTAACTGAGTGTCAGCCTAACAACCTTGGGTGTTGATATCATATTGCGGCGCAGTGCTGGCATCGCTGGCTTGGGTGTAGCGGAAATAGCATTGGTCATCATTCACTAAGGAATTGTTGTTAAGATCGTAGCCTATATAAGTGATATCAATGCCTTGATATTGGATGATAAGTTTATCATCTGAGGTGATCCATTTTTCCACATCAGTATTATCGAGGTAACCCCATTTTAATCGTGTATCTGGAGTGCCATCACCATTGAAGTCGATATCAATAATATCATCGCGCCCAGCTACTGCTTGGCTTAGTAGGCTAGGCATTTGGGTTTTTGAGTAAGCAAGCATATTGGCTGTTTTAACGCTGGCCTGTACTTGGTTTAAGGTTTGTACCCGCGCTTCTTTACTTAAACCGATAAATCTAGGCGCGGCGATCACAGCCAAGATCCCAAGCACAATAATCACAACGACAAGTTCAATTAAGGTAAAACCTGCCACATCTTGTTTATTAACTTGGTAATGCACGGCCTAAATCCTATTGCGCTTTAAAACGTCGGGCAAGACCGAGCAGAACGATTAAACCACAGAGTATCAGTAGGGGTATTTGGCCTAATTTTGCAAACCAAGTTTGTCCTGTGACTAATGGAATAGTTGCACTTAGCACGCCTATTTCAAACTGTGGTAATGACGCTGTGATATTGCCACGCTCATCGACTATGGCTGTCACGCCATTATTGGTTGCGCGTAATAGAGGCCGACCCAATTCAACCGCGCGCATTTGAGCGATCTCCATATGCTGTAATGGCCCGTTTGAACTACCAAACCAAGCATCATTAGAGACAGTTAATAGTATATCTGTCCCTTGATTAACGTTGTCGCGCAACTGTTCAGGAAAGGCTATTTCATAACAAATTGCTGGCGCGATTTTATGGCCTAGGGCGCTGAGGTTCGGCTGTTGATATTCGCCTCGTGTAAAGGACGACATGGGCAAATTAAAGAAAGGTGCTATCGGGCGCAGCAGCGCTTCAAAGGGGACAAACTCGCCAATTGGCAACAGATGGTGTTTCTTAAATTGATTGCTACCATCGCCCTCATAGTCTGGGCCTGCTTGTTGTTTCTGATTATGATTACCAAGCACAATCAATGAATTATAGAACTCATTGTTTTGATGGCTAATAATGCCAGTGATAATTGAGGTATGGTTTAGATTGGCGACTTTATTGGCGTTATCTAAAAAGTCCTGCACCATAGATTCTGGCGCTGGAATTGCCGCTTCTGGCCAAATAATGATATCGGCATCCAGATGTTCGCGGGATAAATCCATGTATTTTAACAGCGTCGGCCACAGGGCATCGGGTTCCCACTTCATGCTTTGGGGAATATTGCCTTGCACCAGTGCCACTTTAACATTTTCACCCGTAGGATGAATGTCCCAAAGTTTAGGCGCAGCCCACACTGCCAGAATACTGAGCGGCAGTAAAAGCAGTAAACTCTTATAACGCTTAGTAAAACAAAGCGCTAATGCACCAGCGAGCATGGTCAATACAAAACTTATTCCCAGTGTGCCTATGATACTGGCAAGGGGTTTTAACGGCCCTTGAGTTTGCGAGTAACCCGCCCATAACCAAGGGAAGCCTGTCATTACCCAGCCACGAGCCCATTCGGTCAAGGTCCATAACGCGGGGAATAGGGCGAGATTACGCCAAAGACCAAATCGAGTTTCACCATCATGGCTCAGCGTTTTAGTTAACCAAACCAGCGCCAAACCAGTTAGCGCGGGATACAAGGCTAAATACAAGGCTAACAAGGCCATTAACCCAACGGAGGCAATGAGCGGCATACCACCAAAGGTATCCATGCTCACGTGAACCCAGCTGATCCCTACGGCAAAACAGCCAAATCCAAAGCTTAACCAATAGTAAAAGCTTGCCTTAGCGCTCAGCGTTCGGCTGTGCCAGAGGGCAATAGCTATGGCAAACGGATAGATTATCCAAATGGAATAGGGCGCAAATGAAAGCGCCGTACTGGCGCCAAGGGCAAATGCCAGCACGAGTCTCACAGCACTAGGTTGGGACTGTTGTTGGGCAAATGCCCGGATTTTTTTTAGCACGAGTGATTATTCTACGTCTTCGCCAGTATTAGGATCGGGGAGTTTAACTCTGAGTTGGATTAAACGCCTAGTGTCAGCATTGATGACTTTAAATTCAATGCCTTCAATGATGATGCTCTCGTTACGTTCTGGCAGATGGCCAAAGGCGTGTGAGACTAAGCCACCGACGGTATCAAACTCTTCATCGCTGAATTCAGTGTTGAATTCTTCGTTGAAATCTTCGATTGGCGTCAAAGCTTTAACCATATAAACCGTGTTACCAACTTTGCGGATCTCGGTTTCTTCAGTACTATCGTGGTCGAATTCGTCTTCAATTTCGCCGACAATTTCTTCAAGAATATCTTCGATAGTCACGAGTCCCGATACACCGCCGTACTCATCAACCACAATCGCCATATGGTAGCGTTGAGAGCGGAATTCTTTTAGCAGAACATCGACGCGTTTGCTTTCGGGCACAACCACGGCGGGACGGATCACGCGATCCAGTGAGAAGGGCTCATCACTGTTGGAGAAACCGTAAGGGATCAAATCTTTGGCAAGCAATATGCCTTCGATATGGTCTTTATCTTCGTTAACAACGGGGAAGCGCGAGTGACCTGAACCAATCACAGTCGCAAGTAACTCTTCGACCGAGTTGTCTATCTGGAGGGCGACAATTTGAGCTCTTGGGATCATGATATCCCGAACACGCATATCAGAAACGTCTAATACACCTTTTATCATCTCGCGGGTGTCTTGGGTGATCAAATCGCGCTGCTCGGCACCATCAATCACATCGACTAGATCTTCGCGATTTTGAGGTTCGCCCTGAAATAGCTGACTTACTCTATCAAACCAACCTTTCTTGTGGGCGTTCGTACTAGGGGGGATATCGTCACTCATAGTTTTCTCATTAGCTTTTGATAGGGATTATCTTAGCTAATTATTGTTCCTTATATGGGTCAGTAAAACCTAAGCTTTCAATGAGTTGAGTCTCTAATGACTCCATCTCTTCGGCTTCTTCATCGTCGATGTGATCATACCCTAGCAGATGCAAGCAACCATGTACAACCATGTGTGCCCAGTGCGCTTCTAGTGGTTTTTGTTGTTCACGGGCTTCATTTTCAACGACTGCCGCGCAAATGACAAGATCTCCGAGTAAAGGAAGTTCAATTTCTGGTGGTGCTTCAAAGGGAAATGACAGCACATTGGTCGGTTTGTCTTTACCGCGATAGGTATTGTTGAGCATTTGGCTCTCGCGGCTATCGACGATACGTATGGTTAATTCAGCTTCATCCATGCTATTGCCAATTGCGGTAGTGACCCAAAGGGCGAATTGTTCGTCCGTTGGTAGCCACTCACTGGTGCTGGCATGTTGAATATCTAAGGCTAACTCAAGACTCATGTGTTGCGGCTTCCTGCTGTTGCTTTTGGTACTGGCTTTCTTTTTTGGCTTTTAATGTTTGCTCTTTTAACTCGAAGGCTTCATAGGCTTCAACGATACGGGCAACCACAGGATGGCGGACTACATCTTGGGAGACAAAAAAGTTAAAGCTGATTTCTTCGACTTGGCTTAACACTTCAATCGCGTGACGTAGTCCTGACTTTTGATGTTTAGGTAAGTCGGTTTGAGTGATGTCGCCTGTGATCACCGCACGGGAATTGAAACCGATACGGGTAAGGAACATCTTCATCTGCTCGATTGTGGTGTTTTGGCTTTCATCGAGAATAATAAAGGCATCGTTCAAGGTACGACCGCGCATATAGGCAAGCGGCGCCACTTCTATTACATTTTTCTCGATGAGGCGTTCCACTTTTTCAAAGCCAAGCATTTCGAATAACGCATCGTAGAGCGGACGCAAATAGGGGTCGACCTTTTGGCTGAGATCACCAGGTAAGAAACCGAGTTTTTCACCCGCCTCCACCGCAGGGCGAGTCAGCAGAATGCGGCGCACTTCTTGGCGCTCTAACGCATCTACTGCCGCTGCTACGGCAAGGTAGGTTTTGCCCGTTCCTGCAGGACCAATACCGAAGGTAATATCGTGACGCGTAATATTGGCCACATATAAGCTTTGATTCGGATTGCGTGGCTTAATGACACCGCGGCGGGTTTTGATATTAATACCGCTGTCGTCGTTAGCGTCTGCTTGCTCTAGGGCAATGGCCGCTTGAATAGCGATATGGACTTGCTCAGGCTCAAGATCGGGCGTGCTGCCTTTAACCGTTTGGGTCTCGATGTAGAGTTCTTTGAGTAAGTTGTTGGCGCTTAAACAATTGCGTGGCAGTCCGGTGATCTGGAAATGATTGTTCTTACGGACGATTTCGACGCCAACGCGACGTTCTATCTGCTTGATATTGTCATCGAATGGACCGCACAGTGAAGCCAAACGGCGTGTTTCTGCGGGTTCGAGATACAGATTCATGGTAGTTAATTTACTGGACAAATAGCACTCCCAATAGCGAATAAGAAAGCAAGGTACGAGGTTGGTTAACCATCGCAAGATAATTTTAGTTTACGAGCCATAGCCGATAATTGCTAACGGAAAATAACAATTGCCTCGGTAGACTTAAACAAAAGTGCGTGAAAGCAAAAGGGCGACTAAGTCGCCCTTCTTTATATAGGTATTTTTTAAGTTAAGCCGATTTAGCGCTTATGGCTTAAATTGAGTCACACCCAGTTCATCATCTTGCTTGCGCTTGGCCAGAATTTCAGCAGGACGCAGGCTACGACGTAGATCCATTTCATCTTCGCCGCGGATAAAGACACCGCGCAGTGAGTTAGTGTAAACGTCGACAATTTCGACATCCACGAAAGTACCAATGTGTTTTGGTTGACCTTCGAAGTTCACCACTCGGTTGTTCTCAGTACGGCCGCGCAGTTCCATAGGATTTTTCACCGATGGCCCTTCAACCAGAATACGTTGCACTGTGCCCATCATGTGGCGGCTGTAGCGCATGGCTTGCTGGGTGATGCGGTCTTGCAGAATCGCCAGACGTTGTTTTTTCTCTTCCATATCGACGTTATCGGGTAAATCCGCCGCTGGCGTGCCCGGACGTGCGCTATAGATAAAGCTGAAGCTGTGGTCGAAACCTATGTCTTCAATCAACTTCATGGTATCGGCAAAGTCTTCTTTGGTTTCGCCAGGGAAGCCAATGATAAAGTCCGAGCTGATTTGAATCCCTTCACGGGCTTTACGCAGGCGGCGGATGATTGACTTATATTCAATCGCCATATGGCCGCGTTTCATCGCCGTGAGAATACGGTCAGAACCCGATTGCACTGGCAAGTGCAAGAAGCTTACAAGCTCAGGGGTATCTTCGTAAACGTCGATGATATCTTGTGTAAATTCAATCGGATGACTGGTCGTGAAGCGGATGCGGTCAATACCGTCGATGGCTGCCACGAAACGCAGTAATTCCGCAAAGGTACAGATAGCGCCATCGTGAGTTGCGCCGCGATAGGCATTCACGTTTTGGCCGAGCAAGTTTACTTCGCGCACACCTTGCTCTGCCAATTGGGCGATTTCAAGGATAATATCGTCCGATGGACGGCTGACTTCTTCGCCGCGAGTATAAGGTACGACACAGAACGAGCAGTATTTGCTGCAACCTTCCATGATAGACACAAACGCGGTTGGGCCTTCGGCGCGTGGCTCTGGCAGACGGTCGAATTTTTCGATTTCAGGGAAGCTGATATCGATAACCGCTTTGTCGCCACGGCGCACTTGCTCGATCATCTCGGGCAGACGGTGCAAGGTTTGTGGTCCGAAAATAATGTCGACACATTGGGCTCTGTCTTTAATGGCTTTGCCTTCTTGTGAGGCAACGCAGCCGCCCACGCCAATAATCAAATTGGGATTTTTATCTTTAAGCGTCTTCCAGCGTCCTAGCTGATGGAACACTTTTTCTTGCGCTTTTTCGCGGATAGAACAAGTGTTGAGCAGGAGAATGTCTGCCTCAGACGCTTCTTCAGTCAAGGTATAACCTTGGTATTCGCCTAACAGATCAGCCATCTTGGATGAGTCATACTCATTCATTTGACAGCCCCAAGTCTTGATATGGAGTTTCTTACTCATCAGTTGTGTCGCCCTAAGATGACCAATAAAAATAGCGCGACATTTTACCTGCTGTTACGGCTGCTGACCAGCTTTGTCCACACTTTTAGCTGTTGGCTTTTGCCAAGGGCGATACCCTCACAAATGCTAGGTTTTTATTGTTCGGCTGCATTTGGGCAAGATTAATATTGTTAACAGGTTGAGCTTTCGTTATTTCCAGCAAACTATTCGGGCTTGAATGCCTATGTCTTCACGGATTTCGAATCGAAATGCGCTCAACATTTCCGTGGTATCTTGATATAAGGCATAATCGAGCGGGTTTGTGAAAAGTCGCTTAGGCAGAAATACAGAAGGGCTTAAAGGTGCTAACTAAGGTAGTAACTAAGGTGGTAAGTAGGATGAGCCAGATTGAAGAGACACATGCACAGATGATATCCGACACCACAGATTCTAACGTGACTCATTCTGACGTCACTCATGCAGAAGGCACTCGATTCGATGTCATTCTTGTCGGCGGCGGCATGGTTGGTGCGGCGACGGCAATTGGATTAGCCCAACAGGGTTTGCAAGTGGCGGTGATTGAATCTTTTGCGCCAGAAGCTTATCAAGCCGAACAGCCATTAGATGTGCGAGTCTCGGCCATCAGTGTGGCTTCTGAAACGCTGCTTGAACGTCTTGGCGCCTTGGACTCATTGCTCAAGATGCGTAATGTGCCTTATTTGGGCTTAGAAACTTGGGAGCTCGATGGCTGCATCACCCAATTCCACTGTTCACAAATTGGCGCCAGCCATTTAGGCCATATAGTCGAAAACCGTTTAATCCAACTTGCCCTGTGGCAACAGATGACACAATTGGCAGGCATCACCTTATATTGTCCCGATAAAGTGGTGGCATTTACCCGCGATAGCGACGGTGTGAGCGTGCACTTACAGTCAAATAGTAAACTGACCGCTAAGTTGTTGGTTGGCGCCGATGGTGCTCACTCGCAGGTACGTCAATGGGCGGGAATTGGCATTTCGGGTTGGGATTACGCTCAATCGGCCATGTTGATTAATATCAACACCGCACAGGGGCAACAGGATGTGACTTGGCAGCAGTTTACGCCCAAAGGACCGCGTTCATTATTACCTTTACCAGGCAATAACGCTTCGCTGGTGTGGTACGACGATGCCAATCGAATTAAGCAGTTAATGCAGCTTAATCATAAACAGTTGGCCGAGCAGATACGTTTGCATTTCCCTGCGCGCTTAGATGCCGATTTCACCGTTGAGAATAAAGGCAGTTTTGGCCTCACTCGTCGGCATGCCCAGCGCTACTATAGTCAGAACGTGGTGATTTTAGGCGATGCCGCCCACACCATTAATCCCCTCGCTGGCCAAGGGGTGAACCTTGGGTTTAAGGATGTCGAAGCGTTTTTGGCGGTCATCAAGGATGCATTAGCTCAAGATAATATCTGGTGGTCGAATGAGGTGCTTGCCCAATATCAGCGCAAGCGTTATCGCGATAATCAATTGATGATGACGGCGATGGATTTGTTTTACGCCGGTTTTAGCAACGATATTCTGCCGCTAAAGCTGCTGCGTAATGGCGCGTTAAAGTTAGCAAACATCAATTCCCCGCTCAAAAAGACTGTCCTTAAATATGCTATGGGGCTTAATTAACGCTTTGTTGTTCTGTGTTCTGACCTTATGTTCTGCTCCTGTCCGATGACGTGGCATTTGTTGACTTGGGGTTTGAGTGCTAAAATGCCGCGTTTTTAGCTGGTATGGTCAGTTCAGTCGGCGCTTTGCGCGGCTGTCATCGACGAAATAACGATATTGAGTGTCATGAGCGAAATAAAATTAATAGTTGGTCTGGCTAATCCAGGTGCTGAATATGCACACACTCGCCATAATGCGGGGGCTTGGTACGTTCTTGAGTTAGCGAGAATTTGCGGCGTGACTTTAGTGGCCGACAGTAAGTATTTTGGCTTGACTGCCAGAGCCTTATTGCACGGTAAAGATGTCCGCTTATTGATCCCAACGACTTATATGAATTTAAGCGGTAAAGCGGTTGGCGCTTTGGCGAATTTTTTTCGTATCACGCCGGAAGAGATTCTGGTCGCTCACGATGAACTCGATCTGCCGCCCGGTGTGGCTAAGTTTAAGCTCGGTGGCGGTCATGGCGGCCACAATGGTCTGAAAGATATTATTGCTAAACTGGCTAACGATAAAAACTTCTACCGTTTACGCTTAGGTATCGGTCATCCTGGTGATAAAAACCAAGTGAGTGGTTACGTACTGGGAAAAGCACCTGCTAAAGAGCAAGAACTTATCGAGGCGGCGATAGATGAAGCTGTGCGTTCTACCGAAATTTTGTTTAAACAAGACATGGTGAAAGCCATGAACAGATTACACTCCTTTAAAGCGGAGTAGGTTTTGCCTTTGGCGAGACTCAAGTGTTAAGTGATTTAATTATTCAGTAATGTGCTGCCATAGGGCAGGACGACTAAACCTCGCTGATGAGTGTGACTTGTCAGCCAATAATCGAGAGAAAGGTAAGCATATGGGTTTTAAATGCGGCATTGTTGGTCTTCCTAACGTAGGTAAATCAACGCTTTTTAATGCGTTAACTAAGGCTGGCATCGAAGCGGCTAACTTCCCGTTTTGTACCATTGAACCTAACACTGGTGTTGTACCTGTGCCGGATCCACGTCTGGATGCGTTAGCTGCGATTGTGAATCCACAACGTGTGTTACCTACTACCATGGAATTCGTGGATATTGCGGGTCTTGTGGCTGGCGCATCTAAAGGCGAGGGCTTAGGTAACAAGTTCCTCGCTAACATTCGTGAAACCGATGCTATTGGTCATGTAGTACGTTGTTTTGATGATGACAACATTGTTCACGTTGCTAACAAGGTTGACCCAGCTGGCGATATTGAAGTCATCAACACTGAATTAGCGTTAGCTGACTTAGACAGTTTAGAGCGTGCGGTTCAGCGTCAGCAGAAACGTGCTAAAGGTGGCGATAAAGACGCTAAGTTTGAAGTGGAAGTATTAGAAAAAATGCGCCCCATTTTAGACGAAGCTAAAATGTTGCGTTCAATGGATTTATCGAAAGAAGAGCTGGAAGCAGTGGCTTACCTGAACTTCTTAACCTTAAAACCGACCATGTATATTGCTAACGTTGCGGAAGATGGTTTTGAAAATAACCCGCACTTAGATGCCGTTCGCGCCATTGCTGCGACAGAAAACGCTATCGTTGTTGCCGTATGTGCGGCGATTGAATCTGAACTGGCCGAGATGGAAATCGAGGAGCGCGATGAGTTTATGGCGGATCTGGGTATCGAAGAACCAGGTTTAGATCGTGTGATCCGCGCAGGTTATGAATTACTGAATCTGCAAACCTATTTCACCGCAGGCGTGAAAGAAGTGCGTGCTTGGACTGTGCCTGTGGGGGCGAGTGCTCCGCAAGCGGCGGGCGTTATCCATACCGATTTTGAACGCGGTTTTATCCGTGCCCAAGTGATGGCATTTGACGACTTTATTGCCCACAAAGGTGAAGCTGGCGCGAAAGAAGCCGGTAAGTTACGCGTGGAAGGTAAAACCTATATCGTTAAAGATGGCGATGTGATGCATTTCCTGTTTAACGTATAACAAAGCTTATTCACGCTGTAAGTCTCGATAAATTAAGCTAAGTATGAGCAACAAGGTGTTATTTAGCACATCTGTTGCTCAGTTTGGTGAAGTAATAGCCGAACAGCTTAACCTAAGGGAAATAGCGAAAAAAAGCTGTTGACCTAGATACCTCGAATAAGCATAATACGCCCCGTTCCTCGCTGAGAGAGGCGCGTAATATCGATGTGGCAATGTAGCTCAGCTGGTTAGAGCACAGCACTCATAATGCTGGGGTCGCAGGTTCAAGTCCCGCCATTGCTACCATTTTATTTAAGATAAATTTCTTATATAAAATGAATCACGATTTTACTCTAGCATTGATTGCTAGCATCTCTTCACGATGTAAACATGAAGCTGTGCGGGAATGGTGAAATTGGTAGACACGCCAGATTTAGGTTCTGGTGCCGCAAGGTGTGAGAGTTCAAGTCTCTCTTCCCGTACCATTTTTTAGATATATGAATTTAGAAACATCGGCGATAGCGGATGTTTGAAACAGAGTTAGTTGGGGTATCGCCAAGTGGTAAGGCACCGGGTTTTGATCTCGGCATTCCAAGGTTCGAATCCTTGTACCCCAGCCATTTTTTCTCAGTTTCCAAGTTGATTGGGGTATCGCCAAGTGGTAAGGCACCGGGTTTTGATCTCGGCATTCCAAGGTTCGAATCCTTGTACCCCAGCCATTGGCAATGTAGCTCAGCTGGTTAGAGCACAGCACTCATAATGCTGGGGTCGCAGGTTCAAGTCCCGCCATTGCTACCATATTTAGCTCTGTTAAAGTGATTTTTCAGAGAAAAATCCAAAACTGTTGAATAGACAATTTTGGTACATTTTGATGCGGGAATGGTGAAATTGGTAGACACGCCAGATTTAGGTTCTGGTGCCGCGAGGTGTGAGAGTTCAAGTCTCTCTTCCCGTACCATCAAAATGCAATCTTCTATAGAAGATTAAACAAGTTTATTGGGGTATCGCCAAGTGGTAAGGCACCGGGTTTTGATCTCGGCATCCCAAGGTTCGAATCCTTGTACCCCAGCCAAAAAGTTAAAAAGCCTGTCTTCGGACAGGCTTTTTGCTTTTTAACTTTTAACTAATTTCAGCTTAGCGCTATTTTGCTTTGAGTTTCCCTTCAATTAGCCCGTCCAGCCTTTCCCTTGTTTCTATAATTCCCGTTGGTTGTGGCAATTCAGCTATTTTCAAAGTTAATCCACAGTGCCATTTGAGCTGACACTGTGGTGATCCGTTTTATTGCTTTTTGACTTCAGGAGCAACGGGTGGCGATTTTATTTCTGCTGGAGCCGCTGGAACGGCGACTTTTGCAGCTGCTTCAATGATAGTGATTGGCATTGCAGCATTCTTAATGACGGCATTCTCTGTGACCGCACTATCAATAACGGCACCTTGGGCCGCTTTAACATCACCTGTTGCAACGGCTTTGACAGCATCAGGTATTGCTAATTGTTGCTGTACTTGATTTGCGCCCGCTTCTAAGGCTTTTTGTTGTAACTTCTGTGGATCGGTATAGTCGGCTAATTCCTTCGGCCAACTTGGGACCCGTTTTTCTACCTGATTACTGAATTGCTCAGAAATCACTAAGGGTGCACCGCCTTTCATCAGCATGACTGCCATTTGGTTGGTGTCTGAGTTCCAAACAAGACCCGCTTTTTCGGCCATTTCGGGGACCGGGGTGTAAGTTGACACTAAGTAGATGAGTGGACCTTCCTGTTGGATCTTGTCGGCCGTTTTGAGCAGGGACAGGGTCGTATCGTAATTTTTACCCAGCAATTCCTGCATACGGTTTTTGATGAGCGGTTGTTCAAATAATCCGACATCGTTCGGATCTAAACCGACAAGGGGTTTAAGCAGGGCCCACATGAGCTGGCCTTGAGGTGACATTAATAATAGTGGTGCAACACAGGCGTTGAGCATTAATGCGAGCCACACAATATGCAGGCAGCGCATTTTTTTGAGCAGAGATGTACTCAAGATGATATTTCCTTGGAAGTACCAGCAAGTCGCCGGCGGCGGATTGTAGCTGATTGGCGTAAGGTAAACGAGAGGGTGGTAAAGTAAATTTTAAGCAAAAAAATTAGCCCACATGTTGGATTTTATCCTTCTGAATTTTAAAGGTATTTACAGGTGATACAATAAATTATTTGCTGCTAATTTAATCGAAGGTAATGGTTTTTGAGTGCTAAAAACAGATTTACCCCTAAGTGCTTTATTTTTAGCACTTATTTTTCTTCTTACTTTTTAACTTCTTTTTCAGTATTGAATATGTAAAGTTTGTAAACTTTGTTCTGTTTGATAATCGATCTCATTTAATCTCGGCGCATTAAATTAGTTTAATGCAGCTCATTTCTCTCTTTAGCTGCATAGGGAAAGCAGACTCTGGAGGTATTTCTCTTCGGTTTGTTTTTGAGAGTGCATCATTGAAATT
This sequence comes from Shewanella sp. M-Br, assembly GCF_036245925.1. Classification (NCBI taxonomy): domain Bacteria; kingdom Pseudomonadati; phylum Pseudomonadota; class Gammaproteobacteria; order Alteromonadales; family Shewanellaceae; genus Shewanella; species Shewanella sp. M-Br. Next base: position 163,197 of record NZ_BJBV01000007.1, read on the forward strand.
AAGAGTCAGTAAGTCGTCTTTGTCCTTTGCCCGCATTATTCATGTTTATGTGTCTATGGCTTTATTGTTGCTGATGCTGTTTTTTGCGGTGACAGGTATAACGTTAAATCATCCTAATTGGTTTTCTCAAACTGATCAGGAACCTAAGCGGGAACAAGTGCCAATCCCTGCCTATTTGTTACCCGTTAATGCCCAAGACTCACAATGGCGTCTGGCTGCGGGTCATTGGTTGAAAAGTGAATGGGCTATGGATATGGCGAGTGCCGATATCGATGAAGATGAAATTAGTTTAGTCAGCAAAGGGCCCGGCACTTACCGCAGCATGACATTGGACTTACTCGACGGGCAAGCCTATGTCGAAACCTTAGATTACGGTGTCGTTGCCGTAGTGAATGATTTGCATAAGGGCCGTAACACAGGCACAGCTTGGGCTTGGATACTCGATCTCAGCGCTGTGCTTATCATTTTATTTTCGCTCACTGGGGCTTATTTGTTGTTGCCTCAAACCAAGCGCCTCAAAAAGTCATTGTTATACATGGTACTCGTCAGCAGTAGTTGCGGGCTTGTGTATGTTTATTTTGTTCCATAAGGAGTATAGGCCGAGTATGCGTCATCTTATTCGCACCATTGCGGTGAGTGCTTTGTTTGTCAGTTCTGTGGCGTTTGCGACGCCTAAAATGACAGTCGATTTAACCTTGCCTGAAATTACCGAAGGGCAATATCACAGACCTTATGTGGCCGTATGGGTTGAGGATGCCAAGGGGCAAACGGTTAAAACCTTAAGCCTTTGGGTATGGGATGAAGGCCATAAATGGCTGAAAGATATCCGTCGTTGGTGGCGTAAAGCCGGACGCGAAGATATGAGCTTTGTTGACGGTATTGCATCTGCGACACGTCCCGCTGGTCATTACAAAATCGATTGGGATTTAAAAGATGAGGCGGGAAAAGTGCTTGAACCTGCCACTTACACTGTATTTATTGAAGTGGTGCGTGAACACGGTGGTCGTGATCTTGTACGACAAAATATCGATTTAGCTGCAGGAGATTTCTCTGTGCAGTTGCCCGCCACGACAGAAACTGGCGTTATCGACATACGCTTAAGCGGCATGGCTCGTTGAGTCAATCCATTAAATATTTAGCCCGTATATTAATTGTTAAACTTAAGGAAAAGACATGAAATTACGTCTTATTGCATTACTTGGCACACTTTGCATTAGCCCATTGGCAAGTAGCCACGACAGATGGATTTTACCTAGCCACTTCAACGTTTCGGCTGAAAGTGAAGAAATTGTGTGGATTACTTCAGATGTGTCTGCCAGCAATCAAGTGTTTATGATGGATAAACCTTTTAGTGCCAGTGATGTGCGTGTGTTACAGCCAAATGGAAAACCAACGTCTCCAAGCTCAAGTTACACGGGCGGACGTAAGTCGGTGTTTGATGTGCAACTGATGCAAGATGGCACTTATAAGTTTGAAAAAGAAGTTTCACCTCGTTATTTTTCTCAGTATAAAGTTAAAGGAAAAGAAGGGGTTGTACGCAGCCGTATGGATAAAAAAGCCACAACTGCTGCTATGCCAAAGGGAGCCTATGAACTTGAAAGTTCTTTAAATGTGTCGCGGGTTGAAACCTATGTCACACGTAATAAGCCAACTGAGGAAGTGTTAAAGCCTAAGGGGGAATATTTAGAACTAGTGCCTGTGACTCATCCTGCAGATATTATTGAGAATGAAGCTGCTACCCTGCAATTTGTTTTCGATGGTAAGCCCGTTGAAGGCGTTAAAGTCGCCATTATGAAAGACGGTAGCTTATATCGAAACAAACCAGAGGAAATCGAATTTACCTCAGATAAAGACGGTAAAGTTTCAATGATCTTACCTTCAGCAGGACGTTATCTCTTACATGCGGCAATTGAGCGCCCTAATGCAGATAAATCCCTTGCTGATAAAACGGTTAGTGAAATCTTTTTGACCTTTGAGGCTGGGCTTGAATAAATGAGTTAACCTCTATTTGAGGTTTTTGCTTTGAGTCTTAATGCCCACGGTCTAAATGGCGAGTGGGTATTTTTGTATTCATTTCGTACTAAAACGTGTGCGAAATTTCCTTAGGTATACAGATTTGAATTTGATTACTGGTAACTCTGCTTAAGGTTGGGTAAGCTGCGTTAATGCATTGTTCTTGGTGCATCAAAAGCGCATAACGATTAGAATAGCGCAATTCCACCCTCATTTGACTGTGTTGACCTTAGCGTTGGCACGGGTTGCTTTTGTTTTAAAGGAGACGAAAGAAGTTATGACTAAGGTTCCTATGACAGTTGTCGGTGCAGAGCAGCTGCGTAAAGAGTTAGATATTCTCAAGTTTGACCGTCGCCCTAAAATCACTGAAGCAATTGCTTCAGCGAGAGAGTTAGGCGACTTGAAAGAAAACGCGGAATACCATGCGGCTCGTGAGGAACAAGGTATTTGTGAAGCACGTATCCGTGATATTGAGGGTAAGTTATCTAACGCGCAAATTATCGACGTCACTAAGATGGTGAATAACGGTCGTATCATTTTTGGCGCTACTGTGACTATTTTAAATCTTGATACCGATGTCGAAGTGACTTATCGCATAGTCGGCGATGACGAAGCGAATATTAAAGAAAACCTGATTTCAGTTAATTCACCAATAGCCCGCGGCTTAGTCGGCAAAAATGAAGGTGATGAAGTGTCTATTACTACGCCAGGTGGTATGACAGATTACGAAATCATCTCAGTACAGTATTTATAATCTGCTTATATTACTTTGCTTATAGTGTTGTGAGCGTGACTCATGCGATATCGCTAAAACCGTCCTAGGGCGGTTTTTTGTTATCCGCGAATTAAGTTTGTTTACGGCTTGAGCTTAGGGTTCGAATTTAGGGCTTTATCTAAGGATATCGATCGCGCTTCAGCGTTGAATTCGGCGTAAGATGGACAAAGTTTAATTTGTCTCTTTGTAGGTTTTTACCTAAGCTGCCATCCTAGCAAAATCAACATTGGTGAAATGTGTATGTTGTTTTTTTGCGCGAGTTTCACTTTATGGACCCACAGTTAAGCATCAAAAGCGAACAGTGAATAGGTTCATCTTTAGTTTAATAACGTTTTATAAGAGGGCACGCTTTGGTCAAACATTGGCGTACAGGATTGATGTTAGTTTGCGTGGCGATCATGTTGATTGCGCACTCGGCTAGCTATGCGCCAAAACCCTCAGTACAGCGCAGTGATGCAACTCGCCATTATGCTCAGATGCATACTGTGAGTCTTGATAGCTCGATTCCCCATACAAAGCTAAGCGCTGAGCCTCAAAGCTTGCCCGATGCCGATGTTATCGCCCAAGACAATGCACAGCTCAATGCACAGTCTGATGCGCAAACCGTTGAAAGCTGCGTCTCACCGAATAGTCATGATACCAATCGCGTCAGTGCAGACTCAGAATCACAGCCAGCACCTTGTCCGAGCTCTGACTATGTAAGTCATTCTGATAACTTAGATTTTGCCCCGATAAATTCGCCGCGATTTATCAGTCTTGCCCAGCACGATGTGCGTGAGGTCAAGCCAGTATATGTACTCGCTGTAGACTTTACTGCCGAACCGACATCCAATGTCGTTGAACCCACCGATCTTGATATCACATCAGATTGGACGCTTTCTGCTGTTTCTTCCCCCGCCCGAATTTCGGGTTGGAAAGTCTCAAATCTTCAATATCGATTTAGCCAACAAGCCGCTTAACTCGCCTATTTAGGCATGACGTTGATAGGAGCCTACTCTTATCGATTTTTCATGCTGTTGTCTTTTTGTACTCACCGAAACTTTTTATAGCTGCTTAAGTAGGCAGTGATGTTTTGAGCCTTACGAGCTTAGCCGCTGGTACTCAATCACGTGTTTCGGACTGATATCAATATGTTCGCTTAGTGATTTGATTCAAATGCTGAGCGTTAAATAGCGAGTTAATCCCATGGAAAGAAAACTCAATCAACGGCTGCTTAATCACTATTCAGCTTGGAAATACTTAGTGCTTATCGTCACTATTATCGTGATGCTATTCAGTGCCTTGCCGACATTTTACGGTGAGGATGCGGCGGTGCAGGTGGGCGCGAAGGCGGGGTTAACGCTCACACCTATTGCCCTTCGAGATAAGCTACAAGCTGAAGGCGTGACGATAAAACGTATCGACCAAAAAAATGGTGAAACCTTAATTGTCCTCGATGCGGATAACCAACAAACCTTAGTCAAAACTTTAGTCTCTTCTATGGTCGCAGAGCCAAAAGAATTGACTTTATCCCTTGCCAGTGCGGCGCCAAGTTGGTTACAAAACTTAGGCTTTCAGCCGATTAAACTCGGGCTCGACTTGCGCGGTGGCGTACAGTTCTTACTCGATGTTGATATTGATCCTGTTTATCAAACTCAGGCCGAGACGCTTGTTGATTCGCTACGTCAATTCATCCGTGAGCAGAAAATTCGTGGTGCCAGCGTGCATTTGGACCAAAGTCATCAGTTAAACATGACGTTGCCCGATAATGATGCCCGTGCTGCCGTGCGTCAAATGATGAAAGAGTCCTATCCTAATTGGCAGCTATCCAATGCAGATGGCGCGGGTTTACTGATTAAGTTGAGCCAAGAAGAGCAAACGAAACTGCGTAATTTGACAGTGCAGCAAAACTTACAAGTGATGCGCAGCCGTATTGAAGAACTCGGTATCACTGAAGCTTTAGTGCAGCGTCAAGGGGAGCATCGAATTCGGATTGAATTGCCTGGAGTCCAAGATCCTGCCGCTGCCAAGAATGTTATCGGTGCTACGGCGAGTTTGGCCTTTTTCGAGGTTAAAGAGTCTGGCTCCGTTAATGCTATGGTACTCAATGACAAGTCTGGTAAGCCTATTTATGTGAGCCGCACACCAGTGCTGGGTGGCGATCATATTGTCGATGCGAGGGCGAGTTTAGGCGAGATGGGCATGGCGGAGGTGAACATTAACCTTGACCGTGTGGGTGGGCAGAAAATGTCTGAGTTTTCCCGTACCAATATCGGCAAACCTATGGCGACGTCTTACAGCGAATACAGCCGTGATGAGCAAGGTAAGGCAAAGCAAACACAAGAGATTATCAGTGTTGCGACGATTCAATCCCAACTTGGAGATCGTTTTCGCATTACGGGTGCTGGCTCCTATCAAGAAGCACAACAATTAGCTTTGTTACTGCGAGCAGGCTCTATGACGGCGCCAGTGACTATTGTTGAAGAGCGCACTATTGGCCCGACGCTGGGTGCTGAAAACATTGAAAACGGTTTTGCTGCCCTTGGTTTAGGGATGGGGATTACCTTGCTGTTTATGGCGCTTTGGTATCGCCGTCTCGGTTGGGTGGCGAATATAGCGCTGATCTCCAATATGGTGATCCTGTTTGGTTTACTGGCGCTTATCCCTGGCGCTGTGTTGACCTTACCTGGTATTGCGGGTTTGGTGTTAACAGTCGGTATGGCGGTTGATACCAACGTACTGATTTTCGAGCGAATAAAAGACAAGTTAAAGGAAGGTCGCAGTTTTGCGCTGGCAATTGATACGGGGTTTGATAGCGCGTTTTCTACTATTTTTGACGCCAACTTCACCACTATGATCACTGCAGTGGTGCTTTACTCCATAGGTAATGGTCCAATTCAAGGTTTTGCCTTGACCTTAGGTCTAGGTCTGTTGACCAGCATGTTTACCGGTATCTTTGCTTCAAGGGCCTTGATCAACTTAGTTTATGGGCGTGATGCTAGCCGTCATGTAAAGGTATAACTATGAAAAATATCAATCTAACTAAATGGCGTTATGTTTCGAGTGCTATCTCAATTTTGTTGATGCTAGTGTCATTAACCATAATAGGCGTGAAAGGTTTTAACTGGGGCTTAGATTTTACTGGCGGTGTCGTCACCGAAGTGCAGATCGATAGAAAAATTACCAGCAGTGAATTGCAACCTTTACTTAATGCCGCTTATCAGCAAGAGGTGAGTGTAGTCTCCGCCAGTGAGCCGGGACGTTGGGTGTTGCGCTATTCCGATATAAAGAGTGCCGATACAGAGCAAGGTAATATCGATATTCAGCAGGTATTAGCGCCGCTTAACTCTGAAGTGCAAGTGCTTAACAGCAGTGTTGTCGGGCCGCAGATTGGTCAAGAATTGGCAGAGCAGGGCGGTTTGGCGCTGTTAGTCGCTATGCTGGCGATATTAGGTTATTTAAGTTATCGCTTCGAATGGCGACTCGCATCGGGTGCCCTATTCGCTTTAGTGCATGACGTAGTGTTCGTGCTGGCATTTTTCGCCTTGACTCAGATGGAGTTTAATTTAACGATACTTGCGGCTGTACTGGCGATTTTAGGTTATTCCTTAAATGATTCGATCATTATCGCTGACCGTATTCGTGAATTATTGATTGCTAAGCCAAAGCTTGCGATTCAAGACATTAACAACCAAGCAATTGTAGCGACGTTTTCTCGCACTATGGTGACCTCAGGGACAACCTTAATGACGGTCGGTGCGCTGTGGATCATGGGCGGTGGGCCGCTGGAAGGATTTTCGATTGCAATGTTTATCGGTATATTAACCGGCACATTCTCTTCGATTTCGGTTGGTACCTCATTGCCTGAGTTATTAGGCTTAACGCCTGAGCATTATAAGGAACAAGTGATTTCTGAAACACCTTAGGGCTATGCTAATCGCTTAAATTAACAGCGAAAACAAAAAGGCCACTCGATTGAATGGCCTTTTTGTTAACACGATAAAATCAAGAAAATTATTTTGCCTTTGGCAAAGCAATTTTCATTTCTGGTGATTGACGATAAATCACCAGAATATGACCAATAAGTTGCACTTTTGCGGATTGAGTTTCACGTACTATGGCATCAACGATGGCATTTTTTAGCTCTCTGTCGGCAGAGGCTACTTTCACTTTAATCAGTTCATGATAAGCGAGTGCGCTTTCAATTTCAGCGAGTACACCTTCAGTCAATCCATTGGCACCAAGCAGCACCACTGGCTTTAGCGGATGCGCTAGACCTTTTAAATGCTGTTTTTGTTTGGTTGTTAAGTTCATTTCTACCAACTTTTGCTGAGTTACTGTTGAAAAACGGCTATTCTACCCTTATATAGCCTTTGTGTAACTCTCAATTGTTGCGGATTTTAAATGTCAGGTATAAAACGTACGGCCAGTTCTAATCGCTGGATGCTAGAACACTTTGATGATCACTATGTCAAACTCGCCCAAAAAATGGGCTTGCGATCTCGCGCTGCGTTTAAGCTTGAGGAGATCCAGCAAAAGGATCAACTAATTCGCCCAGGCATGACTGTGGTTGATCTCGGTGCTGCTCCGGGAGGTTGGTCTCAAGTAGCAGTTAAATTAGCGGGAGATAGAGGTAAAGTCATCGCCTGTGACATTTTGCCTATGGATCCCATCGTCGGCGTCGATTTTTTGCAAGGGGATTTTCGTGAAGATAAAGTCCTTCAAGCATTACTTACTCGCGTCGGTGATGCTAAAGTTGACGTTGTGTTGTCTGATATGGCACCCAACATGAGTGGTTCAGATAGTGTTGATCAGCCCCGTGCCATGTATTTAGTGGAATTGGCGTTAGATATGTGCCATCAAGTATTGGCTCCTAATGGCTGTTTTGCGGTAAAAGTCTTTCAGGGGGAGGGCTTTGACGAATACATGAAAGCGGTAAAAGCAGTGTTTAAAGTCGTTAAAACACGTAAACCAGACTCTTCACGGGCTCGTTCCCGCGAAGTCTATCTTGTGGCGACTGGGTACAAGTTGTAGTAACCTAGCGTTAATAATCGCAAGACTTAATGAGGTCTAGTAATTTGAGTGACATGGCAAAAAATCTAATACTCTGGGTTGTCATCGCCGTTGTGCTGATGTCAGTGTTTCAGGGTTACTCCCCCTCTTCTTCGTCATCGCAGAAGATGGATTATTCTACCTTCTTAGATAATGTCCGTGATGGACAGGTCGCAACTGTTGAAGTTAAGAGCGACCAACGTACTATTGAAGGTGCTAAACGAACTGGTGAAAAATTCACTACTATCATGCCGTTATATGACCAAGATTTAATTAATGATCTTGATCGTAAAGGCATCACTATGAAGGGCCAAGAAGCCGAAGAGTCAGGGTTCCTTACCCAAATCTTCATCTCTTGGTTCCCGATGTTATTGCTTATCGGGGTATGGATTTTCTTCATGCGCCAGATGCAAGGCGGCGGTGGCAAAGGCGCGATGTCCTTTGGTAAGAGCAAAGCCAAGCTGATGAGCGAAGACCAGATTAAAACCACGTTTGCCGATGTTGCTGGTTGTGACGAAGCAAAAGAAGAAGTGAAAGAGTTAGTTGATTATCTGCGTGACCCAACTAAATTCCAAAAATTGGGCGGCCGTATTCCAACGGGCGTGCTGATGGTGGGTCCTCCAGGTACAGGTAAAACCTTGCTGGCGAAAGCCATTGCGGGTGAATCTAAAGTACCTTTCTTCACTATCTCGGGTTCTGATTTCGTTGAAATGTTCGTTGGTGTTGGTGCATCCCGTGTGCGTGACATGTTCGAACAGGCGAAAAAGTCTGCACCTTGTATCATCTTTATCGATGAAATCGATGCGGTCGGTCGTCAGCGCGGCGCGGGTTTAGGTGGTGGTCATGATGAACGTGAGCAAACACTGAACCAAATGCTGGTTGAGATGGATGGCTTCGAAGGTAATGAAGGCGTTATTGTTATCGCGGCAACTAACCGTCCAGACGTACTCGATTCTGCGTTATTACGTCCGGGTCGTTTTGACCGTCAAGTGGTCGTTGGCTTACCAGACGTTCGTGGTCGTGAGCAGATTTTGAAAGTGCATATGCGTAAAGTACCGCTTTCTGAAGATGTGAAGGCAAGTGTGATTGCCCGTGGTACGCCAGGTTTCTCGGGTGCTGATTTAGCTAACTTAGTGAACGAAGCTGCCCTGTTTGCGGCTCGCGGAAATCGCCGAGTTGTAGGCATGGAAGAATTTGAGCGTGCAAAAGATAAAATCATGATGGGTGCTGAGCGCCGCTCTATGGTGATGTCTGAAGCCGAAAAAGAAATGACTGCTTACCATGAAGCGGGCCATGCGATTGTGGGGTGTTTAGTGCCAGAGCACGATCCTGTGCACAAGGTGACTATCATTCCTCGCGGCCGTGCGCTGGGTGTCACTTTCTTCTTACCTGAAGCTGACTCAGTGAGCCAGAGCCGTCGTAAGTTAGAAAGCCAAATTTCGGTCGCCTACGGTGGTCGTTTAGCAGAAGAGCTTATCTACGGTACTGAGAAAGTGTCGACTGGCGCATCACAGGACATCAAATACGCGACATCTATTGCACGTAACATGGTGACTCAGTGGGGCTTCTCGGACAAGTTAGGTCCATTGCTGTATGCAGAAGAAGATGGTGAAGTCTTCTTAGGTCGCAGCATGGGTAAAGCTAAAGCCATGTCCGATGAAACTGCAACTATCATCGACGCTGAAGTGAAAGTCTTTATCGACAAGAACTACGCGAGAGCGAGACAGATATTGACCGATAACCTCGATATTCTGCACTCGATGAAAGAAGCCTTAATGAAGTATGAAACCATTGATTCACTTCAAATTGACGATTTAATGAAACGTCGTGAAGTGCGTCAGCCTGCTGATTGGCAAGTGGATGACAATGGTTCTAACGATAAAGGCAATGGTCATGGTGAACCAGCAGCGAAAGCTGAAGACAGTGTGACTGCACCTGCTGAGCCAGAACTGAAAGATCCTGATGAATCTCCAGCTAAGTAATGTGTTGTGAAACCAAAGAAAACCCCGTAAAGGGGTTTTCTTGTTTTACCTTGTTAGCAATTTGACTGCGCTGTCATTGATACTCTCTGCCACCATTGATATTTATCTTCTGACATTGGTCTTTTCGGATAGAAAATGAAGGCTTGAAATTAATGACGCAAGTTATGCCAGTGAGTAAAATCGTAAGTGTTCGTATTACAGGAGTAAATGCGTGTTTGAACTGATTGCTGGCACTAAACGCCTCGCGTTATCTTCGCCCATTGTGATGGGGATTCTTAATGTCACTCCCGATTCTTTTTCCGACGGTGGTCAATATTCTTCCTATGAGCTTGCCTGTCAGCATGCCGATGACATGGTGGCTCAAGGCGCGGGAATGATAGACATTGGCGGTGAGTCGACAAGACCTGGCGCCGCCGAGGTGAGCTTAGCCGATGAACTTGCACGGGTGATCCCGTTGGTGAAATATGTTGCGGCGCACCATGATGTGTGGATTTCGGTCGATACCAGTAAACCTGAAGTCATGCGTCAAGCTGTTGCTGCGGGCGCACATTTGATTAACGATGTGCGTGCCCTGATGGAGCCTGGTGCGCTTCAAGCTGCTGCAGAGTTGCAAGTCCCCATATGCTTAATGCATATGCAAGGTGAACCCAAAAGCATGCAATTTGCACCGACTTACCATAATGTTATTGAAGAAGTTTCTGCCTTTTTAACTGAGCGGATTGAAGCTTGCTTGCGAGCAGGGATCCCCCGTGAATTATTAATACTCGATCCGGGATTTGGTTTTGGTAAAAGCTTAGAGCATAACTATGAATTACTGGCGAAGCTCGACTGTTTTGCCCAGTTTGATTTACCGATATTGATAGGATTGTCTCGTAAGAGCATGATAGGAAACCTCTTAGCAAAACCGACCTCAGAACGTCTTGCTGGGAGCCTTGCTGGCGCTATGATGGCGGCCCAAAAGGGCGCTCATATCATTCGTGTGCATGATGTTACTGAAACTGTGGATATGCTCAAGGTGTTACAAGCGACACAAGCGTATTTTTAAGCATCGTTATGCTCTCGTTAAGCATTTAATTAATATTATGATCCCAAATCATTGGGACACATTTGAGTTTGTGGAGCGATATGAAAGAACGTAAATTTTTTGGAACTGACGGTATTCGGGGAAAAGTCGGTTCAGGTCAAATGACGCCTGAGCTTGCGCTTAAGTTAGGTTGGGCGGCGGGGCGCGTGTTATCCCGCAGTGGTACCAAAAAGGTGATTATAGGGAAAGATACCCGTATTTCGGGCTATATGTTTGAGTCAGCATTAGAAGCTGGCCTATCTGCTGCAGGCCTTAATGTGATGTTAATGGGACCTATGCCAACGCCAGCAGTAGCCTATTTGACGCGCACGTTTCGCGCCGAAGCTGGGGTGGTGATCAGCGCGTCACACAATCCGTATTACGATAACGGTATTAAGTTTTTCTCCACCGACGGCAGTAAGTTAGATGATAACCTAGAGCTAGAAATTGAAGCCGAGCTTGAAAAGCCCCTCGTTTGTGTTGAGTCGCATCTATTGGGGAAGGTATCGCGTATTGAAGATGCCCGTGGCCGTTATATTGAGTATTGCAAAGGTAATTTTCCTGCAGAACACACGTTAACTGGGCTAAAAATTGTGGTTGATTGTGCCCATGGCGCAACTTATCACATAGCGCCAGCTGTGTTTCGTGAGTTAGGCGCCGAGGTGATTGCCATTGGTGATAAACCCAACGGGATGAACATCAATGATAAAGTGGGCGCGACGTCCATGGGTAAAATTTGTGAAACCGTTCTAGCCGAAAGTGCCGATTTAGGTATTGCACTCGACGGTGACGGTGACCGTATTATGATGGTCAACAGCAAAGGCGAAGTGATCGACGGCGATCAAATTTTATATATTCTGGCCTGTGATGCGAAATCCCGTGGCGTATTACGCGGTGGTGTAGTTGGTACGTTAATGTCAAACCTTGGGCTTGATCTCGCCTTGCAAGCATTAGACATCCCCTTTGCGCGTTCGAAAGTGGGCGACCGTTATGTGATGGAACTACTTAAAGAACTCGATTGGCGCATTGGCGGTGAAAATTCAGGGCATATCCTCAATCTTGATCACGGCACAACTGGTGATGGCATAGTTGCGGGGATTTTAGTGTTAGCGGCTATGCGTCGTCAGGATGCCACGCTAGAAGAACTGACTTCTGCGATGGAAATGTTGCCGCAGGTGTTAGTCAATGTGCGCTTTGAAGGCGAACATGACCCTCTTAAGTCAGATAAAGTTAAAGCGGCGCAGGCACAGGTTGAATCTCAACTGGGCGTGCGTGGCCGAGTATTATTACGTAAGTCAGGTACTGAACCTTTGATCCGTGTCATGGTTGAAGGTGACGATCATAGTGCAGTATTGGCGCACGCAAATTTGATTGCGGATGCGGTAAAATCGGCAAGCTAATATTTGCTAATTTTGTAATGAGTGCGGCTGATACCAATTTAAAATTAAGGTGTTAGCTGCACAAATGAACAGAAAACAGCTTTGGCGTGTAAAAAATAAGCATTCCAACCTGATATCTGAAAAAATTCGAATTTAGCTATTGTAACTTAATAAGTGGTTCGCTATTATTCACGCCGCTTTCAGAGGAGACAGTGATGGCACTCAGACGTCCTATGGTAGCTGGCAATTGGAAGATGAACGGCAGTGCGGCATTAGCCCAAGAGTTGTTCAAGAAATTTGCCTCTAAGCTCCAAAATGATTCAGCTGAAGTGGTTTTATGCCCGCCTTCTATCTATCTAGAGAGCGTTAGGCAACTGCTAGAAGCAAACAAGGAAGCGTTAGACGGTTCACTTGTTAGGATGGGCGCACAAAACCTAAGTCAACATGACTTTGGCGCTTATACCGGAGAAGTTTCAGGTCAGATGCTCAAAGATTCAGGATGTCGATATGTAATTATCGGGCATTCAGAACGTCGCCGTATGTACGGAGAGACGAGTAATATCGTAGCGGAGAAATTCGCCGCTGCACAAAAGCATGGCTTAACCCCAATTTTATGTGTGGGTGAGTCAGGTCCAGCACGTGAAGCAAGACGCACCTTTGAGGTGATTGCTGAAGAGTTGGATATAGTGATCCAGAAAAATGGCACTATGGCTTTTGATAACGCTATTATCGCCTACGAGCCGCTTTGGGCTGTAGGAACAGGTAAAAGTGCTACACCAGAGCAGGCACAAGAAGTTCATGCGTTTATTCGCAAACGCCTCTCTGAAGTGTCTCCGTTTATCGGAGAAAATATCAGGATTCTCTACGGTGGTAGTGTGACACCTAGTAATGCTGCAGATTTATTTGCCCAACCTGATGTTGATGGTGGACTGATTGGCGGTGCTAGCTTAAACTCTAGCGAGTTTTTAAGTCTGTGTACCATAGCGATGAGCGCATAATATGTATGAAGTTCTAGTAGTTATTTACTTGTTGGTTGCATTAGGTCTAATCGGCTTAGTATTAATTCAGCAAGGTAAGGGAGCTGACATGGGGGCCTCTTTTGGCGCCGGTGCATCAGGTACTCTTTTTGGTTCAAGCGGTTCCGGTAACTTCTTGACACGCAGTACGGCGATTCTTGCCATTGCGTTTTTCACTTTAAGTCTGCTTATTGGTAACTTAAGTGCAAACCACGCAAAAAATGAAGATTCATGGAAAGATTTAGGTTCAGACACTGAACAGGTTACCAAACCTGTTGAGCAAGGAACCCAAAAGTCAGAAACGAAAATTCCTGACTAGTAAAAGGTGTCGCCGAGGTGGCGAAATTGGTAGACGCGCAGCCTTGAGGTGGCTGTGACCTAACGGTCGTGCGGGTTCAAGTCCCGCTCTCGGCACCAAATATAACTAAGATAGACGAGATAAGTTCTCTCTTAGTTATTGCAAGAAATGACGATAGTCAATATACTTGCACACAGTTGACGCGGGGTGGAGCAGCATGGTAGCTCGTCGGGCTCATAACCCGAAGGTCGTCGGTTCAAATCCGGCCCCCGCAACCAGCTCCTAGTAACGAATAGTGTTTGAATTCGTTATGGTTTACAGGTTCTTGAAATTAATGACCTCGTGATTACGGGGTTTTTTGTTATCTGGGACTTTTAAATTTGTCGCATGCTTCGTATGTGGCGTTGTACTAGGGCTATTAAGCCCTTTTTTGTTTTTTCGGGGGTCAATCTTGGCAACGTTAGAATTCAGACTGGCAGAAATGCTCAAAGTACCTGTGGAAGCATTAGGCTTTCAGCTGTGGGGCATTGAATATGTTCAAGCGGGTAAGCATTCCACACTGCGAGTGTTCATTGATGGTGAGAATGGTATCAATATTGAAGATTGTGCCAATGCAAGTCGCCAAGTCAGTGCTGTACTCGATGTTGAAGATCCTATTTCTACAGAATATACCCTAGAGGTTTCTTCGCCAGGCGTAGATAGACCCTTATTTACTGCTGAGCAGTACGCGGGCTATGTAGGCGAGGATGTAAAGCTTCAATTGACTATGCCGGTTGACGGCAGTCGTAATTTAAAAGGCGCCATCACTGCGGTCGACGGGCAAATGCTCTCGCTGAAAGTGAATGGTAAAGAGTTAGTTGTCGCATTGGATAATATCCGCAAAGGCAACTTAATCGCTAAGTTTTGATGGTTTCAAGGTGAACGAGGCAAGACGAGATGAATAAAGAGATTCTGCTAGTCGCTGAGGCGGTTTCAAATGAAAAGGCCGTTCCACGCGAGAAAATTTTTGAAGCGCTAGAGATTGCTCTGGCCACAGCAACCAAGAAAAAGTACGAAGGTGATATTGACGTTCGTGTTGCTATCGACCGTAAAACCGGTGGTTATGATACTTTCCGTCGTTGGATGGTAGTTGATGATCACGGTGAAGCGTTAGAAAACCCTTATCGTGAAATCACGTTAGAAGCGGCACGTTACGAAAATCCGGACATCCAACCTGGCGAGTTTATCGAAGACGATATCGAGTCAGTGGTGTTTGACCGTATTACCACTCAAACCGCTAAGCAAGTGATCGTACAGAAAGTGCGTGAAGCTGAACGTGCACAAGTGGTTGAGCAGTTCCAAGATCAAGAAGGTGAGTTAATCACTGGCGTGGTCAAAAAAGCGACTCGCGAGAGCGTAGTGGTTGACTTAGGTAATAACGCTGATGGCGTATTGTTCCGTGAAGACTTAATTTCACGCGAATCTTTCCGTCCTGGTGACCGTGTGCGTGCATTATTGTACTCAGTACGTCCAGAAGCTCGTGGTGCACAGTTATTCTTAAGCCGTACTAAACCTGAAATGCTGATCGAGCTTTTCCGTGTTGAAGTGCCTGAAATCGCTGACGAACTGATTGAAATCATGGGCGCTGCTCGTGATCCAGGCGCTCGCGCTAAGATCGCCGTTAAGTCGAATGATCGCCGTATCGATCCTATCGGTGCGTGTGTGGGTATGCGCGGTGCGCGTGTACAAGCCGTTTCGAATGAACTGGGTGGCGAACGTGTTGATATCGTGTTGTGGGATGATAATCCAGCACAATACGTGATCAATGCCATGGCGCCAGCCGATGTTGCCTCTATCATAGTCGACGAAGATAACCATTCTATGGATATCGCTGTTGAAGCCGATAGTTTGGCACAAGCCATTGGACGTAATGGCCAGAACGTACGTTTAGCAACACAACTGACTGGTTGGGTTCTGAACGTTATGACAGTGGAAGATATGAATAAGAAACATCAGGCAGAAAGTGCCAAGGTGGTTGATTTATTTGTTAACTCACTGGATGTCGATGAAGATTTTGCACAAGTACTGGCAGATGAGGGCTTTACGTCGCTCGAAGAAGTTGCCTATGTGCCTGTGTCTGAACTATTGGCGATTGACGGTTTTGACGAAGATCTCGTCGAAGCTTTACGTGAACGTGCAAAAGCGGCGATCTCAACTCGAGCTCTCGCTACTGAAGAAGCACTGGATGGTGTGGAGCCAAGTGAAGAGTTGCTAGCACTTGAAGGTGTTGAAAGACACTTAGCCTATGTTTTCGCTAGCAAAGGTATTGTGACTCTTGAAGACTTGGCTGAACAAGGCATTGATGATTTGATCGAAATTGAAGAATTAACAGAAGAAAAAGCAGGTGAGCTCATCATGGCAGCCCGCAATATCTGTTGGTTTGGCGAAGAAGCATAAGTCGATCAACAGGGGGATTTAACTGATGGCAGATACTACCGTAGAGAAATTGGCCACGGAAGTGGGTAAAAGTGTTGAACGTCTGATTGAGCAATTCTCTCAGGCTGGAATTAAGAAAGGCCAAGCTGATAAAGTGACTGAATCTGAAAAGCAGCAGTTACTGGATTATCTGAAAAAGCAGCACGGTGGCGAAAATGCGCCAACGAAAATGACGCTGCAGCGTAAAACCGTATCGACCCTAAGTGTGGCCGGTAATGGTGGTCAATCTAAAGATGTTAAAGTTGAAGTTCGTAAAACACGAACTTTCGTTAAGCGTGATGCTAATGAGGCTACTCTGAAGGCTGAAGAAGAAGCGAAGGCCGAAGCAGAAGCTTTGGCAAAAGCAAAGGCCGAAGCAGAAGCTGCTGCGGCAGCAAAAGTGAAAGCTGAAGCAGATGCTAAGGCAAAAGTGGAAGCAGAAGCCAAGGCGAAAGCTAAAGCAGCAGCCGAAGTGAAAGTGGTTAAAGATATGTCACCAGAAGCAGAAGCGGCTCGTCTAGAAGCTGAACGTTTAAAAGCGGCGCAAGAAGCGGCAACTAAACGTAAGCAAGACGAAGAAGCGGCTAAAGCGGCAGAAACTGCTCGCTTACTCGCTGAAGAACATTCTAAGCGCTGGGCCGAAGAAGAGCGCCAACGTTTAGAAGCTGAGAAAAATGGTGATCATCACATCACGACATCTAAAGTAGCTCGTGCTGCTGAAGATACTTCTGATCTGGATGAAGAAAAACGCGGACGTCGTGCTCGTAACAAGAGCAACGCGAAAAAACGTGGCGGCAAAGATGCCCGTGACGGCCGTGAAAAACACATGCGTAACCGCAGTACTGCACCTGAGTCTATGGCGCATGGCTTCAATAAGCCTGTGGCAGCCGTGAGCCGTGATGTGCGTATCGGTGAAACTGTTACTGTTTCTGAACTTGCGCATTTAATGGCAGTGAAAGCGACTGAAATCATCAAACAGATGATGAAAATGGGTTCTATGGTCACGATCAACCAAGTGTTAGATCAAGAGACTGCCCAGCTAGTTGCTGAAGAAATGGGTCACAAAGTTGTGCTTATCCGTGAAAACGAGCTTGAGCACCAAGTGCTACAAGACCGTGATGATGAAGATGGCATTAAGCTAGAATCTCGTGCACCAGTTGTGACTATCATGGGTCACGTTGACCACGGTAAGACTTCGTTACTCGACTACATTCGCCGCGCTAAAGTGGCTGCTGGCGAAGCCGGTGGTATTACTCAGCATATCGGTGCATACCATGTTGAAACTGAAAATGGCATGATCACTTTCCTTGATACTCCTGGTCACGCCGCGTTTACCGCAATGCGTGCCCGCGGTGCCAAGGCAACGGATATTGTTGTGCTAGTTGTTGCTGCCGATGACGGTGTAATGCCGCAAACTATCGAAGCAATTCAACATGCTAAAGCCGGTAACGTGCCATTAATCGTGGCTGTGAACAAGATGGATAAACCGGAAGCGGATATCGATCGCGTTAAGAGCGAATTGTCGCAACACGGTGTTATGTCTGAAGATTGGGGGGGAGACAACATGTTTGCCTTCGTTTCAGCTAAGACAGGTGAAGGCGTTGATGAACTGTTAGAAGGTATTTTACTGCAAGCTGAAGTATTAGAGCTTAAAGCGGTACGTGATGGTATGGCTGCCGGTGTGGTCATTGAATCACAATTGGACAAAGGTCGCGGCCCTGTGGCTACGATTCTGGTTCAAGAAGGTACGCTGCGCCAAGGTGATATCGTTCTGTGTGGTCTTGAGTACGGCAAAATTCGTGCAATGAAAGACGAAAACGGTCGTTCAATCACTGAAGCGGGTCCATCTATTCCTGTTGAAATTCTAGGTCTGTCAGGCGTTCCGTCTGCAGGTGATGAAGCAACAGTCGTACGTGACGAACGTAAAGCTCGCGAAGTTGCCCTGTATCGTCAAGGTAAGTTCCGTGATGTGAAACTGGCACGTCAGCAAAAATCTAAGCTAGAAAACATGTTTGCGAACATGACAGACGGCGAAGTGAAAGAACTGAACATCGTTCTTAAAGCAGACGTACAAGGTTCACTGGAAGCGATTACTGATTCGTTAACAGGTTTGTCTACCGACGAAGTGAAAGTGAACATCATCGCTCGCGGTGTGGGTGCACTGACTGAAACGGATGCAACCTTAGCGGCTGCCTCTAACGCTATCATGGTTGGCTTTAACGTACGTGCCGATGCACAAGCCCGTAAGACTATCGAAAGTGAAAGTGTTGATTTACGTTACTACAGCGTTATCTATAATTTGATTGATGAAGTTCGTGCAGCAATGACAGGTATGCTGTCTCCTGTGTTCAAACAACAAATTATCGGTCTGGCTGAAGTTCGTGATGTGTTCAAGTCACCTAAGCTGGGCGCAATTGCTGGCTGTATGGTGACCGAAGGTACCATCAAGCGTAGCGCGCCAATTCGCGTACTACGTGATAACGTTGTTATCTACGAAGGTGAACTCGAATCGCTACGTCGCTTTAAAGACGACGTTGCTGAAGTTCGCAATGGTATGGAATGTGGTATTGGCGTTAAGAACTACAACGATGTTCGCGTAGGCGACCAAATCGAAGTATTCGAAACCGTCGAGATTGCTCGTACTCTGTAACGATAATAAGGGCGGCTTTAGCCGCCCTTATCAATTTAAGCTATGGTAAGAAATATTATGGCAAAAGAATTCAGTCGTACTCGTCGAATCGCTCAGCAGCTTCAGCAAGAACTTGCTCAAGTGCTACAGCGCGACATGAAAGATCCTCGTATTGGCTTTGTGACTGTGAATGACGTCGACGTCTCTCGCGATCTCAGCTATGCCAAAGTGTTTGTGACTTTTTTCGAAGAAGACAAAGCTGTCGTTCAAGAAAAGCTAAACGCTTTGATCAGCGCAGCTCCTTATATCCGCACTTTAGTGGCGGGTCGTATGAAGCTGCGTGTCATGCCTGAACTGCGTTTTATCTACGATAGCTCGCTAGTTGAAGGTATGCGCATGTCTAACTTAGTTAGCCAAGTGATCAACCAAGACAAAGCGAAGCAACAGCAATTTGGCAGCGAAGACGCATCGGTTGAAGATGAAGTCTTAGGTGATGATATTGCTGATGACGCAGATGAAACAGAAGGTAAAGATTAATGGCTCGTCGTCCAAAAGGTCGTTTTATCGATGGGATAGTGCTGCTGGATAAATCCACTGGCATGAGTTCTAACTTTGCATTGCAAAGGGTAAAGCGCTTTTTTAATGCGAATAAAGCTGGGCATACGGGCGCACTCGATCCGTTAGCGACAGGTATGTTACCTGTATGCTTAGGCGAAGGGACTAAGTTTTCTCAGCATCTATTGGATGCCGATAAACGCTATTTAGTCACTGCAAAGCTTGGCGAACGGACAGATACCAGTGATTCCGATGGTGAAGTGGTGCAAACCCGCGCCATTGATTTTACCGAGGCGCAGTTATTAACCGCGCTTGATTTCTTCCGTGGTGAAACTCAGCAAGTGCCTTCTATGTATTCCGCGCTGAAATATCAGGGTCAGCCCCTGTATAAATATGCCCGTGAAGGCATAGAAGTGCCGCGTGAATCTCGCCCTATTACGGTATTTGAGCTAAATTTCATCGGTCTTGAAGGCGATGAGCTGACCTTAGACATTCATTGTTCTAAGGGCACTTATATTCGCACTATTATAGACGATCTCGGTGAGATGCTCGGTTGTGGCGCCCATGTGATTATGCTGCGCCGCACCCAAGTTGCGCAGTATCCCTATGCCAGAATGGTCACTTTAGAACAACTTGAAGCGCTAGTTGCTCAAGCACATGAACAACAGATAGATCCGAGCGTATTACTCGACCCTCTGTTATTGCCTATGGACACGGCCGTGGCCGATTTCCCAGAGGTGAATGTGCCGGATGCGATAGCTCCTTACTTAATGCAAGGTCAAGCGGTTCGGGTACCAGTTAATGCAGAATTGAAAACCGATGAGTTGGTACGTATCACTTTAGGTGACATTCGCCGATTTGTGGGGATTGGCACAATGAACGAAGATGGCTTATTAGCGCCGAAACGACTCATTGTTATCCATGACGAACCTGCAGAAACGCATTAGCCCGTTATCCATCGACAAATGATTAAATTAGTTGATGCATTAGTCCCCGCCTTTTATTGCGCTAGGGTGGGTTTATGGGTAAAATAGCGCGCCCTCTGGCTGAGTTAGTGATCGGCTAGAGATTCATATTATTTATTTGGAGATATACATGTCACTAAGTCCTGAAGCAAAAGCAAAAATTTTGGCTGATTTTGGCCGTTGTGAAAACGACACTGGTTCAACTGAAGTTCAAGTTGCTTTGTTAACTGCGCAAATCAACCATTTGCAAGATCACTTCAAAGAGCACATTCATGATCACCACTCACGTCGTGGTCTGTTACGTATGGTTAGCTCACGTCGTAAGTTAACTGCTTACCTGAAACGTACTGATTTAGCACGTTACACTGCTCTGATCCAAAAGTTAGGTCTACGTCGTTAATTTCGCGTCGACTAACGTGAAAAAGGAGGCTTAGCCTCCTTTTTTATTGCCTAAAATTCAACAGAATATTTATTGTGTAAACGAGAGATATACAGAAGTTACAGCCAAAATCAGTCTAATGTTTAGGTCTGTTACGCTGAGCTTGATGTGATTAAGCATCGAATCGAAACTTAAGTGCCAATGTAAGTATCCTAAGCCCCACGTAAACCATCAAGACTGCTTATTGTTGCTGTTTGTGTTGCTATATACAGCGCTTCAAATTCTGCTTGGGGCAGAGGTTGACTAAAATAGAAACCTTGGCCGACTTGGCACTGATTTTCTTTCAACCAATCCAATTGCTGTTCGTTTTCAATGCCTTCGGCCACAATGGTCAAATTAAGCTGCTTTCCCAACATTAAAATGGTCGATGCAATTGCGCTATCCCCTGGTAGATCAGAAACGAAACAACGATCGATTTTCATGGTAGTGATAGGCAAATGGCGC
The DNA here is from genome assembly GCF_036245925.1 of Shewanella sp. M-Br. NCBI lineage: Bacteria > Pseudomonadati > Pseudomonadota > Gammaproteobacteria > Alteromonadales > Shewanellaceae > Shewanella > Shewanella sp. M-Br. The sequence continues at coordinate 184,240 of NZ_BJBV01000007.1, forward strand.
AGGTAAGAGAGTGAAGAATACCCTGTGCCAAAGTCATCGACTGCAATACCAAATCCGGCTGATTTCAATTGTTCAAGCTTAGCGATAGCGAGTTCAATGTCGTTCATCAACGAGGTTTCAGTGATTTCAATTTCCAGTAATTCGGGTTGGATTTGATAGCGTAATGCCATCTGTTTGATATCGGGAACTAAACTAGCGTCGGCAAATTGCTGTGAGGCAACATTAATTGCAATTGGGATGGCATAGTTATATTTTTTCTGCCATTCCCTAAGTACTTTACAGCTTTGCTCTATCACCCAACGACCTATAGGAATGATGATACCTGTCTCTTCCGCCACGGGAATAAAGGAAATGGGGCTGATGAGTCGTCCGTCTTTTTGCCAACGGATCAAGGCTTCACAGGCGATGACTTTGCCTGTTTGCAGATCAAGTTTCGGTTGGAAATACAGTAAAAATTCATTGTTTTTTAATGCATCATGTAAAGATGCTTCAGTGCGTAAACGAACTGCTGCTCGCTCAGTCATCTGTTGTTTGAAGAAGGCCCATTGATTCGAGCCTGCAGCTTTCGCGCTGTACATGGCAATGTCAGCGTGACGGATCAAATCTTCAGCGCTGTTACCGTCTTCGGGATAAATAGAAATCCCAATCGATGCCGCAGGATGAATTGCATGTTCATTTAATTGAATCGGGACATTGAGCTGGAGCAGTAGCTTATCTACAAAATCTGCTGCTTGGTCTGGGGTGTGAACTGTATCGGCCAGAATAACAAATTCATCGCCACCTAAGCGGGAAACTGTGCCTTTATCACCAACGAAGCGTTCGAGAATACGGGCGATACGAGCGAGGAATTGATCGCCTAATGCGTGGCCAAGGGAATCGTTGATATTCTTAAAACGGTCTAAGTCGATAAACATCAATGCAAAGCTGCGTTTGTGTACTCGCGAGCGTTGGATAGTGACTGCGATGGTTTCAAGCAATAATGTGCGGTTAGGTAAACCCGTTAGCGGATCTCGGGTCGCCATTTTGCGCAGTTTGGATTGGGTTTGGCTAAATTGGATAAGAATTTGGTTGAATTTCGAGGTCACTAGGCCGAGTTCATCATCCTTATGCGCGTTGGACATAGGTAAGAGATTTTCATCTGGAGAGTCGGGTTCGATCTTATCGATGGCCTCACTGATGCGTGCGATAGGCTGAGTCAGGAAGCGATGGAATACCACGGAAAGCACTAAGGTGAGTAAGAGTGCACGAGCGAGAGTGGCAAAAAAACTAAATCTTAACTGCGAGAAGAGAGTGTTTGTTAGTTCTTGGGTATCGTAGAAAACCGTTAATGTACCAATGAGTTGCTGTTGTTGGGTACCTTCAAAATAAAAAGGCCTATACAAAGGGCGAGAAATTTCTTTGAGATCATCAAATAATTTATTACTTAAACTGATAAAAGTCTGTGAGTTATTCTGCTTATTATTACTGACAGAAACAAACATTGAGCCATCGTCTAGCTCAATCACCGCCGAGCCAACATGTTCGACTTTGATGGCACCCTCTAAAGTTTGACGGGCTAAATTATCATCTAATGCCCATACAGCATTTGCTGCAGGTTGTTCAACTGAATCAAGGAGTTCTTGCTGAGTGGTCGTGAGTTGTTGTTTGGTTGATACGACGACTAAAGCGATTTCAACAATAAAAATGGCAATGGCAAAAAATAGGGCAGTAAATACGACTAGGTTAGTTTGTTTCCACGTCAGTGACTTAAAACGGCCTGTCATCGGGCGCATCCTTCATGATAATTATTCACCATCGGCGAGATTTTCCGTATCAATATAAACCGCAACTCTTTGTTGATTTAACCACTTTAGTGAAAAGTTACGTATTTGTCATCATTATCTGCTCTTTATCTATTGATCCGAATTGCAGTATACTTACGCGCGTAATTCAAGGTCATTAATTAAGGAATGGGTCACGTGAATCCTATTGTAAAGAGTTTTGAGTATGGTCAACATACAGTCACCCTGGAAACAGGTGTTATAGCGCGTCAAGCTGATGCAGCCGTTTTAGCGAGTATGGGTGACACGACAGTGTTAGTCACTGTTGTCGGTAAAAAAGATGCAGATGCAGGCCGTGACTTTTTCCCTCTGACTGTTAACTATCAAGAAAAAACCTACGCAGCGGGTAAAATTCCTGGTGGTTTCTTTAAGCGTGAAGGCCGTCCTTCAGAAGATGAGACATTAATCGCTCGTCTGATCGACCGTCCAATTCGCCCTCTTTTCCCTAATGGTTTCAAAAACGAAGTTCAAGTTATCATTACCGTAGTATCTGTCGATCCACAAATCGAGCCAGATATCATCTCCATGATCGGTACTTCTGCGGCACTGGCTATTTCTGGTATTCCATTCAGCGGTCCTTTAGGTGCTGCACGTGTGGGTTACATTGATGGCGAATACGTGTTGAACCCAAGTGTTGCACAACTTGCAACCAGTCAACTGAACTTAGTGGTTGCTGGTACTGCTGGTGCAGTATTAATGGTGGAATCAGAAGCCCAAGCATTACCAGAAGAAGTGATGTTAGGTTCTGTAGTTTACGGTCACGATCAACAACAAGTGGTTATCAAGGCGATTGCTGAATTTAAAGCAGAAGCCGGTAAACCAACTTGGGATTGGACTGCACCAACGCAAGATGCCGATTTAGTTGCCCAAATCAAAGAGCTTGCTGAAGCTGGTTTAGGTGATGCGTATAAAATCCAAGTTAAACAAGATCGTTATGCTCAAGTTTCTGTAGTTAAAGCAGCAGCAAAAGAAGCCTTGTTAGCGAGTAATCCAAGCGTTGATTTACGTGAAGTTGACAACTTACTGGGTAGCTTAGAGAAGAAAGTGGTTCGTGGTCGCATCATCCGTGGCGAGCCACGTATCGATGGTCGTGAACCAGACATGATCCGTGCCTTAAGTGTGTTAGCGGGCGTATTGCCACGTACTCACGGTAGCGCATTGTTCACTCGTGGCGAAACTCAAGCGTTAGTCACTTGTACTTTAGGTACTGAACGTGATGCACAGAAGATCGACAGCATCATGGGCGAGCGCACTAACCGTTTTATGCTGCACTATAACTTCCCTCCATACTCTGTTGGTGAAACAGGCATGGTGGGATCACCTAAGCGCCGCGAAATCGGTCATGGTAAGTTAGCTTGGCGCGGTATTAACGCTGTTATGCCTTCAGCGGCTGAATTCCCATACAGCGTACGCGTTGTATCTGAAATCACTGAATCTAACGGTTCAAGCTCTATGGCGTCAGTATGTGGTACTTCTCTCGCGCTGATGGATGCCGGTGTACCTATCAAGACTTCTGTAGCGGGTATCGCTATGGGTCTAGTGAAAGAAGGCGATGATTTCGTTGTTCTTTCTGACATCTTAGGTGATGAAGATCATTTAGGTGACATGGACTTTAAAGTTGCGGGTACGCGTGATGGTATTACTGCACTGCAGATGGATATCAAGATCGAAGGTATCACTAAAGAAATCATGGATATCGCACTGCAACAAGCCTATGGTGCACGTGTACATATTCTAAACGTGATGGACCAAGCGATTGGTTCACACCGTGATGATATTTCTGATCACGCTCCACGTATCACAGTTATCAAGATCAACCCAGAAAAAATCCGTGACGTTATCGGTAAAGGTGGCGCAGTTATCCGTGCTCTTACTGAAGAAACCGGCACTACGATTGAACTGGAAGATGATGGTACTGTGAAGATCGCTTCTTCAAACGGCGAAGCAACCAAAGAAGCTATCCGTCGTATCGAAGAAATCACTTCAGAAGTTGAAGTGGGTCGTATCTACAACGGTAAAGTTATCCGTATCGTTGATTTCGGCGCATTCGTGAACATTCTGCCGGGCAAAGACGGTTTGGTACACATTTCACAAATCAGTGATGAACGTGTTGCAAACGTGTCTGATCACCTTGAGCTGAACCAAGAAGTTGCCGTTAAGGTGATGGAAGTGGATCGTCAAGGCCGCGTACGTCTGTCAATTAAAGAAGCACAAACGAAAGAAGCTGCTGCTGAATAATGAGTCTTTGACTTAATTTATAGGCATACACTTTTTAAGTGATTGCATCAAAAGGAGATCAAATGATCTCCTTTTTTGTTTTGGCATTAAGAAAGTCACTATTAATCTTAATTCCCTAATAGCGGTCCTGTGGTGGGATTGCTATCATGAAGATTCTTCTGCGTATGTTGGGAATCTAAAAAGGTAGAAATGGATGAGTCTTAAAATTAGAACCGCTGTCGTTGCTGTGCTGGCGAGTGCCAGTATGTTGTTAGCCGGATGCGCAACCACCCAGTCTCCTTTAGATAACCATAATGATGTTGAAGGTAAATTGGTTGTCGCGCCGGTTATGCCTGATTATAAAGTCGAAGTGACACTGGCAAAACTCAACGAGATTTTGGCTACGGTCGAACTGACGAATGAACAGAGAGCCAGATTTCATTACGATCGTGGTGTGATTTACGACAGTGTAGGCTTAAGACTGCTCGCACGGATTGATTTTATGCAGGCGTTAAAACTTCAGCCTGATCTCGCTGATGCCTATAATTTCCTTGGAATTTATTACACCCAAGAAGGTGAATACGACAGCGCCTATGAAGCCTTCGATGGCGTATTAGAGTTAGCACCTAATTATGATTATGCCTATTTGAATCGCGGTATTGCTTTGTACTATGGCGACCGTATTGATTTAGCGACTAAAGATATGCAGGCGTTTTATGCAGGCGATAATAAAGACGGTTATCGGGCATTATGGCTGTATTTGATTGATTTGAAAGCTGACTCTGTTGAAGCTAAAAAACAGTTAGCGCAGCATCGTCAGAATTTAGAAAATGATGCTTGGGCGACCGTTATCGTCGATTATTATTTAGGTAAAAAAAGCCGTGATGAGGTGTTTTCTGCCGCTAAAGTAGGCTTAACATATCCGAAAGAATATGCTGAACGTTTATGCGAAGCTTATTTTTATCTTGCAAAAATGGCGATAGAAACTAAGCAATATCAAGATGCTGCAAACTATTTTCGCTTAGCATTGGCAACCAATATCTATGATTTTGTCGAACATAGATATGCGCGTATTGAACTCGCCAAAGTAAAAGGTTTGCTCGAAGCCACAAAATAACCTCTCTCAGCCCGAGTTCATCTCGGGCTTTGCCTAGCCAAGCTCGAACTGAGGCGCTATAATTTGCGCCTTTTTAGCGATACAAGTGCATAGGTTAACATGTCAGGCAATAAAGTAGAGGTCGATAAACGTCGCACCTTCGCGATCATATCGCACCCCGACGCGGGTAAAACAACCATTACCGAAAAAGTGCTGTTATTCGGAAATGCTTTGCAGAAAGCGGGTACGGTTAAAGGCAAAAAATCGGGTCAGCATGCTAAGTCTGACTGGATGGAAATGGAGAAAGACCGTGGTATTTCTATTACTACGTCTGTCATGCAATTTCCCTATGGTGGCGCCCTTGTTAACCTACTCGATACGCCTGGTCACGAAGACTTCTCTGAAGATACTTATCGTACTCTGACAGCCGTTGACTCATGTTTGATGGTGATCGACTCTGCTAAGGGTGTTGAAGACCGTACGATCAAGTTGATGGAAGTGACACGTCTGCGTGATACGCCGATTGTGACCTTTATGAATAAACTCGACCGCGATATCCGTGATCCTATTGATCTAATGGATGAAGTCGAAAGCGTGCTGAATATTGCCTGTGCACCTATTACTTGGCCTATTGGCAGCGGTAAAGAGTTCAAAGGTATTTACCACATACTGCGTGATGAAGTGGTCTTGTATCAAGGCGGTATGGGACACACGATCCAAGAGCGTCGTGTAATTAAAGGCATTAATAATCCTGATCTTGAGAAAGCGATTGGCAGTTATGCCGCTGATTTGCGCAATGAGATGGAATTAGTGCGCGGCGCGTCGCATGAATTTGACCATGCAGCTTTCTTGAAAGGCGAGTTGACCCCAGTATTTTTTGGTACTGCTTTAGGTAACTTTGGTGTGGACCATATTCTTGATGGCATCGTTGAGTGGGCACCTAAGCCATTACCGCGCGAAAGCGATACACGCGTTATCATGCCTGATGAAGAAAAATTCACCGGTTTTGTATTTAAGATCCAAGCAAACATGGATCCAAAACACCGTGACCGTGTCGCCTTTATGCGTGTGTGTTCTGGCTGTTACGAGCAGGGCATGAAAATGCACCATGTGCGTATTGGTAAAGATGTTAACGTTAGCGATGCATTGACCTTTATGGCGGGCGATCGTGAGCGTGCTGAAGAAGCTTACCCAGGCGATATCATCGGTTTACATAACCATGGCACTATCCGTATTGGCGATACGTTTACCCAAGGTGAAAAATTCCGTTTCACTGGCGTACCTAACTTCGCCCCTGAAATGTTCCGCCGTATTCGTCTGCGTGATCCGCTTAAACAGAAGCAACTCTTAAAAGGCTTAGTACAGTTATCTGAAGAAGGTGCTGTACAAGTATTCCGCCCAATTGATACTAACGATTTGATTGTTGGCGCTGTGGGTGTACTGCAGTTTGAAGTGGTTGTTGGTCGTCTGAAGAGTGAATATAACGTCGAAGCTATTTACGAAGGTATTAGCGTGTCGACAGCTCGCTGGGTTTATTGTAAGGATGAGCGTAAGCTTGAAGAGTTCCGCCGTAAGTGTAGCCAAAACTTGGCTCTCGATGGTGGCGATAACTTAACCTATATTGCACCAACTATGGTTAACCTTAATCTTTCGATGGAAAGATATCCTGATATTGAGTTTGCGAAAACCCGCGAACATTAATAGGGTTCGGTCTAGAATAGTGGTTGAAATGGCGGTGAATTCACCGCCATTTTTGTATCTAATGAAAATTAAAAATCGGTTCTGGATGTGAATGATGGCGAATTGGATCACAAAAACATGGCAGGCTTATATTCATTGGTGCGACCGAATGGGGCTGACACCTGAAAATCGTCGCTGTTGCATGCCACGCCTTGAAGATCCTCCATTAGCGGTAAAATGCGCCAAAGCTTTGGTGGTTGACGAAACGGTATCACCACCTGAACCTCATTCAATTGGTAAATCGACCGCAGAGTGAGGCATTTACTGTGATTGATACCCACGCCCATTTGGATTTTGCCGAGTTTGATGTTGACCGCGACGATGTGGTGTTACGAATGCACAGTGTTGGCGTAGATAATCTGATTATTCCCGGTGTGTCGCCGCAGCACTGGCACAAACAGCTCGCTGTTGCCGAACAATACCAAACTTATTTTGCCCTTGGTATTCATCCTTGGTTTTGTCCAGAGGATGTTGATGCTGGGATCTTAGCATTAACATCTCAAGTTTCGGCGTTACTAGAATGTCCTCGCTTTGTTGCTATTGGTGAATGTGGCTTAGATAAGCTCTATTCCTCAACTTGGCCTCAGCAGCTCGCATTTTTTGAGGCACAATTAGCTTTAGCTAAGTCCGTTAATCTGCCAGTTATTATTCATAGCGTAAAAGCACATTCAGAGGTTTTAGGGTGTTTGAAAAAGTATCAATTGCCTAGGGGCGGTGTGATACATGCTTTTTCTGGCAGTACTGAAATTGCACAGGAATATATTAAATTAGGTTTTAAGCTGGGAATTGGCGGTTTGATTATGAACCCTAATGCCAAAAAATTGCTCAAAACTGTCTGCGAATTACCGCTTCAGCACTTCATACTTGAGACTGACTCTCCTGCAATGACACCAATAAATGTTACTGAAAAACGTAACCAACCCGCTAACCTTGTTCTTTTTATAGACAAAATTGCCAATTTGCAAAAAAAAATCAAGTGTTCTAATATCAGAACACTTGGTGTTGAATGCAATGCAACTGTTTGACCTTTAGCTGTTTTTAAATAAACAGGTGTAGGTCGCACTAGCATTCTGCACTAAGCGATTGAAATTAAACTCCAAAAATATGATCAAAACGACGATTTTCGACTTTGCCTCGGGTATAATCTGACTCGGAAATAGGTTGATTAACAACATAATTAAAAAGTGTTAACAATAGGGTGATGGTTAATGGATATATTAATGAGTTTAGTAGGGGTGGTCACCCTACTTGCGATAGGTTTCCTCCTATCGAATAACAAAAAAGCAATTAATTTACGTACAGTGGGTGGCGCGTTAGCTATCCAAGCTGCCTTCGGTGGTTTTGTACTGTATGTTCCAGTTGGTAAAGACATTCTGAAAGGGATGTCTGATGCGGTTTCTAGCGTTATTGGTTACGCACAAAACGGTATCGGTTTCCTGTTTGGTGATTTAGCTAACTTCAAACTTGGCTTTATCTTCGCAGTTAACGTGTTACCCGTTATTGTGTTCTTCTCTTCTCTGATTGCGGTTCTATATTACTTAGGCGTTATGCAGTGGATCATCCGTATCATCGGTGGTGGTTTACAAAAGGCATTGGGCACAAGCCGTACTGAATCTATGTCAGCAACTGCTAACATCTTCGTTGGTCAGACTGAAGCCCCATTAGTGGTTCGCCCATTCATTCCAACTATGACGCAGTCTGAACTGTTTGCGATCATGGTGGGTGGTTTGGCATCAATCGCGGGTTCAGTATTGGCTGGTTACGCGCAGATGGGTGTACCTATCGAATACTTAGTTGCCGCTTCATTCATGGCAGCACCAGGTGGTCTATTAATGGCTAAACTGATGCACCCTGAAACTGAAGCTGCTAAAAATGACATGAGCGATTTACCAGAAGATCCTGACAAACCAGCTAACGTATTAGACGCCGCTGCTGCAGGTGCTTCATCTGGTATGCATTTAGCCTTAAACGTAGGCGCTATGTTGTTAGCCTTCGTTGGTTTGATCGCTATGGTCAACGGCATTATTGGTGGTGTGGGTGGTTGGTTTGGCGTTGAAGGTTTAACACTTGAACTGATCCTTGGCTATGTGTTTATGCCATTAGCATTCCTTATCGGTGTGCCTTGGAATGAAGCATTAGTAGCAGGTTCTTTCATCGGTCAAAAGATCATTGTTAACGAATTCGTTGCTTACTTAAACTTTGCTCCATATATCTCTGATGCTGCCACTACTTGTACAGCGGTTGCTGCTGAAGTTGTTAAAGGCCTGCCGTTATGCGTTGCTGAAACTCAAGCTGTGATGACTCATAGAACACAAGCGATTATTTCGTTTGCTCTGTGTGGTTTCGCTAACTTGTCTTCAATCGCGATTTTGCTTGGTGGTTTAGGTGCTATGGCTCCTAACCGTCGTCATGATTTAGCTACAATGGGTATTCGTGCGGTTATCGCCGGCTCTTTAGCTAACTTAATGAGCGCAACGCTTGCTGGTTTGTTCTTAGCTATCTAAGTAGCAACAGCTGGGGGAAACCCCACTAACTGGGTCCTGACCATGCAGGGCAGGGCCTAAGTTAATTCAACCATTTTCCAGTAGTGATTCCTGTAGTGAATAGTTTCTCCAATTGAAAGACACAGAATGCAACTGAAGTGTAGCTGTCATTCTGTCTTAAATGTCGTGAGTCTACGGTTACGTTAATTAATCGTAATGCAGAAGTCGCGACTTTGTTCACAATTAAGAATTTTGTGTTTGTGATTTTACGCTAGATTATTGAGATTTTTTTTAATCTAGGTAGAATGCGAACGCCACAAAAAGAACGCTACCCTCGATGGTAGCAAACAAGATAAATGGGGTTGATGATGAAAAACGTTAAAACTTTAGCTTTAGCCGCTACTGCAGTAGCAGCAATCTCTGGCAACGCATTTGCTGCTGATCGTACAGATCTTCACGGTTCTGATTACAAGTGGATGCAGTTCAACGCTATGTACTCTATTGGTGAAAAGCCAGATAACCCAGCAACAGGCGATCAACACAACTACTTAGAAATGGAATTCGGCGGTCGTTCTGGCGTATTCGATCTATACGGTTATGTTGACGTATTCAACTTAGCAAACCAATCAAGCAGCAACGGTGATAAGAACCCTGGTTCTGGCACAAGCAAAATTTTCATGAAGTTTGCTCCACGTGTGTCTATCGATGCTTTGACTGGTAAAGACTTATCTTTTGGTCCAGTTCAAGAAGTTTACTTCTCTACTCTGTTCAACTGGGACGGTCTGAATGGTGAAGGCGTTAACTCTTCATTCTGGGGTGTTGGTGCTGATGTAAACGTGCCTTGGTTAGGCAAAACAGGTATGAACCTATATGGTTTCTACGACCTGAATGCTAAAGAGTGGAACGGATATCAGTTCTCTGCTAACTGGTTCAAACCTTTCTACTTCTTTGATAACAAGAGCTTCCTGTCATTCCAAGGTTACATCGATTATCAATTCGGTGCAGATGAAGACCAAGCTGCTTTCGTACCAAAAACGTCAAACGGTGGTAACATCTTCTTCGGCCTATACTGGCATTCAGATCGTTATGCTCTGGGCTATGGCTTGAAAGGCTTCAAAGACGTTTATCTGTTAGAAGATGGTGCTGGTGCTCTAGCTCTAGAATCAACAGGTTGGTCACACTACCTGTCAGCAACTTACAAGTTCTAATCTCTTGTAATCATTGCTTGTTGGAGCCGTATTATGCGGCTCCATCTTTGTTTTACTATAAGTCTTTATCTAAGCCTATTAGGCTAACAAGTGGGTTTATATAAAGGTTTGTGTTTTTCTCGCGCTAAAATGGATTTTTCGCGGAAAAGTAGGAGCAAGATTTTATTCGTATCCTCTCTTCCGGTCTTCAAGGATTCAAGTCGTGGTCACTTATAAGTTATTTTAAGTGTCAGGATGCCTATTGCTCTTTATGACTTAGGCAAGATTGAATACCTACAACAAGGTAGTTTGTACAAGCAAATTACTCGGCACCGCCTGAAGGCCCGGCCATATAAAAATAATCAAAATAATGCCACCTCTCAAGCGTTGCTTTTATGCGACTGATTTCTATTCATTTAATTTTTATTTTGGAGAGCTATTATGACTGATTTAAAAAAAGCAGCACAACGCGCCATTGAGTTAATGGACTTAACGACTTTGAATGATGACGACACAGATCAAAAAGTGATCGACCTGTGCCACAAAGCGAAAACGGTTGCGGGCAATACTGCCGCCATCTGCATTTATCCACGTTTCATCCCGATTGCACGCAAGACGTTAGATGAAATCGGTGCTGAAGATATCCAAATCGCCACTGTGACTAACTTTCCCCATGGCAATGATGATATTGCCATTGCTGTGCTAGAAACTCGCGCAGCTGTTGCCTATGGTGCCGATGAAGTGGACGTGGTATTCCCATACCGCGCACTGATGGAAGGCAATGAAACAATTGGTTTTGAATTAGTTAAAGCCTGTAAAGAAGCCTGTGGTGAAGTCTTGTTAAAAGTCATCATCGAATCTGGCGTGTTAGCTGATCCTGCGCTTATCCGCCGTGCATCTGAGCTTTCAATCGATGCGGGTGCTGACTTTATTAAAACATCTACTGGTAAAGTGCCTGTAAACGCCACACTTGAAGCGGCTGAAATCATGTTAACTGTGATCAGCGAGAAGAATACCAAAGTAGGCTTCAAGCCTGCCGGTGGTGTGCGTGATGCTGCACAAGCGGCTGAATTCCTCGGTGTTGCGGAGCGTATTTTAGGTGCTGACTGGGTTTCACCACGTACCTTTAGATTTGGTGCTTCAAGTTTACTAAACAGCTTGTTACACACACTAGAATTAGCTGATGCGCCTAAGCCGACTCAAGGCTATTAATTGCAAACTATCGCTGATTAATACTATCAGCGTATAGCGAGCCTAATTAAGTGTGACCTAAATCTATTTGGCAAACTCAAAACTTCGATAGTATGAACTTGTAATATTGCTACAGTTTTGATGTTTCATTGCAAAGATAAGCACTAGCGACAGGGTTGTTAGTGCCTATCTTGGAGGCAGTATCATGTTTCTAGCTCAAGAGATTATTCGTAAAAAACGTAATGGTTTAGCGCTAAGTTCCGCAGAAATACAGTTTTTTGTTCAAGGTATCACTACTAACGCAGTGTCCGAAGGTCAGATTGCCGCATTAGGCATGGCCGTGTACTTTAATGACATGAATATGGATGAAAGAATCGCTTTAACGACAGCGATGCGTGATTCTGGCACTGTACTTAATTGGCAATCATTGGGACTCAATGGCCCTGTTATCGACAAACACAGCACTGGCGGTGTGGGTGATGTGATTAGCCTTATGCTTGGCCCTATGGCTGCTGCTTGTGGTGGTTATGTGCCTATGATTTCTGGGCGTGGCCTAGGTCATACGGGCGGCACGCTCGATAAGTTTGATGCCATTCCGGGTTATCAAACTGAGCCATCAAGTGAATTATTCCGCAAAGTGGTTAAAGAAGTCGGTGTGGCGATTATTGGTCAAACAGGCGATCTCGTTCCTGCCGACAAACGTTTCTATTCTATCCGCGATAATACCGCCACCGTTGAATCCATTTCCCTCATCACAGCGTCGATTCTGTCTAAGAAATTAGCCTGTAATTTAGATGCACTAGCGATGGATGTGAAAGTCGGTAGTGGTGCTTTCATGCCAACCTATGAAGCATCGGAAGAATTAGCTCGCAGTATTGCCGCTGTTGCTAATGGCGCGGGCACTAAAACGACAGCTTTGCTTACCGATATGAATCAAGTGCTTGCATCTTGTGCCGGTAACGCGGTTGAAGTGAAAGAAGCCATCGACTTTTTAACGGGTGCTTACCGTAACCCGCGTTTATATGAAGTCACTATGGGTCTTTGCGCTGAGATGTTGCTTCTGGGCGGTCTTGCAAGCAATGAAGCCGACGCTCGCGCTAAACTGAATCGTGTGCTCGATAATGGTCGCGCTGCAGAACTTTTTGGCAAGATGGTGTCGGGTCTTGGTGGTCCAGTCGATTTTGTTGAAAACTACAGTAAATACCTACCGCAATCACAAATTATTCGTCCAGTTTTTGCCGATATGCAAGGTTATGCCTATAGCATGGATACCCGTGAATTAGGTTTAGCGGTTGTGACCTTAGGTGGCGGCCGCCGTAAGCCCGGTGATGCACTAGACTATAGTGTTGGCTTAACTCAAGTGTGTGCTTTAGGCGATAAAGTAGATTCATCGACTCCGATTGCCGTTATCCATGCACAGTCTGAAGCCGCCTTCGCGGAAGCTGAACTTGCGGTGAAAAAAGCGATTCACATTGGTGAAACCGCTCCAGAAAAAACACCTGAGATCTATGCCTATATTCGTGCATCGGATCTTTAAGGAAGAATTATGAAACGTACCATTATTATGATGTTGGACTCCTTTGGAGTCGGTGCTTCTGCTGATGCAGCAAGCTTTGGTGATGTCGGTTCCGATACCTTTGGTCATATTGCTAAAGCATGCGCCGAAGGCAAAGCCGATATTGGCCGTGAAGGCCCGCTGAAATTACCTAACTTAGCGCGCTTAGGTTTAGGCCATGCAGCGATGGAAAGTACTGGCGCCTTTGCACCCGGTTTTGGCGATAATGTTGAGCTGATTGGTGCTTATGGTCATGCACAAGAGTTAAGTTCGGGTAAGGATACGCCGAGCGGTCACTGGGAGATGGCGGGCGTGCCCGTACTATTCGAGTGGGGTTATTTCAGCGAGCATCAAAATTCTTTCCCTAAAGAACTGACGGATAAGATCTTAGCCCGTGCAGGTCTGGATGGATTCTTAGGTAATTGCCATGCCTCAGGTACAACCATTTTAGAAGAGTTAGGCGAAGAGCACATGCGCTCTGGCAAGCCTATTTTCTACACCTCTGCTGATTCAGTATTCCAAATCGCTTGTCATGAAGAAACCTTCGGTTTAGACAATCTCTATCGTCTTTGCGAAATAACCCGTGAAGAGTTAGAGCCTTACAACATAGGTCGCGTCATTGCCCGTCCATTTGATGGTACTGGTCCAAGTGATTTTGCCCGTACCGGCAATCGTAAGGATTATTCGCTCGCGCCCCCTGCAAAAACTGTACTCGATAAGCTGAAAGAGGCTGGCGGTGAAGTGGTGAGTGTAGGCAAGATTGCCGACATTTATGCTTACTGTGGTATCACTAAAAAAGTGAAGGCGAACGGCTTAGAAGCACTTTTCGATGCGACCTTAGCCGAAGTGAAATCTGCGGGTGATAACACTATCGTGTTTACTAACTTCGTTGATTTTGACTCTCACTACGGTCATCGCCGTGATGTTGCTGGCTACGCCAAAGGGCTGGAATATTTTGATGCCCGTTTGCCTGAAATGCTCGCATTATTAGGTGAAGACGATCTGCTGATTTTAACGGCGGATCACGGTTGCGATCCAACATGGCAAGGTACGGATCATACTCGTGAATATGTGCCAGTATTAGCCTTTGGCGCTGGATTGAAAGCAGGTTCTTTGGGGCGTCGTAAGAGCTTTGCCGATATCGGTCAATCTATTGCTAGCCACTTTAAGCTTGAACCTATGGCCTATGGTGAATCTTTCCTTTAGGCAAATTAGCATTTATTTCGATTTGGCGGCTGACATTTGCCGCCAGTAAACAAAGACTTAAGTCTTAATAAAATAAACAGGGGTTATTTCGATGGCAACACCACACATTAATGCTGTAGAGGGCGCATTCGCTGAGACAATGCTGTTTCCAGGCGATCCATTACGTGCAAAATATATTGCTGAAACATTCTTAGAAAATGTTGAGCAAGTGACTGATGTTCGAAACATGCTAGGTTTTACTGGTACTTACAAAGGTAAGCGTATTTCAGTAATGGGTTCTGGCATGGGTATTCCTTCATGCTCTATCTATGCAACTGAATTAATTCGTGATTACGGCGTTAAGAACCTGATCCGTGTGGGTACTTGTGGTGCGATCAGCACTGACGTTAAAGTACGTGACGTGATCATCGGTATGGGTGCATGTACTGACTCAGCGGTTAACCGTTTACGTTTTAAAGGCCAAGATTTTGCCGCTATCGCTAACTATGAGCTGATGAATGCGGTTATCGAATCTGCGAAAGCTCGTGGCACTAAAGTTCGCGTAGGTAACATTTTCTCTGCGGACCTGTTCTACACTCCTGATCCACAAATGTTTGACGTGATGGAGAAAATGGGCGTGTTAGGCGTTGAAATGGAAGCGGCTGGCCTGTACGGTGTTGCCCATGAGTTTGGTGCGCGTGCCCTGTGCGTTGTGACTGTATCTGACCACATCCGTACCGGTGAAAAGACTTCTGCAGAAGAACGTCAAACCACATTCAATGATATGATCATCATGACATTAGAAGCGGCGATTACACTGTAACTGTTACGCTGTAAGAGTGTGCTACTGAAAAAAAGGGTTCGCAATGCGAACCCTTTTTTATGCCAATTTTTAGCGGCTGTTCTATTCGACTTTGTTATTAATGGTTTGGTTATTAGAAATTGGTTGTTTATGGCTTATCTAGAGCTTAGCTATCTAGAGTGTAGTGATTTTCCTATCTATTGAGATCGAGATTAACCTGTTGAATCTGTGTCGAGATCGCTTGGCTCATTGAGCGTTTTTGGCGTACAGGTTTCGGCCGCAGCGGCTGTTGTTTTAGTCGCGTGTTTTACTCGGCGGACACTTTTCACTTTAGGTTTAACCTTAACAGGTGCCGCTTGTTCCGCATTGTTTGTCGCGTTTTCAACTGTTGTATTATCCTGTAATTCCAATGAATTTTCTGACGTTTTTTCGGCCTTAGTTTGCACGCTTTCCTGCGCGAGCTTATCAACACGGGTCTCTGTCACTGCTTTTGGCGCCTTAGTGGGTTTAGCCGCTTTTTCTTGTGGATGATCAGTGGTCGACACCAGTTGATCTTCGGTTAGCACTTGCGCCAAACTATCATTAACACTTTCTGATGGCTCTTCAGCTGAGGATCGTTTCTTAGGTTTTTTCGGCGCTTGACGCAACTTAACCCTAAAGCGGCGGCGGTCGAAGTCGGCACGTTTGAAAGACAAAGAGCGTGAAAGCAACATACCAATCAAGCCTGCAACCAGCAGCATGATTTGTTGTTGCTCCATGTTTAAATTATGGGCTTCTTTGATTTCGTTGAAAAATAACTTGGTATCAAGCCTGACTTCGACATAACCTAGATTTTTCCCTTCTTGGATCACGGGCTCTACATAGGGAGGATATTTGCTTAGCAGCAAATTCATTTCTTCCGAGTCAGGATCAACTACATCCTTAGTGATGCTTTGAGCGAAGGATAGCCGCATGCCTTGGTCACTGAAGATGGCGGCGGACATTACCTTAGGATCTTCTACTAAAGCGCTGGCGAGCCATTGCAACTGTTCGTCATTTTGCAGTTGTAGCGCGGGTGCGGCACCATAAGCGGTTTGCTGTACCAGTAATCTGGCCATCTTTTGAGTTTGGGACTTTAGAAGCAACTGACCTTGTAGTAGGCTTGTCTGCCACAATTGCACTAAGCCGAATATTAAGGCGAAGGCGGCGGCAATTTGGATCAGTCTACTGATTTTATGGCTTTTCTTTAGCCCTTTAAGATATAACACTTTGACCCTTAAAATGTAGAGCGCTTGCCTAATCATAATTGATTCTGTGTGAGCCCGATAGTTGGAGAATTTAAGTCCGATGGAAAGCTTGAACCAAGATGCGCTTTTTTTGTGGTTAGTCTCTGACCATTCCCCAAGGTTTGAACGCCAAGGGCAAGTGTTTGAACGTTATCAAGAGTCAGCAAACCCCGCTGGTGTTTCACGTGTGCGAATTATTTATCAAGATGCCGCGGTAGAGGCGACAATATCGGCCTGGATAGCGCAATTACCTCAGTCTAACGTTATCGGTATCGCCCATATCGAACGACAAGTTGGTTTACATTGTATCGAGTTGGCACTGGTAAATTTGCCTTCTCAGGCGCAGTTAGTGGCATTCCCTCAGTCTTTAGCTGAACTGCATGTCATTCATGCTGATTTGCCTTGCTTGAATCATCCCGGCTTATTAGTGATGGATATGGATTCCACGGCGATTCAGATTGAATGTATTGATGAATTAGCGGCTATGGCGGGCGTGGGTGAGCACGTGGCGGCGATTACTGAACGTGCTATGCAAGGTGAGCTAGATTTTGAGCAGAGTCTGCGCCAGCGCGTGGCACAGCTTAAGGGCGCTGATGCCAGTATTATCAAGACCTTGTGCGACAACTTGCCTTTGATGCCAGGGCTTGAGCCCATGCTTTTAGAGCTTAAATCCCATGGCTGGCGTTTAGTGGTGGCATCTGGCGGCTTTACGCCTTTTGTTGGCCATTTAAGGCAGCTTTTAAACTTAGATGCGGCCTTTGCTAATGAGTTAGTGATCACTGACGGTAAACTTGCGGGTGAAGTAACAGGTAAAGTTGTGGATGCGCAGTTTAAAGCGGATGTGGTTGAGCGTTGCAGTGAGCAGTGGCAAATTCCAAAAGGCCAAAGAGTCGCGATCGGCGATGGCGCGAATGATATACCTATGGTGATAGCAGCGGATTTTGGTATCGCTTTCCATGCCAAACCTAAGCTGGCTGCGGCGGCGGATGCCAATATTCGCCATCTCGACCTGCGGGTTCTACCTTACCTGCTACAAATCTAGGTTATTCATTTATTTAAATATAAGTCTGGATATAGACTGAGTTAGAGTAAGGACTCTTGTCTTTAATTGATGAGCTGGTAGTTTAGGGATATTGATAAACTACCAGTGACTTATTTTGACTCAGCTCGCCCAAGGCTCAATTTCGACCATTTCACAGTCTTCAATCTACCTGCCGTACCGCGATGGTCAACTGCATCTACGCCAGTTATTACCGGCTGCGCCTGATTTTTCTAAAACGCCTATCCTCATGCTCCATGGTGCTATGTCTAACGGTCGGGTGTTTTATAGCCAGAGTGGTCGTGGTCTTGGTTGTTATTTAGCGAAGGCGGGATTTGTGGTGTATGTGCTGGATACTGCAGGAAGAGGGCTCAGCTTGCCTAAAATTGATCGTGATTTTACCTTAGGGCAGGGTGAAGTGATCCGCGAGCAGTTACCTTTAGTACAGCAGGCTATTCTCGATTTACATCAAAAAGTCTGCCAAGAGCAGACGACTCATAAAGCCGTGGCGCCTTCGCAGGTGCATTGGTGTGCCCATTCATGGGGCGGCGTGTTGATGGCGAGTAGTTTGGCCCGATATCCTGATTTGCAGCAAAGCGTTCGTTCACTGCTTACTTTCGGTAGCAAGCGGACAATTCGGGTTAAGTCCTTCAAAAAGTGGTTAATGGTTGATGTTTTTTGGAATCGTTTAGCGCCAGGTTTAGCGATGGGCCAAGGTTACCTCGCCGCCGATAAGCTGCGCATTGGTATGGATAATGAGAGCCGCGCTTCATTAGTTCAAAGTATCGATTGGGTACGGGGTGATTGGATCGATCACGATGATGGGTTTGATTATGCTAAAGCGGCAAAGCGCGCTCATTGGCCACCGGCTTGGTTTATCTCAGGGCAAAACGATACTGTGTTGGGGCATCCAGAAGATGTGGCGGATATGGTCGTAGAGTGTGGCTTTAAACGGGTTAAATCGACGCTTCTCGCTAAGGAGAATGGCTTTAAGCATGACTATGGCCATGCAGATATGCTGACTCATTTAGATGCCACCAGTGATCATTTTCCTAAGATAAGGGATTGGTATTTAAGTTTTGATCTGGCGGTATTGAACAATTAAGACTGCTTTTTATGAAGTACTGGGTATCTTAATTCGACTTCTTGGGTAATATCTAACAGTTCGCCGACACCAATCACACGCCATAACTGTTCTTCTAACTGTTTAGCTTTATGGTTTGCATGAATATTAATGTATTCCAATTCACGGCGTAGGTAGTTCATGTCAGGCTTCTCTGTCGCGCCGCGATAAATCCGTAGGGCGAGGAATCTGCCTAATGCTTTGCTCTGATTGATAAAGGTTATCTGTGCTTCGACATCACCGATTTCAGTTGCAAGAGTGCACTTTAAAAAGATTTTTCCGCGAGATTGGCGAATTAACTGAATAAACACTTCAATAAAATCCATGTCCTGTTGGGGTTTCATTTGGCGGATAGGTTCGAGAATATCTCGCTTAAAAAACCCGTCTTTTAGCAGTGGCGCTAAATTATATTGCAGAGTATCTGAGGTGCCCGCGGCAAAAATATCGCTGATCTCATCCTGTTGTGTACCAACGCCTAAACAAGCGACTTGGGCAGATTTTGTCGTTTTTTCAACAAAATAGGGCACAGAATGTAAATCATGCATCAAAATATTTTTTAAACCATCGGCAAGTTCTTTGATTTCACTATTGTTTTCGGTGAGTTGCTCTAATTTTTCTTTGTTATGGGCAATAAGTTTATTTAAAAATTCGACCCCAACATGGGGCGTATGGCCCATAACGGCGGTTAAATGCAAGGTTACACCATTCTTGCGGGTACGCACTAAGCGGTAGGGGAGGTTATCTAGCTGTGTTTTGCCTGCAATGGTTTGGAGCTTTGGGAAGCTTAACAGTAGTGGTTTATTTGATGAAAAATCGGCAGGATTATCCAAGGTTAATTGCATGCCTCGGCTTGAAATATCTAAAGTAATGCCCGTGGCTTTGTGCTTGTCTTGAGTCACATTGACTAAGGTTTTAAAGGCGAAACGCGCTTCTTGGCGTCGCTCGCTAAACTGCATGGAAACTAACTTAATTTGATTGGTGGTCAGTCTTTGTTGACCAAAGGTTTTTAGGGCGTTGGCATTACTATCGTCTTGCCAAGCTTTGTAATGGCCTCTGGTATCTTCGTTGCTGATTTCGATGAGCTGAAGCAAATGGCTAAATTGTGATAATTGTTGTTCGACCAATGGGCTAAATTTTGCTTCATCTCCTGGGAGGGTAGCACGTCGATAACCCTTATCATGATAAATTTTATCTTGGGTGACTTTGAAGATCCGCCAGCTGGGCTTGGTCGATGCAAAGCCTAAAAATAAAGGCATCATGCCCTTAGCTTTAAGCTCTGCTAAGGTGGCAGAGTAAAAATATAAGCAACCTTGGGCATTATAGGTAAAGCTAAAAAATAGCCCATGGTCGGGATTTTCAGGATGATTAAGTAGCGCAGATAAACGGCTTGGTGTCAGCATAGCTGGTAACTGGTTCACATCATTTTCATCTTGAAAATAATGCACTATATGCTGGTTATCTCGGCTGAGTAGCATGTGGCTCAAACCTTGCGTTTGAGTATTGAAATATAAAGGTAAGTGCGGCAAATGGGGTAAATAATGACGCTCAAATCCAAGCCCTGTTGCTGTGACTATCACATCATTCACATCTACTTTGTAACGCAGTTTGTAGCCGCGGATTAAATTGCCAAGCATTTCACTTAAGGCTTCGCTGCCCCCAATACGCTTGAGTCTTAACCAAATATATTCACCATTGGTTTGGCTATCGACAACCTCATAGTCAACACCGAGCTGGAGATCGGGATAGTAAAACTCTTCACTGAGTTCCAGTAACTTTATTTTTAGAGGATGGTCGAGATCGAAGGGATGGTTAGCTGCAAGGCGAATACGGGCACCACCTACGGATAAATCTGCAGTTATCCCTTGTACTTCACCACGGCCGGTTTGCGATGCTGCGATGCGAATACTGTAATTCATTCGCTCTTCTGTGCGGTTGAAATAACTGCCTAATACCACGCCGGGCACCATAAAAGGCTCTGACTCAGCGGCTTCCACTTGCGTGATATTTTGGCGCAACTTTAACCGACGTTGTTGGTGAGCATTGAGCACATACTCGTATACTCCCAAGGTATATTGGTTGCGAAACAGTGACATGGCCTCATGCATACTGTTTTTGGCGGGTTCATCTAAAAAATGTCGCTGTTGACCTAACATCACTTCAACACAAGGAAGCTCAGATTTATCCCTGAGATCGATAATTCGCGTGCATGGTGAAGCCAAACGACTGAGTTCCATTTTCACTAGAAAACGGGTCGAATTGGTTTCATCTATCGTCAGCTGCTGGAAAATCTCATGGAAGTTAGGTTCCATGAGCAATGGCTTGAGCTGTTCGATGAGTGCACTATGGTTATCTAGACTCATGTAGGGTTCTTTTTAATGCTTATTTTGTATTGGGCTGTTAGTCTTATGTCGGCAGTATTCGCAGTTACTTAAATTGATTTTATACAGATTTTAATGAGTTATGGCAAAGAATAAAACGGCGTACGTATGTAATGAGTGTGGACAAGACTTTCCCCGTTGGCAAGGGCAGTGTAGCGCTTGTCAGGAATGGAATACGATCACTGAGGTGAGGCTCGGTGCAGCGTCGCCTGGGCGCAGCACTAAGTTTGTCGGTTATGCCGGAGCAAGCAGCAATGAAGTGAAGACATTAGATCAAATCGATCTTAATGCCTTACCGCGGATCTTGAGTCATTTTGGCGAATTAGATCGAGTGCTCGGTGGTGGGATTGTACCAGGTTCTGCCATTTTGATTGGCGGACATCCAGGCGCAGGTAAGAGTACGCTTTTATTGCAAACTCTGTGTCATTTGGCCGAGCAAATGCCTGCACTGTATGTCACGGGTGAAGAATCGTTGCAGCAGGTAGCGATGCGCGCCCATCGCCTTGGTTTACCAACCAATAAATTGCGAATGTTGTCTGAAACCAGCGTCGAGCAAATTTGCGAAGTTGCCCTTAAAGAATTGCCGAAAGTCATCGTTGTTGACTCGATTCAAGTGATGCACATGAGTGATGTGGCATCGAGCCCTGGCAGTGTGTCGCAGGTGCGTGAATCCGCTTCTTACTTAACCCGTTTTGCGAAAGAAAATGGCATTGCCGTGATCATGGTCGGCCATGTGACCAAAGATGGCAGTTTGGCTGGGCCCAAGGTATTGGAACATTGTATCGACTGCTCTGTGATGTTTGAAGGGGATAGCGATAGTCGTTACCGCACTTTGCGCTCCCATAAAAATCGTTTTGGCGCGATCAATGAATTAGGCGTATTTGCCATGACAGAGCGCGGCTTAAAGGAAGTCGCCAATCCTTCGGCAATCTTCCTTTCTCGTGGTGAAGAAGAATCATCTGGCTCGCTTGTCATGGTGGTTTGGGAAGGCACCCGGCCCTTGTTGGTGGAGCTGCAAGTGCTGGTGGATAACTCAGCCATGTCTAACCCGCGCCGCGTGGCTGTGGGTATGGATGCAAACCGTTTGGCCATGTTGCTTGCTGTAATGCACCGCCATGGTGGTTTGCAGATGTCGGATCAGGACGTGTTTGTTAACGTGGTGGGCGGCGTGAAAGTAACGGAAACCAGTGCCGACTTAACGTTACTCTTGGCAATGGTATCGAGTTTTCGCGGTGATATTTTGCCTAGCGATTTAGTTGCCTTTGGTGAGGTCGGGCTGTCCGGCGAAATTCGTCCTGTGCCTAATGGGCAAGAGCGATTAATCGAAGCCGCTAAGCATGGTTTTAAGCGAGCAATCGTGCCCAAGGCCAATGTGCCGAAAAAGCCTCCAGCTGGGATGGAAGTGGTGGGTGTTTCTAAGTTATCCGAAGCGCTAGAAGCGATTTAGCATCAAATGCTCGCGAGTGAGTTAACACCAGCTCATAAACACAAACAGCGCCATGAGGCGCTGTTTGTGTTTATGAGCTGGTGTTTTAAGCTGTGATATTGTGTTTTTCGATAAACAACATGAGTTCACGATTTAGCAAAGAAGCATCACCTAGGTTCAGTTCCACCATACGTTTTAGGTGGCTGATACTATCAACATCGATAAAGTTACACTTCAAACCTAATTGGGCATTTTTTTGATGGACCAACTCAGTTTCCATACGGATCTCAATGTCAGATTCTGGTAAGGCAAAACTGAGGGTAATAGCATCACCCGAATTAATAAAATTTTGCGGTTCTTCAACCAAGGCACCATTTAGACTCAAATCGAGAATGGTCGTCTCCCACTGTGCACCACCTTGTTGTAGATGTGCGCTCGTGGCAAATAGAATCCGCGAAAACTTACGCCTTTCGTCCATACCCAATCCTTTTTCTTTCATAGTCAGCTAAGTGTAGTCCCATCAGTGCCTCTAAGCATAAGTCATATTGATGTGACTGTAAAAGCAGAGTAATTTTTTGTTCAATAAAGCTACCAAGATCGCATATTCACGCAGGCGGTGTGAATGACGAGGTGTTCGTTACAGAAAGCGTAAGTGTGGCTCCTTTTACAACAACCCCTGTAACATTAATACACCAAGTATCAATACACTAAGTATCAAGGTTTGGTTGACTTGCCATATTCTAATATTGGGAGATGAAGGAGGGGGAAGTTAGCGTACGTTTACGCGGCACTGGCAGACTCTTATCGTGATTAATGTGATATTAAGTAGCAGTTATTACATAGGTTTAGGCGTTTTTTTAAACAACAGATTTCAGTTTTTGCCGCTAATTTTTTATCGAAGTGTAGGCGATGTCTTAGCTATCTTTGGGAGATTCCAGTATCATCCGCGGCCAACAACGGCTGCGTCTACATGGTTAATGGCTTGTTAATCATCGCGAGGCATCACTGCTTGCAGATCATGGATTTTTCCCACAGTAGGAAAATGATGTGGATCTCTCACCCAAGTCTGATGGATTTGGGGCTCTAATCTGCCGCAGCCAGCGTCGCCAATTGCGTTTTAGGGTAATTGGTACCGACCCCATTTTAAGAGATCACAAGGTATAACAACATTATGTCTGAGCAATTGAGTTCAACAGCCGTACCCTCTGGTTCGTTTCTGGACCGTTATTTTTCTATTCAACAACGTGGTAGCACAGTTCGCCAAGAAGTGATTGCGGGATTAACGACTTTCCTCGCTATGGTCTACTCAGTGATTGTGGTGCCAAACATGTTAGGCCAAGCGGGGTTTGATCCCGGCGCTGTGTTTATTGCAACCTGTTTAATTGCATCATTTGGTTCTTTGCTCATGGGTTTATGGGCTAACTTACCTATGGCGATTGGCTGCGCGATTTCGCTCACTGCCTTTACTGCGTTTAGCTTAGTCCTAGGTCAGGGAATGTCGATTCCAGTCACCTTAGGCGCGATTTTCCTAATGGGCGTGACGTTCACGCTTGTGAGTGTGACAGGTATTCGCCAGTGGGTGCTGGCGAATTTACCAAAGGGCATAGCCCACGGTACAGGCATAGGTATCGGCTTGTTTTTACTTTTGATTGCGACTAACAGTGTGCAGTTGATTGTGGCCAATAGCGCAGGCTTACCTGTGAAGTTAGGCGACATTAACAGCTTACCTGTTATCGCTACCGTTATAGGTTTAGCGGCGACAATTGGTTTAGAGCGCCGCGGTGTACCTGGCGGTATTTTGTTGGTGATTATCGCGCTATCGGTATTTGGTTTAGTGTTCGATCCGAGCGTTAAATACCAAGGTTTGTTCGCCTTGCCTGATTTTACCTCAGAGCATTCACTGATTGGTCAGCTCGATATTATGGGTGCCTTTAATCCTGTGGTATTGCCTATCGTATTAGCGTTAGTGATGACGGCGATTTTTGATGCGACCGGCACTATTCGTGCTGTGGCTGGGCAAGCGAATTTACTCGATAAAGACGACAATATTGTCGGCGGTGGTAAAGCCTTAACTTCAGACTCAGTAAGCAGTATGGTGGCAGGTTTAGTCGGCGGTGCACCAGCGGCTGTGTATATCGAGTCGGCGGCGGGGACTGCAGCGGGCGGTAAGACAGGTTTAACGGCTACCATAGTTGGCGTACTGTTTTTATTGATGATGTTTTTAGCGCCATTAAGCTATTTAGTGCCAGCCTATGCGACAGCACCTGCTTTGATGTATGTGGGTTTGTTGATGCTGAGTAATGTGGCGAAACTCGACTTTGACGATAAAGTTGATGCCATGTCGGGCTTAACCTGCGCTGTGTTTATCATCTTAAGCTGTAATATCGTTACCGGTATTATGCTGGGTTTTGTGACACTGGTGGTAGGCCGTATTTGCAGTGGCGAATGGCGTAAACTGAAGTTAGGCGTGCTTGCCATCACCTTAGGTTTAGTGGTGTTTTATATGGGTGGTTGGGCGATTTAAGTTAGGCAAACTGAGTGAGTTGAACTGAGTTATTGAGAACAGAAGCGAGTGCAGTCTTAGGATTAGCACTCGCTTTGATTTTGTGCTCTGTACTCACAATAGGCACGTAATAAGTCTTTCCAAGTAACAATCCCAACCAATTTACCGTCCTCTAACACGGGTAAGCAGCCGATATCGTTATCTAATAACATGCGGGTAGCCGTGTCTAAATTGATGTGGGGTGCGACGGTAACCGGATTACGCGTCATCACTTGATGCACACGTTTTTGTAGGGTTTCTAAGTCTCTTGCGGTTTCCGCGCTACTGCCTAAGTTCGGGCTAATCGCGCGCAGCAGATCCCGCTCCGATAACACGCCTTCAAGTTGATACTCATCGACGACCAACAAGTGATGAAAGCTCGCTTGGTCGAAGATTTCCTTCGCCACAGTTAATCGATCGTCCATTTCAACCGTGACGACTCGGGTACTCATAATATCGGCGATAATGATCGGCATGATGATCCCCTGTTAAGCTTGCGCATCCTAGGATGCGCTCTGTTAATGCGCTGCATTACAGTTACTTATAACAGAGTGGTGCAAGTTTAGCCAACACCCATTACAAAGTTTTAACTCAAAGATCTTGGACCTCTGGCTCATCATCCGCTGTGATTGGCATCCGCTCCGATTCGGGCAAGTGTGCACCTATGTAGCGTTGATACTTTTTACCTTTCAGTTTGTGGGTGTCCACCAGTACTAAGCCATCGATACAATCGCCAAAGTCGGCGTCGATACCAAAGGCGAGAAACTTAACCCCATCCGCTTTACACAGTTCACCATATTGTTTGTAGAGCGTAGGTACGGCCGCCCCCATACTCGCGAGCACTTGTTTGAGTTGCTTAAAGTTACTCTGATAATCCTCGGAGAAATACAAGTCATCTAACTTAGCTTTTTGGGATTTAGATAAGCCAAAGGGTGACATGGAAACTGCCATCTGCTGCGCAGGTGCAAATTCCCGCGCATAAAAGTGCACTAGCATTTCCCTAGCACTTCCAGGCAGTTGATTACTGATGGACACAGGGCCAAATAGATAACGATATTCAGGATGCTTGGCGAGATAAGCCCCAATGCCAAACCACAGATAATCTAAACTGCGTTTACCCCAATATTTAGGCTGCACAAAGCTGCGACCGAGTTCTAACCCTTGCTTCACAAAGGGCATAAAGCTGTCGGCGTATTGGAATAGGGATTGGCTGTAGAGTGCGTTGTCGCCATATTTTGCTAAGACTTGCTCACCACTGGCAAAACGATAGGCGCCGATAATTTCAAACTGCTCTTTATCCCACAACACTAAGTGTTGGTAGTAGGAATCGTATTTATCGATATCGCGGCGCTTGCCCGAACCTTCGCCTACGGCGCGAAAGGCGATTTCCCTCAGGCGGCCGATTTCCCGCATGATGGGATTACTGTCGTTGTGTTGGTACAGATAAATCAACTTGTTATCTTGCGTTTCCCCTAGAAGTTCACATTGTTGCAGTGCCGCTTGCAGTTCACGGCGCGATTCGGGGTGGGCGATAGCGCTCTGGGTGATAAACAGTGGATCTTTATCTTTGCCGATACGATACAAGTGATTTTTAAGCAGTTTTATCTTGGTCTTGAGTGGAAAGTCCATTGAGCGTACGGCTTCATTAGGAATGAGCTCGCCAATGCGGATCGGCATATTACGTTTAGCCTGCTTGAACATTTCCTTCACTAGCAGCAGTGTCGCAAGTGGCTTGTAAATCATAGATGCGCCGTAGAAAGTGGCAGAGTTTTTGGCATCTAAAAATATTGGCAGTAGGGGCGCATTGCAGGAAATCGCCATCTTTAAAAAGCCTGAGTGCCATTGGGTATCACGCACGCCGTTAGGGCGCAGACGCGAGACTTCGCCCGACGGAAAAATCAGCACTGCGCCTTCATTACGCAGATGCTGGTGGATTTTTTCTAAATGCTGTTTCGGTGTGCCGCCGGTCATATTGCGCACTGGCAGTAGGATTGAGTGCAGCGGTTCCAGCGCCATCAAGAGCTCATTCGCGACGACTTTAATATCAGGGCGAACTTCACTGATGAGTTTGATGAGCGCTAATGCATCGAGTGAACCTATAGGATGGTTCGCGAATATGACCACTCGGCCTTCACAGGGAATGTTTTCTATCTCGTTGGCGGGCACGGTAAAACTAAAGTCAAAACTCGCCAGCATTTGTTCGACAAAGTCTACGCCCTGTAAATAGGTATATTGACTGGCGATATCGTTGCACTGTTTTTCATTGAGCAGGTAACGCAGCATGGCCTTGGCAGGTTTAGCGAGCCAAGGTTTGTCATTGATCGCTGGTAGATTTTGTTCAACCACATTATCAACGGTAAAAATCATGTTATTCGCCTTAAACGGCACAGTATGCTTGTTATGGCTAAGGTTGCTGTTTAGCGTTTTTTCATTGTATTCCATAGCGTTATGTAATTGATTCATAGTGTTAGGCAACATCCCTTGGGCGAGTTTCGCCGGTATTTGTGTTTGGCATTTGCTGCGCTGCCGTTTTTTGTTGCTTGTCTTTGTGCGTCTTAGGCGGCTGTTGTACCAGCGCTATACTGTTGAGAATATCGAGCTTGAGCGTTTGCTCGTTCCAGCGGCAAAGTTGTAATTCGCCACTTAAGGTTTCTGTGATTAAACTGCAGTTTTCGACCCAGTCACCGTCGTTGGCGTAGATGATCTGCCTCTTTTCAGGGGGACTGAGTGGTGAGTAATATTGGGCGGCTCTGGAGTGAGTCGAGAGTTCGGGTTGATGGATATGACCGCAGATCACACCGTCAACATCAAAGTGCTGGGCATAGTTGAGTACCGCTTGACGGTAATGTCCAATAGCCGCTTGAGCCTTGCCCACTTTGGACTTGATATAACTTGCCAGTGACCAATAGGGATAACCTAAGCGTTCCCGCAAGCTATGGAGATTGCGATTGAGGAACAATAATAGGTCATATAAATGGTCGCCCAATATGGCGTAGAAACGGCCGACACACACATCGGCATCAAACTGATCCCCGTGGAGCATCAAGAGTTTATGGCCGCCAATTCCGTGGTGAATATGTTGGCGGGCAATTTTGATATTCCACAGGCTTAGCTCGGCGTAGGGTTTAATCAATTCGTCGTGGTTGCCCGGCAGATAAATCACTTGGGTGCCGTTTTGTGCCAGTTCAATGAATTTTTGCAGCACCTTATTGTGGCTATCGGGCCAGTGCAGCTTACGTTTCAACGCCCATAAATCGACTATGTCACCGACCAGATACAAGTGCTGACAACGCACGGTTTCAAGCAAGCTGAGCAGGTAGTCAGCCTTGCAATCCTTACAGCCTAAATGGATATCTGACAACCAGAGGGCGTTAACTGTGATGCTTGCTGTATGGGCTGAAGTTAATGCGGATGGGGTAATCGCGGCACAATTGAATTGATTTGAGGATGTTGGTGCTAATGTTGGCGTTTGTGTTGAGCGATTAAAGATGGGAGGAGAAAGGCTGGGGTCATTTATCTCTTCCCGCGTAGACCTCTCAAGTTTCCTGAAATTAAATCCTGTCATCTCGTATTCACCCCATTAGGCTGTTAACGAATATGAGCTTAGTGGGGGGCTTTGACCGAATGATGAAGTTTAGATGACATGCAGATGACAAAAGGTGAATTAGCCTGGACTGAACCTGCAAGATTCACATCTGGATACAATTAGATCCGATAGGTTGGTTTAACTTACTTCTGCCCCAAAGCAAGATAACTTTGTTGTCAGTTTGCAGCATGAATTGTCATTGTTTCCCCAGTGACTCGCCGTCTTTTTATTTCATAAGAAGTATCCCTATAGGCTCGACGGCGGCATCCATGCCGCCAACGGTCACTGTTGCAACAATGCCAATCCTCACTGACCCTTTCGCTGTTCGTTTAGCTAAAAAGCCTATGCCCCAAAGCTTGCTAGCATTTATTTAGTGAATCGAAAACTGACGAATGAATTGCCCTACAAAATCTCATCCATTTACCTAATATTTGGCCCTACCGTAAAGCGACTAACAATGTATGGGTATACAGTCGTATTTAAATTTAGATGCTTTTGAGTGTTTTTACACTCATGAGTTTGCGCGTTTATCCAGCCTAAAATTAACAAAACCCTTTAAAATCATTTGTATATACTTTTCCAAAATTAGTTAATAGGTTTGGAAAACGCGCATGCGCGTTTTTCCGGATGGTGTATTTGATAAAAAGCTGATAAATTCTTTGCATACAGTTAGTTAAGTGTGCGCGTTTTCACTAGTCTAATGAGGTAAACTCGCATGCGCACTAATAAAATGTTAAGCATCTAGGAGAATTAAGTGCAGGAATTAATTACAGATACAGTCGTTGGCGCAGTAATTGGCTCTTGCATCACGCTTATTGGTGTATGGTTAACGAATTACTACCAATCCAAGTCCAGAAAGGAAGATAGGGAACACGCGCTAAAGTCGGAAATATTTATGGCAGCCGCTGAGCAACTCGTAACTACGAAGTTGATGCTAATGAAACTTCCTAATATCTCACAAGAAGAAATGGAGCGAGCATCAGCTCACGGAGTTGCAACTGCAAAATTGACAGTTGTTGCAACTAATGCAACGGTTCAAGCAGTCACAGAGCTTTCCGCAGCTATAGCACAGAAACTCCTTGCGCTACTTCCTGAAAAGCTGCCCCTGGATAACCTCAGAACAGACATTCAGATTCTCTCAACTCAATTAGACGGAAGTTTTCAAAAGCAGAATCAAATGCTCAATGAAATGACGGCATATAATATAAGAGGAGACAGCGACCCAAGGTTATGGCAAGTATTACAAAACAACTTTGACCATCACTCGAAACAAATCGATCTATTTATTCAGGATCGTGACTCAAAATATACTGAATTGAACAGAGCCATGAAGGAGTTTTTTGTTAAATGCATAGAGGCATCAATAAGTTTGTCTGAGTTAGAGATAAAGGCGATTACATGTATACGTGCTGAACTAAATATGCCTTTTGATGAATCAGAGTATCGCAATACTATCGAAGCAACTAATACTAAAATGAAAGCGGAATTCAGTAGGTTTTTAGTTCATGTGCCAGATGCTGCT